>JBGTGN010000220.1:0-5091 GCA_041746715.1 Pirellulales bacterium | reverse complement strand
GCTGGGTCGAGCTGGCCGAGCCAGCGGGCCACATTGGCCTCGAGCGTGCCGGCGGCCGGAATGATGGTGACCTCGTGCGGCGTGCCCTCCGCGTCGATGACGAGCGTCGCGAGCCGCATCCCAGACCCGCCGCCATCGGTCCAGCCAGGTGGTGTGTCGTACGAGATTTGAAGGCTCGTTTCCGCTCGAGGAAGTGACCGCCGAACCATCGGCTTTGACCGGGCAGGTGCGGTGTACGACCGAATGTCATCGGGCTGAATCGCGGCTGAATCACCGCAGCCCGCCGCGGCCATCGCGAGCCATCCGAGGGCGAGCCACAAGAGGCGTGGGCGCTGGCCGAACGCGGAAGAAAGCAGATGTGTCATGGGCTCCAGGCGGCCGACGGGCAAAGGCGGGTACCACCGATGCCCGAATTATAGCCGGCCCAGCCTCGTTCGACCGGTCACAACCCAAATGCCTTGGTCAAGGCGTTGAGAACAGGGGCCGTGATAGGCGTGCCCTGCGGGGCACGAACGGTCTGGAGCACGTCAAATACCACGAGGCCAACGAGGGTCATGAGCATGGTCGAGAAGACGAGCCCAACCACCTGCCAGACGCTGAGCGGTGGGGATGCTGGAACGACGTCCATTCCCGCGAATTCCATCCCCGCGGCGCCGGCAAAATCGACCGATTCACCGGACCCGTCGAACGAAACAGACGCGGAATCATCAGCGGCGGATTCAAAGAAGCTGGAATCGCCCGTCTCTTCAGTGGCGATGACGACCGAGGCACTCTCTTCATCGGAGAGGTCAGCGCCAAGATCGAACGCGTCACCCGCGAGTGACGCTCCCGTGAGACCGACCCCCGTGGCACCGGGGTCGCCGCTCACAGCCGATTGCGCCAGGTCGATGCCCGATGCATCGAAGTCGCCTTCGAGCGAAAGGCCCGAGTCGATCGGTCCGGACCCACCACCGATCCCAGATACCGACGGCAGAGAGCCGCTGACGAGAGAGCCCTCGATTCCCGAGATATCGACAGCGAGGGTTCCTGATTCACCGTAGGACGACGGCGGATTTGTGCCGCCGTCTTCGGGAATATCTGGTGACGACGTACTGATGAGGGAGTCGAGGCCAAGCTCATCAACATCGAACGCCCCCGACGCGATGCCTCCCGTGGCGCCACCGCCGCCGCCGATCATGGTGTGGGATTCGCCACGGCCAGGTCCGTCGTCGCCGTCCGAGAAAATCGATTCGTCTTCGTCCCCACCGCCGAGGATGCCATCATCGTCGTCAGCCGCCAATGGCCCGCTGCCGAGTCCCGGGGCCGACATGTCGAGGTCGAGCGACAGGTCGTCGTTGTCGGGCGAACTCCCGCCAGCACCGCTCATCCCGCTGGCCACCCGCTCGATGTCGTCAAGCTTAAACTTGATGGTGCCCCCCCCACGCATGGGGAAAAGCTCTTTCTTATCGACGAGGCGATTGACCTCCTCGACCGTCACGCCCAGCCTGCGGGCGGATTCCTCAAGCGATAGAAATTTTCCGGCCATATCGATCGGCACCTCCGCGAGGCGGCCGGGGCATCCCATGCCAGGACAACCAGGAAGGCCAGGAAGCCGCCTCTGTCAGTCCATCGGCCCGCCAACCCATGCATTCTAACCGCAACCGCCACGCCCGTCTCGTCCGGCATGTTCGTTACGGCTCGCCACGATCTAGCGGGGCTGTTCGGCGGCTGGCGGGGCGTGGAGCATTTTCCGAAGCGAGGATGGCTTCGGCTCCTGGGCATTGAAGTCGCCGACCATGAGGTCCCAGGTAATGTCCCGCGTGCTCCGAAGCGTGAGGGTTCCCGTGGCCCCATCGAGGTGGTATATGGCCGCGTGGCGGGTCGCCTGATCCACAACAAGAAGGAGCCGCCGGCCGTCGTCCATACGGCTCTCGGTGATCCAGAGCGGCGAGCTCTCGATGCCCGCAGGCCGCTGCGACGCGAGCCCCCATCCCTGCCATGACGCGAGAGTCACGGCCACAAGTCCGATCCAGGCCCACGCAGGTTGCCTGAGGTTGAGAGGGAACGCCCACTTGAAAAACGGAAAAATCATGAGAGCCTCCGCAGCCCGTAGCCTCGGGTGATGGGTGACAACGGGGAAGCTAGAGCCAGCCGAAGGTCGTCACAAGCCCGCCGCTCATTGCCTGCCTTGCCGGGCTTTCCCTGATTGACTCACGTGCGGGCCGTTGAGAGCGACGTTTCACCGTGCCGAATGTTTCTGTTCAATCGGTTGGGCAAACCATACCGATTGAATCATGAGGCCGCCCCAGCGACCGCATGACCGCATGACCGCTGGTTCGGCCCCCGCTCCAATCATCGAGGAGGTTTCCGCCGGTGTCGAAGCTCAACGTTCTCTCCGCGGCACTGCTGCGGTCCCCGCTCCTCTGGGGCGGCGCCCTCGCCTTCCTTTTTTTCACGCTCATCCACGGGGGCGTGATCGCCGACCCGCTCGTCGTCCGCTACCTCGCGGGCCATTGGGTCGAGTATGTGGAGATGACGCTCTTCTGCGTGGGCGTTGCTTCGCTCGGGCTGCGATGCCTTGACATCGTGGCCCAGCAGCTTCGCCAGGACAGCGTTGAGGCCCTTGGTCCGATCCCCGAGGGAGGCGAAGACCCTGCCGTAGCGGCCGAGCTCGTGGCCCGCGTTCCGGCCGGCGATGGCTACCTGCCCCGGCGGCTCCGGGAGGCTCTCGATATCGTCGTTCGCACAGGCTCCGCAGACGATCTCGAGAACCACCTCAAGTATCTCGCCGACGTCGATGCCGCCCGCGCCTCCGCCGGGTACGGCCTCGTGCGATTTATCGTGTGGGCCATTCCGATCATGGGATTTCTTGGCACGGTGATCGGGATCACGGTCGCCATCGCGAATCTCTCGCCGACCCAGCTCGAGAACATCTCGGATGTCGTCGCGGGCCTTGGCACCGCGTTCGATACCACCGCCACGGCCCTCGCGCTGTCGATGGTGCTCATGTTTCTTCAGTTCGTGCTCGATCGCTACGAGCAGCAACTTCTTGCGACGGTCGATGAGGCGGCCTGGTCGAGTCTCGCCGGTCGCTTTCAATCGTTCGGTGGTGATGGGACAGCGCTTGCCGTGGCGCGGCTCGGTGAGACCGTCAGCCGCGGCACCGCTCGGCTCCTCGAATCGCAGGAACATGCGTGGCAGGCGCTCGAGCGGACTGCCGGTGAGGCGGTGCGGCAGCTTGTGAGCGAAGGAGGCGAGCAAATGCGGGTTGCGCTCGCTACCACGCTCGACGAGAGCCTCGGCCGGTGGGCCGAATCACTCGCACGGGCCCACGAGGAGTCAGCCGATCGTCGCGAGGAGCGGTGGACAGCGGCTGCGACGGCGCTGGCCACGGCCGTTGCAGGACTCGAGCAGCATCACGAGTCGCTCGGGAAGCAGGCCGAAACACTCGGCAAGCAGACTGAAACTCTTGGAAGGCAGGCCGAGTCGCTCGGCAAACAGTCTGAGCTCCTCGGAAGCGTCGTGGCCGCGACCCGCGAAGTGGCGGACCTGGAGCGAAGCCTTGATGCGAACCTCGGGGCATTGGCCGCCACGGGACGCTTCGAGGAGACCCTCGCCACGCTGACCGCTGCCGTTCATCTCCTGTCGGCGCGGGCGATGGCCAAGGGCCGCGATGACACGGACGAAACCCGCCGCGTCGGAAAGGCCGCATGAGTCGCTTTCGGCCCCAGGTAGGGCCATCGATCTCGCTGTTCCCGTTTCTCGCCGTGCTGCTCTGCACGATGGGAGCGCTCCTCGTTTTGCTTGTGCTCTTCAGTAGCTCGGCCGACCGAGCCGAGGCTAAGGCCGCGGCCGTTGCGGCTGCTGAAGCGGCGGCAAAGGCTACCCAGGCGCTCGAAGATGAGCTCGAGAGTGCCCGCGACGAAATGGCCTGGCGGATCGACCAGCTTGTTGACGTGCGAACCCGCACGATTGAGGATCTCGCGCGGGCGAGGATGCAGCTCGCTGGAGTCGAGGCCGATTCGCGAGCCCTTGTGGATGAGCTCGACGCGCTCGAACGAACGGCCGCAGCTCTCGAGGAAACCCCAGAGGACGAGCCGGGCTCACTCGACGATCTCGAACAACGGTTGGCCGACGCCAAGGCCCGCGTTGACAAGGCCAAACGCGAGGCCGCCGAGCGACCGCCCGCCTACGCGGTTGTGCCCTACGACGGCGACTCCGGCACGCGGCGTCGACCCCTGTATATAGAGTGCTGCATTGATGGAGTCTTCCTTCAGCCAGAGGGTATTCGCTTGGGTCCGGCCGATTTTGAAGGGCCACCCGGGCCGGGCAATCCTCTCGCCAGCGCCCTTCGCGCCGCCCGGGAATATCTTGCCAGCCGGCCCGGCGAATCGGGTGATCCGAATGCGCAGCCCTATCCGCTGCTCCTTGTTCGGCCCTCGGGTGTGATGGCTTACTACGCCGCTCGTGAGTCGCTCCAGTCTTGGGGCAGTGAATTTGGCTATCAGTTCATTGACGAGGATTGGACGCTCACGTTTCCACCCGCCGATCCGGCCCTTGCCGACGCGGAGACACGCGCCATCGAGGAAGCCCGGAGGCGACTCGAATGGCTCGCGCAGGTTCGGCCACCCAAGCGAACGAAGCCAGCCGTGCAGTACCGCGCCGCCACGACCCGCGGAGGCGTGGTGGCTGCCGGGGGCCCGAGCGTTCTCGGCGACCAGTCACGGTGGGATTGGACTGAGGAACAGGCGGAGGCGGCGGGGAGCCCGGGCCGCGGCTTCCGGGCCGGTGGGGACGGGCAGGGCCAAGGTGATGCTGTCGTCGGCAACGGCAACGGAAACGGTGAAGCTGCCGGTGGTGATACTCGTTGGTCGGCAGCGGGCGGGGCTGGCGGGAGCGAATCACAATTTGTTGGGCCGTCCAAGTTCTACGGTGGTTCAGGCGCCCAGCCTGGCGGCCCGGGCGCAGACGGTGGTGCGGTAGGCAGCGGTCCCAGTCCCAATGGAACCGCGAATGCTGTCGGTGGACGCGGTTCCCATGAGGTAGCAGGTGCGGACGGCACGGCCGACGCCACCGGGGCAGCAGGTGCGCACGGCACAGCGGGCATGCAGG
>JBGTGN010000219.1:0-4923 GCA_041746715.1 Pirellulales bacterium | reverse complement strand
CGTTCTTTTCCTTCCGCAGAAAGCCGACCCATGTCTGCGAGTCCGCGGTCACGTGGAGATCGGGGTGGCCAAAATGCCCCTCCTGCACCCGGATTTTCTGGTCCTTGATCACGACCGTCGCCTGCCGCTGCTCATGGCCGGTGAAGGTGAAATGGAACGTGGCGTTCAATCCCGTTGACTTCCCCGGCTGGAAGACGTTCGGCATTCCGTTCAGGAAAACCTCAATGGAGTTCGGCCGCAGGCTGTTGCCGACATGCTTGATCTTCTTGTGAGGAAACCGTTTGGCGACATGGTCTTCCGCATCGGAGTTTTTGGTGACATAGATAATCTCTTCCTTCTCCTGAAGGGGCCGCACGACGTCCTTCAGATGCGCCTTCCGATCGGCGAGGAACGGTGCAATCACGTCTTCTCCGGCCGGGCAGACCGCCAGGCAGTACGCCGCCTTGTAGTTCGCCCCGTAGGAGAGACTCTGCCACATCGAAGCGGACTCGGCATCGCTGACCCGACTGCGGTAGTCGCCGGCGCTGCTGCTGTCGGCCACCTGCTCGACCCAATCGGTGAAGCCGCCCATGAACTCCCGGTAGTTGTGGGTGTAGCAGGCCGAGAAATTGAAATCCCCTTCCGGCGAGATGGCCCCCACGGGACACGCGGCCACGCACAGTTTGCATTCCAGGCACGGGTTGTAGTTGATCGGCTGGCTGGACTCTGAAACCTCGGCATCCAGCAGGATGGTCCCCAACAGGACGAAATTGCCCAACTTCTCATGAATCACGTTGCGGTGAATGCCCATCATTCCCAGCCCCGCCGCCACCGCGACCGGCTTGTGTGACACGACCCAGACCTTGCCGGGGAACTGGTCCATCTCCATCGGGAAGCCCATCGCTGGGTTCATGGCTCGGATTCCCCGGTCTTCCAGCGTCTGAACCACGTTCCGGGCAATGTCATTGACCTCCTCCCCGCTGTGGTGGAATTCGAGATTGGAGACCGAGCGAGCCGGCGTCCGAATGGCCTCTCGATTCATGCGAACCACGAAGCTGATCAGCGTCTTGGTGTGGGGGAACGCCTTGAGGATGTCTTCGCGCTGATCGTCCAAAGCGGGTCTGCCAATCTCGACAAACCCCACGTCATCGGCACCGGCATCGAGGACGAGTTGCTTCAGCCACGCGGCATCCAGCGACTCCGTCTTGGGCGGAACGGAAGGAACGGTCTTGAGACGAATCCGCTGCACGGTCGGGTGATCTTCGAGCTTCATGGCCGCTCCTTGTTGTATATGCAACTATGTGGGTAAAAAAAGTCAGCTTGCGGCGGCCCCTTTGCTGACTCGCTTCGTGGCCTGGTTCAACTGTTCCACGAACCCGCCCCCAAGAACCTTCTTGACCTGCCGTTGCGCCTCGCTCCAGGCCGGAACCGCCTGTTCCAGGAGCTTGCCTCCCTGCGGCGTCAGGCGAAACGGCTGCGAGCGGCCGTCCTCGTCGGGCACAACTTCCAGCCAGCCACGCGCCTTCATTCGTTCGACGTTGCGGCTCAGGGTGGAAACATCGAGATGGAGATGCTCGCAGACGTCAATGGGACGAGCCGTCCCCATCTTGGCCGCGGCGACCAGAATATTCATCTGGCTCACCTTCAGGTCGAGCGGGCGCAGAGCATCGTCGTAGATGTTGGTGATGACGCGATTCAGCATGCGCAGCCGAACGGCAACGCACTCGCTGGCGACCTTGTCAATCATCGCTTGCATATGCTCGGCTCCCACTTCAGGCCTCCTCACGTTGATTGTATATGCAACTAACTGCTTGTCAAGAGGGGCTCGTGATCCTTCCAGAAATTCTCGCCGACCGCGAAACAGAAGACGGGATTTGAATTCAACATCCTTCAAGCCGACAACGACTTACGACAAGCGATCCTGCGTTGGTGCTGAAATCGCCAGTTGTTTGAACTTGTTGGGCAGGCCTCAAAATCCGCCGCTAATCTCCACTATCAAACAAGAAAGCGGTTCGCTGCCAGTCACAGCAGCGAACCGCTTTTTGCAATGTCGGGATGACAAGACGCCAATAGAACTTTTCCGCCCGCCGATTTCGGAAATCAAAGGCGACGTCGCTGGGTTGATTCGCGATGCAACTCCTGAATTCAAAGTCGTTTAGCAATCACGATTAATCGTATGAATCTCGACCTCGCCAAAGTTGGACACTCGAACTCTATGATGGCGGTTCGAAAAATGACCCCGGTAGAAACGATGCCATGAGGCATCATGCCAAAAGCGTCGTCGACTCCCGGAAAATGCGATTCGGACCTGGGGCACTCCAGAAGCCTTCATGCGGTGCATTTGTTGGTCAACTTGCTCAACGCACAAGCTGGGCTTCAGGAAAACTCCATGTTCCGTCCAGGATTTCTTTCTGCGGGCGGTAGAGACGAACCATGTAGCTCCAGCCTGGCGTGATCGGCAGACAATTCGCCGTTTTGCCATCGCACCCGCCGAACTGGATGGTGACGGAGCCGTCATCGTTCTTTTTGGCGGTGAAGTTGTTGATCGAGTAGGCGTTCGCCTCGTTCTTCTCGAAGAAGCCGTCCTTGTTGTACACGCACACCGACCAGAACCCGTCCACCGGCACGTCCTTGACCGTCAGCTGGTACACCGTCTTGCCGTCGTTCTGCTTCGGCACGACGTTCAGGTAGACGGCGTCCTTGTCCGGGTTGCCACCCCACCCTGACGCGGCCCCGAGCAGGTAGCGGACCGGCTCCACTTCGCTCTTCGCCCCGAACATCCGGTTCTTGTCCGGCAGGGTGTCGGCCAGCACGTTCAGGGCGTCCCGCACCCTCTGCTGGCTGACCGGATCCCAGGCTGGCACCTCGAAATTACCCGGGCCGTTGGGTTGCTCGACCTTGATCGCGTCCTGGAGTTTGACGACTGCGGCGATGTCATTTGGGTCGTCGGCGTCGGCGAGGATGCGGACGGGTGTGATGACATACCGCGTGCCGACCTTTTCCCGGGTCAGAGTGTGCTTGCCCCCGCCGTAGACGACCGTCGGCGTGTAGTGGTCCTGGCTTATGACTTGCATGGACAGGAACCGCTTGCCGGGGTCCGGCAGGGTGATGGTCACCGGCCCGGCGTCCAGGTCGAACACAGCCGCCGAGTACAGCGTGTCCCGGTTCATGCGGATGACCGTCTGCTTATCGAGCGGAGTCGGCTGGCGGTTGTGGCCGAACTTGCCGAACGCGTCGTACCCCTTGATGGTGGCGGCGAAGTAGGCGTCACTCTCGGCGCGGACGAAATTCTCGACCGTCACCGGCACGGCTCTGGACACTTCAGCCTTAACCCGCTGCAGCGGTGGAGCTTGCCAGGTGCCATTCAGCGCCTCCTGCTTCGGCCAGTACAGACGCATCACCACCCAGAATTCGCCATTGGGAGCCGGAAGCCAGTTGGACTCTTTGTCGATGCCAGGTGAGTCATGCTGAAGATAAAGTGTCAGCCCACGGTCGGGGTCTCGCGTCATCGCCGGAAGCATCGACGAGTTTATCAGGTACCGATTGAGCGAATTGGCAACAAGCAGACTGGCGGGCTGGTCGTACATGGTGATTGACCAGAAGGCATTCACCGGGGGCAACTGGTCGGGAGCGAAACGGAGGATGTAATGGTGCGTCGACGCATCGAGCTTGCCGCCATCCGCATCAACGTAGTAGGCCGGGTAAAGCGCTTCCTCTTTCGAATTGCCATAGATCCCGAGCACGGCAGATGACATTCGACTCAGATAATCGTTCTTCAAAAACTCGCGCGTCCCGAAACCCTCGGCAGCCGTCCGCTTGCCGGTATCGAGCTGAGTCAGCTTGAACTCAGCGAAGTCTTTCCAAGCGTCAGCGATTCCGTCTTCGATCGCTTTCTTAATCTCCGGCGAGAGTCGATCCGCGTGAAAGGTTTCCCCACCGCCGATGCCGAGCCTGGAAAATCGGGTCATCAGTTCCTTTTCACTGGAGTGTGTCGGGCAGAACCTCAGCAAAAAGTTGAGGATCGAAAAGAACTCCGCCGATGCCCGCTGCTGTTCACGCGAGAGTGGTTTGGGAAACTCGACCTTGGGTGACGCCGCAGGGGCCTGAGTACCAAGAAACCTGGAGAACGGCTGGACTTGGTACCCAGTCTGTACCTTCGTGACGTTACCAATGTCATCGGGGGTAAATAGCTGAGTGCGAAACTGGACCCAGCCAATTTCGGTTTCGGAGCGGATGACTGCCTTGATCCCTCCCGGCTTTTCTCCCTTCCAGCCCGGACCAGCCAGCAGGAAATTCCCTGCGTCGCTTCCGGTTTCTCGGCTCCCCACGTAGGCATAGTTGTGGGTATACAGGTCGATGAACTGGAGCGAGTAGTAGCGGCTCTTGTCGATGTTTGGTACCGAGATGACCAGCGGTTCAGCCCGCAGATCGGTGCCGATCTGGGAGTAAGGCGTATCCGAGTTCGGTGTCTGGATTGTGCGATCATCCGGCGTAAAGACTCTTGCCTCGTTATGAATCTGGTTCCATTCGGCCTTGAAATCCTGGCCTTCGCGATCCACGAAGAACGAGTGCATGACTCGATAGTTTTCGACCAGGGGGAAACCGTAAATGTACGCTTCCTTGGCAATGGCCCGTGCTTCGACCGGCGTCAAAACGGCCTTCGTCGGCTGGGCATGGACGGCAGGCTGGATCGGACTCCCGAGAAAAAGACTCAGTGCTAATAATGAAACAAAAGTGGCGAGCATTCTTGTCAACATACGGTCGTCTCCTGTGTAACTCTGTTTCTAAAGTTCAAGCCAAGTATGCGGTAGACCAACAATGGCGGAGAACAAATCGTTGGTTCATGCGGCCAGGTTGGCGGCGTGGTTGCTCTCGAATTCCTCGGGCGTCTGGTAGTTTAACGTCTGATGGAGGCGTTCGGTATTGTAGAACGTCTCGATGTAC
>JBGTGN010000218.1:0-23007 GCA_041746715.1 Pirellulales bacterium | reverse complement strand
GTTGGCCGCTGCATGCGACGGCATGTGCTCGTGCGGGAAGGCGACGCGCTCGAGCGGCTCGCCGGCGTGACGACGTTCTGTCTCGACAAGACCGGCACGCTCACGATGGGCTGCCGCGTCGAACGCATGGAGATCATCGGCGATGGCAACCGCGACGAGACGCTCGCCCTTGCCGCGGCGCTCACCCGAAGTTCCACGCATGTGACGGCCGAAGCGATCGCCGCCATGATCGCTCGAGAAGGTATCGATCCGGCGGCCATCCGTGATGTGCAGAGTGTCGCCGGGCTGGGCGTGCAAGCACGAGCACGCAGTGGTGAGGCTGTTCGGCTCGGCCGCCCGGAATGGATCGCGGAGAAGGTTCCTGACACCTTCTTGGGATCACGCTGTGTGCTCGCCATTGGCGAAAAGGTCGTGGCCGGGTTTTGGATCACCGAGCAGGTGCGGCCTTCCGCAGAGGGGGCGGTGGCGGGCCTGGTCGCGCGTGGCCGGTACGTCACCATCCTCTCAGGGGATCAGCCGCTACGGGTGAAGGCCGTGGCCGACAGGCTCGGTGTGACATGGCAGGCGACGCTCCTACCGGCTGACAAACTGCGGGCGATCGCCGCACTTCGGGCCACTGGCCGCGTGGCGATGGTGGGGGATGGGATCAACGATACCGCGGCACTGGCCACGGCCGATGTCGGGATCGCCCTTGGATGCGGCGCCGACATCGCTCGCTGGACTGCCCCGATCTGCCTCCTCGACGACAATCTTTCGCATCTTCCGTGGCTTGTCGATCTGGCTGTCGAGACCCGTCGAACGATCCGCTGGAACTTGCTGTGGGCCTTTGGGTACAACGCAGCGTGCATCCCGCTGGCAGCCTCGGGGGTCGTCCATCCGGCTCTGGCGGCCCTCGCCATGGTGGCCTCGAGCCTTTTGGTTGTCGGCAACTCGCTGCGTCTCGGGAAGGCAGAGGGAGCGACATGATCGAATGGCCGCTTGTTTTTGGTGCAGGCCTCCTGGGCTCGGCCCACTGTCTCGGTATGTGTGGGCCGTTTGCCTTGGCCCTCGGCGCGGCGGCACCGTCCCCGTGGGCAAACCTCTGGCGGCAGAGTTGGTATTCCGTCGGACGGATTTTTACGTACGCCGTGCTGGGAGCCTCGGCGGCGTTCTTTGGGGGATGGCTCGTCGAGAAACTGCCTGGATGGACGAATGTGCCAGCGGTGCTTGCCCTGGTCGCCGGTGGGTTTCTCGTGTTCCAGGGGTTTTTGGCGACGGGGATCATTCCCAAGCGGGGGGTGGCGGGGGGCGGGGCATGCCCTGGCGCGTCGGTTTTCAAAGCGTTGCTGGGTGGCCGCTCGACCGTTGACGTTTTTGTTGCTGGGTTGTTTACGGGCCTTCTTCCGTGTGGACTTCTCTATGGCATGCTCGCGCTCGCTGGCAGTAGTGGCAACGTACTCGCAGGCCTGGTGACGATGGTGGTCTTTGGTGCGGGCACGGTTCCGGGCATGGTGGCGACAGGCGTGGGTGGTTCGCTCCTGGGCTTGGCGGCGCGAAAAAGGCTCCAGGCCGTGGCCGCGTGGTGCCTTGTGATCACGGGATGTGTATCGATCGCCCGAGGCGCCGGAAGCCTTTCGTTTCGAGGTGAACCGGCGGCCGGATGCCCGTTCTGCGAGCAGGCTATCCAGGAGCCTGGACGGTAATCACGGCCACGGCCAGGGCTGATCCGACCGCAGCCAAAAGCCCGATGAGCAGGACGACGCCGTAGATCGTTTGCAGGCCATCGTCCACGCGGGCCCCGCGGCCAGCAACCCGGCTGGCGATGACATTGCAGACCCACGACCAGTGCAGCATCACATGCACGAGGATCCCCCCGGACAGAACAGCCAGCAGGCCAAACTGAACCCCGCCCCAGGCGTCATAGTCGAGACCCCAGAGCGTCCATCCAGCAGCAGCCGGCCCTGGCGGAAACACAAACCGCACGACCACGGCGACAAAGCAGATCACGGTAAACACGATCAAGAGGACTGCGTCGAGCAGGAGATTGATCCAGCTCCATGTCCATCCAGGCTGCTTCGTTGTCGGCCGATCCGGTTGGCTGCTTGTCATCGATGGCCGCGTCGGTTGTGCGGCGGGCGCACGGAATCGCGTGCTTGAGGAGGAGTGTTTTATCAACGAGAAGAACTCCCTCGGTGTGGGGAGATCGGTATGCATGCTCGTGAAACTACCGAACTCAAAATGAATGCGGTCACTTGTGATCATAAAGCAATGCGTATAGTATTGTGAAAGTTATACGGTCGCGAAGGTCGCGGCTCATGACAGTTTTCTTTTTCAGGGAGACAAACACCTGATGGCTGATGCCAACGATTCGAAGCCTTCGCGGTCGAAGGGTTCCAAGGATATGAACAAGTCCGCCGAAATTCGCAGGGTTGCAGAGGCGATGAAGGCCAAAGGCGAAAAGCCTCGTCCGGTGACGATTATTGAAGTGCTTCGGAAGCAGGGCATTACTGTGTCCTCGCCGCAGGTGAGCATGGTCCTCAAGCGGATGGGCTTCCGCCCTCGCCGCCGTCGCAAGGCGGGTGCGCGTGCTGGTGCTGTCGCTGTCGTCAAGAAGCAGGGCAGGCCAGCCAAGGCGGTTGCGGCGAAGGCCAAGGAGATCACCTTTGGGGATCTTTTAGAAGCCAAAAAAGTGGTCGGGCATCTCGGAGGCATCGATCGCGCTCTCGCGACGCTCCAAGCCCTCAAGCAGTTCAATTCCTGACCTGCGACTGTTCTCCCCCGATCGCGTCCCTTGACGCCGGGCGGGGGTGGTCCTAGCGTTCCTGGTGCCTCGGTATCGAAATCGACGGTGCCAGGAGCGCGGGCCGCCAACGCAGGGTCGAGGGAGCATGAGATATGATTCGTCAGGCCGAACCGGATGTCATTGTCATTGGGGGTGGCCCCGCTGGCAGCACTGTCGCCACGCTCGTAGCCAAACGTGGCCAAAAGGTCACTCTTTTCGAGCGGGAACGGTTTCCTCGGTATCACATCGGGGAGTCGCTGATCCCCGAGACATTCCAGGTGCTCGAGCGTCTCGGGGTGCTTCCGTCCATGCGGGGGAGCCGGTTTGTCGAGAAGCACAGCGTGCAGTTTGTCTCCGAACATGGAAAGCTTTCGGCGCCGTTTTACTTCGCCGATTACAAGAACCACGAGAGCTCTCGCACCTGGCAGGTCACGCGTCAGGAGTTTGATCACATGCTCCTCGGCAACGCCCGCGGAAAGGGTGTCGAGGTGCAGGAAGGCGTGCGGGTTCTCGACGTGCTTTTTGAAGACGGCGAGAGTGGGGTGCCTCGTGCCGTGGGTGTGCGGGTGGCCGATGACTCGGGGAGCGAGCGGACTGTTCGCTGCCGCGTGGTCGTGGATGCCGCCGGGCAGAGCGGGCTCATCCAGGATCGGCTGAACTTGAGGCAGTGGGATCCTGATCTCAAAAAGGCAGCAATCTGGACCTACTACAAGGGGGCCAGGCGGGAGCAAGGTCGCGATGCCGGTGCCACGATCGTTCTTCAGACGGAAGGAAAGAAGGGATGGTTCTGGTACATCCCGCTGGCTGATGATATCACGAGTGTCGGCGTGGTCGCCGATCACACGTTTCTTTTCCAGGAGCGGACATCCAAGGATCCGGGAGCGATCTTTGCCGAGGAAGTGGCCCGCTGCCCCGGGCTCATTCCCATGCTCGAGAACGCAACACAAACCCAGCCCCACCGGATCGCCAAGGAGTATTCCTACCGCTCACGGCAGGTGGCCGGGGATGGCTGGGTGCTCGTCGGCGACGCGCTCGGTTTCCTCGACCCGCTCTACTCGTCGGGAGTGTTGCTCGCGCTCACAAGCGGTGCACTCGCCGCCGATGCCATTACCGATGGGCTCGATCGCAACGACACCTCGCAGAACGCCTTGGGCTCATGGGGCCCTGGATACCTCACAGGCATGGAACGCATGCGGAAGCTCGTGCGGGCCTTCTACGACGGCCTCAACTTCGGTCGCGTGGTTCGCGAGCATCCAGAATCAAGATCACTGATCACGAGCATCCTCACCGGCGACTTGTTCACCGGGAACATTGACACCCTCTGGCCCATGCTCGACGAGGCCGATGCCTCGTCGCCCGTGGGGGCATGATCGCGCGGCCACGGGTCATGAGGTCATGGCTTCCACTCGACTCCCAGGATCGTGACGTCGTCGAGAGGACCATTGGGCTGGCACCAGGTTTCGACCGCATCGAGGAGGCTGGCAACGCTCGCTTCGACCAGCCCCCCCCGCCCACCATCAAGGCAGGCAGCCATCCGCTCCTCACCGTACTGTTCACGGTCCTTGTCCATGGCTTCCGGGACGCCGTCGGAGTAGAGATAGATGCGGTCGCCTGGCGCGAGCATCAACGATTTGTGCTCAAAGGTCACATCGGGCACGAAGCCGATCGGAAACCCTTCCGCGGCGTGAAACTCTGGCGGCCCGCCCGCCGCCGGAATCCGCACGAGCGCCGGGTGCCCGCCAGAGACATAGTCGAGCCGGCCGGTGGGCAGGTGGAGCACACCGTAAAGAATCGTAAAGTAGAGTCCTGAAAACTCGTCGGCCTGGAAGAGTTGGTTGAGCTGCCACGCGACTTCCGAGGGCGAGGCCACCACAGCCCGGCCCCCAGGCCCCTGCCGCACGAGGATCGATGAATCCGACACCTTGGGCGTGAGGAAGCGGCCCACCGTGACGGCCATGAGCGACGATGGCACGCCATGGCCGCTGACATCAACCACAAAGAGCCCCACCCGCTCCTCATCAAGTGGGAAAATATTAAGGAAGTCGCCGGCGAGTCCCTGGCAGGGCACGTACCGCCAGGCGATATCGAGCGACGGCAGGGCCACATCATCGGCCGGCAGGAGCGACCGCTGCACTTTGGCCGCCGCCGCAAGGTCGCGGACCATGTGGGCGTTGATTCGCGAAATCTCCTCGTTGAGCGCCGTAAGCTCCTGGTTGTTTCGCTCGAGCGAGTCGCGGGCGACCGAGAGCTCCTGGTTGGAGACCACCAGTTCCTTGTTCTTGGAAACCGCATTCTCGAACGTAGATACGAGGAGATTGAGAGCCTGCTGGCGGCCAGCGCGGACCTGGAATGTCTGGCCAGCGAGCACGACCTCGAGGGTCGTGGCATCGTCGAGGTCGTTTTCGCTCAGCGGCGTGGCGAGGAGCGCCGCCATGCGGCCGAGCAGATAGTCCGGCTCGTAGGGCTTGGTGACGTAGTTGTCGGCGCCCGCGTCGAGGCCTCGAATGATGTCGATGGGATCGGCGAGCGTGGAAAGAAGGATGAAAGGCACGCTCCGCAAGGTGGGATCAGACTTCACTGCCTTGCAGAAGTCGTAGCCGGTGGCCACGGGCATCTCGATATCCGAGATGATGATGTCGGGCCGCCGCTCGCGGGCCATGTCGAGGGCCAGCGACCCATTCTCAGCCCAGCGAACCGCATGGCCTGCATCGACCAGCCGCTTCTGCAGGATTTTCGCCTGCATGCGGCTGTCTTCGGCGATGAGGACATCCACGCCCTTGGCGGCTGCCGTGGTCGGGTTGCCCACGTCTGCTTCCGCCGCCATCAGGTGAACGTGGCCAGGGCCGCGGGGGCATCCTTGTGGATGCTGAAGAGCTTGTCGAGGTTTGTGAGCTTGAAGACCTGGAAGATGGCCGGCTTGATGCCGCACATCCGAAGCCGGCCTCGCCCCCCCACGACCTTACGGTGGAGTTGGCCCAAGAGGCCGAGCATGGCACTCGACATGAAATCGACTTCGGAGAAGTCGAGGAGCACGTCGGGGCCCGACGCCTTGCCCAGCAATTGGGCGACCTCGGCCCGAATCTCGTCGAGCACGGCGTCGTCGAGAATCTTCTTGTCCTTGAACAGGATCATGAAGACGTCACCCTTCTTGCCCGTCTGAATTCTCCGAAACTGGTCCATGCGAAAACCTCGCGGGAGGAAGAACGGGCCTCGGCCTGCACGGTTTTCGCCGAGGGCCCCCGGGAAATCGTAACGCCTGGCCACCCCCGTCGCTAGCGCCGGCCCCTCGCCTTGGGAAATGCCCCCCCATGCCGCAAGGTTTTCCCAGCCTCCGTGGTCTATCCGGTGCGGTCGCACCGATTCTCATGATTGTGCCGGGCACTGGCCGATGTGAGATCGGGCGGGTCGTGCCGGTCGTGCCGTGGGGTCACTCGGCCCTCGGGTTTGGGATACAGGGGGAATCATGATGGGGAAGCGTCTGCTCATTTTCACGACGATGGTCGGTTTGGCATCGGTGTGCCACGCTGCGAAGGTCGACAACGACGAATGGGCGCCGACGCCGGCTGCCAGTGAGGCGACCTATTTCCCGGCGCAGTCGCTTCCTGGTCTTGGTACCAGGCGCGGGGCCGGATCTTCCGAAACCGACTTTGACCTCCTCTTCTGGGAGCGGAGCAACGGCACGAATGGCGAGCCGCTCGTGCTCGACGGCCCCTTGGGCCCGAACCCTGGCAGCACAGTCTTCACGAACCGCGGCATGGTGTTTGAGACCACGCCGGGCATTCGGCTTTTTCACCGCCAGCGTGATCGCGACGGGGATGGCTGGGAGGTTGGCTACTGGGGTCTCTTCGGCATGGACGCGGATCACCGGGCCGATCTCGCTGACGGCCTCGCGGTGCCGGGAGACCTCGGGCTTGCCGTGCCAGGGTGGCAAACGGCTGATGCCATTCAGGCCGGCTACACCTCGGCGCTCAATGTCGCCGAGCTCAATATGTTTCGGGCTGAGATGTGGCACACGACCACCTGCAATCCTCGCGATCCGGGCCACCGCGTACGCCGCAAGACGACGATCGACTGGATCGGTGGTCTTTTCTGGGCAGGGGTCGATGAAACGGCCTTTCTGCGGGTCACGACCGATCCGGGCGTGCCAACCACCGCCTACCGTGTGGCGGCAAGCTCGAACATGGTGGGCGCCCAGGTGGGTGTGCGCGGCCGCCGCCAGTGGGAGCTCTGGGAGCTCGAGGGCTTCATGAAAGTGGGCCTCGGTGGCTCGTGGCTTCATCAGTCCACAAGCCCGATTACCACCGGGCTCGTACCCGACTTCGAGTATCGTCCAGGCCGTGAGGCAGAAACGACAAACACCGCCCTACTCTCGAGCATGAATATCACCGCTGTACGACCAATCGGGGAGCATTGGTCGTTGCGCGTCGGCTACAACCTTGCCTGGCTGAGCGGCCTCGCGCTTGCGCCGAACCAGTTCGACTTCACCGACACCGCCTCGAGCGGCACGGGCATCGACGGAGCCGGCAGCATGTTTCTCTTCGGTGCGAGCCTCGGTGTCGAACGCCAGTGGTAGGGTGGCTCTGGGGTCGCCCGCCTGGCAAAAGACGAGAGCGCATCTGGATTTGGTATATCGCCGGCTCGGGGGCGGCAAAAGTCGCTCGCTGCGCGAGTCCTTCGGATTGTCGCCGGGATATTTCCCGTCGCCTTCTGGGGCGATTCATGGCCGAATGGGGGAAATCTCCAAGGCTCCTCGAGCGTTCGCCGACCCCCCACCTACCGTCCCTGGTTTTCCACGCCGGTTCCGCGGCATGGGCAACCCCTCGCTGAAGACGCTGTTGTCTGCGATCCGGTTGCTCAGGCGCACCACGCCACAGCGGGTACGAGCACGGGAGCCCGGAGGTGCGACCGCCGCCCGGAGGGGCGGCAAGACCGCCGGGGCCATGGATGGCCCGCCGGTCGTACAGGAAGCAACAGGGGCCGGGCGATTGCTCGCCCGGCCCCTGAATCATGTGACAACCGTGTCAGGAGTCGTGCTTAGCGACGGCAGCCACGACGCTTGCCGCAGCCGCTCGGCTCGCAGCAGCTATCGCAACTCGACTCGCAGCAGCCACAGCTGGACTCACAGCCACCGCAGCTTGAACCGCAGCCACCGCAAGGTACCTCGACGGCGACCGTAACACACTTGGTGACGGGCACTTCCTTCGTGACCTGGACCGGAACGCAGACCTTGTAGGACACGGTCTTCTCTTCCGGCACGCACTCGTAGGAGCACACGGTGTACTTCTCTTCCTTCTGTGACGGAACCATGACCGTGTAGGAAACTTCCTTGGTCATCGTCTCCGGCACGCACTTGGTGACTGTGTACTCGCGGGTGCGAGTCTCAGTCTTGCACTTGGAGACGCAGACCTTGCGGGTCTTCTGCTCCGGCACGCACTTCGTAACCGTGTACTCACGGGTCCGCTCTTCTGGCACGCACTTCGTGACGCAGTAGGTGCGGGTCCGCTCTTCATCACGGCACTTCTTCACGCAGACCTTGCGGGTCCGCTGCTCCTCACGGCACTTCGTGACGCAGGTGGTGTAAGGAACCTCTTCGGTGACGCACTGGTACGTCGTGCAGGTCACTTCCTTGGTCTCACACGTCGGCACCCAAACCCGCTTGCAGCAGGTCTTCGGTGGGCATGGGCAGCCACAGGCGTCGGTACCACACGAAGGCACTTCAACCGTCTGCGTCTCCCAGTGGCCGCCACGGACCTGGACGGTCTTGGTGGACTGCACTGGAACCCGCTTCATAACCTTCCGAGTACCCGTTACTTCCTCGGTGTAGGGAACCTTGACCGTGTAGGTCTGCTCGACCTCTTCGGTATAAGGAACCTTCACGGTGTAGGTGCAGGTCTTCTCTTCCTTCACCGGAACCATGACGGTGTAGGTGCAGGTCTTCTTTTCCTGGACCGGAACCATCACCGTGTAGGTCTGCTCGACCTCTTCAGTGTAGGGAACCTGGACGGTGTATTCACACGTCTTGGTTTCCGTGACGTTCTTGTTGACCGTGTAGTTACAGGTCTTCGTTCGCGTCTCGGGAACACAGACCGTGACCATCCGAGTCTTCTCTTCGGTCTTCGGAACCCGCTTCATGACCGTCACGGTCTTCTCGCGGGTCTCGGTCTTGTACTCAGTGCAGGTGACCGACTTCATCTCGGTAACCATCTGCTTCTGGTAGACCGTCTTGGTGCCGCAGCAAGCGCCGGCGTCACCACAACCACTCTCGCAGCCACCGCAATCGGCCGCCCATGTGCTCGAGCACATGGCGACGACGGCGACGGCTGGCATCATGCAAGCCAAGAATTTTCGAATCACGCCAAACCTCCAAAAGTTGAAAACAAACAAAAAAGGACCGAGCAGGGTGTGCCTTGGGAGCTCGCCTGACGCCGGTCGGTCGAACAGACCAGTGTCTGAGACGACCGAACAGCCGGCCGCCTGGTAAGATAGATAGGTTACGTTGAAAAAAACGGCATTCAAGGGTCCGGTCGGGAAATTTAAGAAAACCCTGCGGCCTCCCCGCACTCCGAGGGGCCTTTGTTGCGGTCGCGCCGGCAGCGCCACCGGTGACGCGGCGCCGAGGCGGTCGCTGTTTCTCGCGGTACATCCTCGCTCTTTCGCTTGTTGCGAACGGCTGTCACCGTGATGCATAATGGAAGAATCTTGCGACTGTTATTCGCAATTCGTGAGCGTTTTGGGGAGGGTTTTTCATGGATACCATGGCTGAACTGCTAGCGACAAAACCGCCCCGCATCATTGCCACATCGCCTACGGCAACCGTTCGGCAGGCCACTCAACTCATGAATGAACATGGCATTGGCTCGCTACTCGTGACGGAAGCCGGCCGACTCATCGGTATTTTCACTGAGCGGGATGTTCTTCGCCGCGTCGTCGCTGAGTGCCGCTCGCCGGAAACCACGTGTGTGGGCGATGTCATGACAAGCCAGGTTGTCTGCGTCTCGCCGGAGACCACCATCGAGGAGGTGGCCGACCTCATGCGGCGGCAGCGAGTGCGTCATGTACCAATCATCGACCGCGATGAGAATCTCGCTGGGATGGTGTCAATCGGAGACATAAACGCCCATCGCTTTGCCGCCTGCGCCACCGAGCTTGTGCAGGTGCAGGCCTACATCATGGGCCGGGCCTGACTTGACGCGGCTGTTCTGGGATAGACGCAGGACTTTCTTCGTGTGGAGCCGGCTGGGCGATCGAGCCGGCCTCGGGTAGGATCGAAGGCTCGCGAAATGACCGGCCAGTAGGAGCCGGACGCGACCGTCACCAAGGAGGGTTTGTTCCGTGTTGTATGCCACTGCCCACGCGCCGAGTTTCATGATCCGTTCGTCGTCGCTTGCGTGGCTCGTCGTGACGGTGATCACGGCGAGTGGCATCACAGGCTGTTCGTCGCAGAGCCGACCGACGGCCTCACGGCTCGACGCGCTTGCCGCCGAGCCCGAACTGCGAACGGCCAACAGACCCTCGTCCCGCCAGGCGGCCGGCGGCATTCCGGTGGTCGTGTCACAGCCAAGGCCGTTTCGCGTAGCGGAGCTGGCAGCCGCGTCCCCTCGGGCCATGCCAACCCCGCCACGCGATGCCATGCCCGCGAGGATCGCCACCGGCTCGGGTAGCACGGTGCGGCTGACATCAGCCGAGGAGCCGGCCCACCTCGAGCCGACCGCGGAACAGCCTCTTGTCGGCGAGATTCGCGACATGCTCACGGGCTATCTGCGTGCTTTCAACCGTCATGATGCGGCCGCGGCCGCGGCGCACTGGGCGCCCACCGCCGAAAACATGAACCTTGACAGCGGCGAAGTAACCGCGGGTCGCGAGGCCGTGCAGGCGGTCTTCACGGCGCTGTTCACGACCGAGCCTGCAACCACGATTGATATCGATGTCGCATCGATTCGGCCTGTGCGGAACGACGTCGCGGTGATCGATGGCGTTTCACGAGTCGCCTACGCAGATGGTGAGGTGATCGGCAGTCGGTTCTCGGCGGTCGCGGTCCGACATGAGGGCCGGTGGCTCTTCGAGAGCGTGCGAGAGGCGGCGAGCGAAAAGGTCGCGGGAACGCCGCAACCACTCGATGAACTCGCGTGGCTCGTGGGCTGTTGGGAGAACGTTGGCCAGGGTGTCATTGCGGGGGCCCGCTGTGACTGGGCGCCCGGCGGCGGGTTTCTTGTGCGGTGCCATTCCGTGCAGCCAATCGACGCACACGCCGAACGGCCGCGTGCTGGCGATGCTGCGATTCCGGGCCTTCTGCCTGCTGGTGCCTCACCCTCTCGCGAATTGACCGAGATCATCGGCTGGGATCCCGAACAGCAGGCATTCCGGTCGTGGATATTTTCCGCCGATGGCCGGTTTGCCGAGGCTACCTGGCGGCGCGACAGTGAGACCTGGACCATCGACGTCGAAGGCCGCGGCGTCGATGCCGGCCGGATCGCGACCTGCACGATGCTCACCGACGGGAGCGACGCCCTCGAATACCGCTGCGAGACAGACGGCCTCGAGGGCCTTCTGCCCCCAGCGTGCGGCTTCACCCGCACGTCGCGGTAGCGGTTTCGGTCACCGCGACGTCTTTGGCTGGGCGGCCATTTGCTGCCGCTTCACGAAGAAGACCTGCGGGTCGTCGATGACCCATGGCGTGCTCCATGTCTTGCCGTCGTCATGGGTGCAGACATTGAAGAAGAAGGTCTTCACCCATTCGGTGCGGTAGGCATAGGGATACTGCGACGTCATGTGATCCTCGGGTGTGAGGTCATCGACGCCAGGGCTCGCGAAGTAGTGCACCACGCCATCGGGCGTGAACGACATGCCAAGCGTCCACCAGCCCAGCTCCTCGACGCGCTTGCCCATGATCTCGCCACCGTTGCGACCGCTTCGAACGCGGATGTAGGCGCCGTCCTTCTCAAACTTCGCGTCGTCGCCGTCCTCGAAACAGATGAACATGCCAGGCCAGTATTCCTGGACGCCATAGTTGCCTTTATCAGGGTGATCCTCGCCGGTAATGATCGCGTGCGTGAAGCATCCAGCACGGAATCCGAAGCTGGGGCCCGACCGGTTCTCCCACTGCTCAAACGGCGGAAGGTAAACGCGAACCACCATGCTCGGGCTGTCACCCGCCGACATGCCGCGACCACCGGTGAACTTCCCAAGGTTATAGACCAGGTCGTCTTGCTGCTGGGTGTAGGAGACGCGACCGGGAACGCCGGCGTGGAGCGTGGCCAGGAGCATACCGTGCTTGCTTCCCTCGAGGCCTGGGGCCGGAAGCTCGATCCGCTTGACGACGTCGGGAATGCCCCGCTTGGGGCCTTCAAACCAGCGGCCATTGGCGCTCTTGGCGAGAGGCCCGCGCATCCGTTTATCCTGTTCCTCGGAGCTCTTCGGATGGTTGTAGTACATCTTCCACTTCTCATCCTCGAACGTATCAACGACGTTCTTGACGAGCGTGCCGGTGCCGGGAACAAGCGGCGGACGATCAGGCACGGGGCCGCCAAATTTGCCGGATGGCTGATTCGTGGGGCGGGTGAGTTTGCCAAAGAAGCCGCCCCCGGGCGCCGCCTCGGCCACCGCGAGCCAGCCAAGGACCACGAGCAATCCAAACCCTGCCGCAATGCGAGCCGACATGTCCACGTTCCCCTGGTGAATGGCGAGGCCTCTTCGTTGCATCCAGGAACTGCGGGCTCCTGGACGACCTTCCTGAGGAGGTATCGGCGTGGGCGTCCGATGACCACTATGCAAGGCGAGGCCGGGCAGTCCTCCCCCCCTCGCTTGCACCTCCCGCCCCCGGGCCGGGGTTTCCCATGATTCCGCCATCACCGCTCCTTACCCATCTTTCGGCGAGATTCAAAATTCTTGCCGGAGTCCACTGGCATGACAAACCAAAAAACGTCACATACTCGCTCGCTGGGCGGTGCCTCACTGGAGGCTCCCCCAAGGCAATCCGGTCCCGTTTCCCTGCCGACTGCGGAATCGACCATGACATCGCCTTACGTCTTGTGTTCTCGTCATGCCATGCAGGTTGCAGCGGCCGCGCTTGCCGTGACGGCAGCCGCAGCTTTCGCCGTGGATGCGACCCCGCCAACACGATCCCACCTGGTGCCAGTGTCTGAAGCTGCCAGCACACCCTCGAACATGCCGGGCCTTGGGATGAAACTCTCCCGCGCGTCCGCCGTCCTTCGGCGGCAGCTCGCGATTACGCGGGGCGCCGGCCTGGTCGTGGAGGACGTGACGCCCGGCACATCGGCCGCGCGGGCTGGCTTTGAACCGCATGACGTGGTGGTGCGGCTTGACGACCAGATTCTCGTTCTTCCGGAGCAGCTTGATGCGTTGCTCGAAAGCGCCGAACCCGAAGACCCGCTCGCGTGCACAGTACTCCGTGGTGGCCGCACGGTCATCATTCCGCTCGGCGACAAGCTCCACCGTCCCGCCCCTGTCGCCCAGCCAGCCCGCACGCTCAGGCCCACGGCCTCGTCGCTGGCGATCGTGCAGCCGCCAAAACCCGCCGCCAATACGCCATCGCCGATCGATCGGCTCTCCGACGAGACGCTCCTTCGTGAAGATGGTGACTACCGCATCCAGCTCACCCGTGGCGACGAGACACGGCTCACGGTCACCAATCTCGTTGGGCAGGTCGTCTTCGATGCGCCGATCGATCGTCCTGCCGACCAGGCACGTATCCCGACCTCGATCCGCGGGCGTGTGTACTCGATGATGCAATCCCTCGAAACGCGACCGGCCTCGCAGGGGCAGTTGGCGGGCTCCGCCCCAGCGGCTGCGGTCAGCCAGCCCGCGCCTCAGGGCCGCGGCCAAGAGCGCGTCGGCCAGATCAGTCTTCCGGCGATTGAACTGCGGTAGGTTTTCGCTCCGCGGAGGCCGTGCCGCCTGCCTTCAGCCGATCGCAGCCAACAGATTCTCAAAACCGCAGGATGTCATCGCGATTCTGCTGCAAGGCCTTGTTCGGCATTCCTGGTTCATTGTGTGGAAGCAATCAGGAATCGCTTGTATCGGTCTGATTGGCGGCTCGCTAGCCTCGCTCCCAACAGTCAGGATGGTTTCCTCTCCGATTGTGGAGACGGCGAGATCACCGTATCGTTCTTCACTGCTACCTACCGCCAGCAATCTCCGCAACATGCGACGTCTATTCCTTGTATTGGCGAAACTGGTCGGAATCTTCTGGACGGCTCATTCTCTTTCGACGGTACTGAGCGTGGGCCTCTGGCTTGTATACCAACGCCCCGATCCGTCAGGCTTTGGTTATGATTTTGCCTACCGTGTGCTGAACTTTTTTACGCTGTTTTTGCAACTGTGCCTCGCGGTGTCGCTCGTGCTCGGCACGAAACTCTGGGCCACCTTAGTCGGCATTCCACGGGACAAATGGGACCTCGACATCAAGGGTGTAGATGCTCTGGCAATTGGGATAAAGCTTCTCGGCATCTATTTCATGATCCAAGCAGTTCCCACGTTGGCTATGACGCTGCTCGTAACGCTCGAGTTGAAGGAGTTTCCAGCATCCAGTATCGCAGAGGCGGCACCGGCAATTCAGTCTGGCATGACGTTCGTGCTTGGAGCACTTTGCGCGATCAATACACAGGCCATCGTGGGGTTGGTCACGAAGTCGGACTCGCCTGATTCGACTGGGTCAGAACAGCCTTCGTCGGCTGACGTCGCCTAACTTCCCCGCAAGACAAGGAATCGCTACGCTCCCGTCGGGTCGAGCCAGGGTAGGTTCCCCGAGTATCGACGCCATGGGGCGACGGAGAAACGGGTGCCGCACCATGCTTGGCGGCTCGTGCCAAGTGATTCTCGTGCGGCCGCCGGCATCGAATCAACCAGGGTCCTTCACGACGTCATGCGGGATGGGCAACGCATGCGTCCAGTTCTCTCGATGTGCCAAACGATAAAGAAGCGCTGGTGGGCAAAAATAGTGACTTACCCACATTTCCCAGATTCTATTTTTGCTGCGCGACTTTGACGATTGTTCCAAGTTTGCGGACTGGGCTTGCCGATAGGTGACATGCTGTCGCTGCGCCTCGGGTGCCGGCACGGAGCTGGGGGGCTCAGTGCCAAGAACGCCGTCTTTTTGACGGCTTCCTGCTCTCGAGGCGCAGCGGCGGTTTTGATCCTTCCGCAGACGAGTCCCCCCGTGCGACGCATCCTCAGAACAGTCTGGGTTCTCCTCACGAGCTTCGCGCTTGTGGCGCCGGGGTGCGCGCCCAAACAGCCATTCTACTTCTTCGAAGACGGCGATCTCTCGCACTACAACGGCGCAATCCAGAAACTCGAATACCCCGACAGCTCCCAAGAGCCACTCTCCGAGGCAGCCGGGGCAACCGAGCCGCTCACCCTCTCGAACCCCTCGTTCGACGAGATATGGGAGCTGTCGCTCGAAGACGCGATCCGCACGGCGCTCGAGAATGGAAAGGTGCTTCGCAACCTCGGCGGCCGTTTTGCGAGCTTCGGCGGCCCGCGGCCACAAACAGGAGAGCCGGCCGTCTCGCTCCTAACGGCACCGAGCCAGACGCCCACGATCTACGACCCGGCGATCACCGAAACCGATCCCTTCCGCGGCGTCGAAAGCGCGCTTGCCCTCTTCGATGCCCAGCTTTCGAGCTCGCTCACCTGGGAGCGGCAGAACCGCCCGCAGAATATCGGCGGCGTTGGCAACTTCATTTTCCAGCAGCAGTTCCTGGGCGACACCGGCAACTGGCGAAGTGGTATCCAGAAACGGACTGCCACCGGTGCCACCTGGGGCTTTGCCAACGAGACGCTCTACGACAACAACAACTCGCCGATCCGCCAGGACGGTGTGCCATCGACCTTCACGACCAACTACGACTTCACCTTCAACCAGCCGCTTCTCCAGGGTGCCGGCGCTACCTACAACCGGATTGCCGGCCCCGACTTCTTCGACAACCTCTACGGTCGACCGGTCTTCCGCGGTGTGCTCCTCGCGCGAATCAATGCTGACATCTCGCTGGCTGATTTCGAGGCCGGCGTTCGCAACCTCGTGAGCGACACCGAGCAGGCCTACTGGGAGCTCTACTTCGCCTATCGCAACCTCGAAGCCCGCAAGGCCGGCCGCGATAGCGCCCTCGAGGCTTGGCGGAAGGTTCATGCCCTCTACGTGGAGCAGTCGCGCGGGGGTGAGGCCGACAAGGAAGCCCAGGCGCGCGAGCAATACTTCTTCTTCCGCGGCGAAGTGGAGCAGGCGCTCAGCGATGTCTACCGTTCGGAAAGCCGTCTGCGATTCATGATGGGCATCGCGGCGAGTGACGGCCGACTCATCCGCCCGGCGGACGAGCCGACAACCGCGCGGATCACGTTCGACTGGCAGCAGTCGCTCGTGGAGGCTCTCTCCCGGTCGGCCGAGCTTCGCCGCCAGAAGTGGATCATCAAGCAGCGGGAGCTCGAGCTCGTCGCGGCCAAGAATCTCATTCTCCCGCGGCTCGACATGGTGGGCCGCTACCGCTTCCTCGGCATGGGCCAGGAGCTCGTGAACCAAGACTACAGCCCCTACGACGCGAACGGTCTCGACCCGCTGGCCGGCACCGATGCCTACTCGACCCTCTTCTCCGGGCAGTTCCAGGAGTGGCAGGCCGGGGCTCAGTTCCTCATGCCCCTCGGCTTCCGCCGCGAGCTGGCCACGGTTCGCCATCACCAGCTCCAACTCGCTCGCGAGCGGGCCCGGCTTCAAGACGAGGAGCTCGAGGCCTCCCACGCGCTCGTCGACGCGATCCGCAATGTGGACACAAACTTCGCACTGGCCCAAACCAACTTCAACCGACGGGTGGCCGCCGAGCGGCAGGTGGAAGCGGTGCAGGCGGCCTACGACGCCAACACCGTCACACTCGATGAGCTGCTTCGGGCCCAGAGCCGCCGGGCCGAGGCGGAGAGCGCCTACTACCGGGCGGTGGTCGACTACAATCGCTCCATTGCCCAGCTTCATTTCCGGAAGGGTTCGCTTCTGGAATACAACGGCGTCTTCCTCGCCGAAGGCCCGTGGCCGGGCAAGGCCTACTTCGATGCCCATCGCCGCGCCAGGCAGCGAGACGCCAGCCTCTATCTCAACTACGGCCATTCGCGACCGGGTGTCTTCAGCCGGGGCGTCGTGACGCAGGCCTTCGAGCCGCTCGGTGCCGACGCTCGCCCGATCCAGCTTCCACCACGCGATCCCGCGACTCGCTCCGACAATCTGCCGGCCTCGGAGGAACTGCCCGCCGCACCGTCCGGCGGCCCCGAGCTCCTGCCGGCTCCGGCAGCATGACGAGCGGCTATCGCATCTTTGCGCGAACCTTGGGCAGGACCTTCGGCGCATCCGTGGCACCGGTTTCGAGCACGCCCTGCTGCTCGATCCACGAACGCATCGCCCGCCCCTGCGAGGTGAGATTCCCAAGGGTCTTCCACTGCCGGTCACTCACCGCCGCACGCAACTCCTTGGCATCGACATCCGCAAGCACCATGAGCACGAGGTTGCGGCGGAGGTTTGCGTCGGCCAGTGCGTTGGGCGGGATGTCGGTCCGAAGCGGTGGTTCGCGGGATACGAGAAACATCTCGATCGTGTCATGCTGTTTCTCGGTGAGGGCTAGCGTGTCATCGAGCCTCGTGAGAGCCTCGGCCACGAGCGCCTTCCACTGGTAGGTTCGCCGCGCGGCTTGTTCGTCGAGCAGGATGGCGAGTTGCCGCTCGTCGAGCGTCGTACCAAGCGATGTCACGAGGAGTGATCCGCTATCGTAGAGCCGGCGCAACTGCTCGCGGCATCGCTGCACGTCTTGCTGGAAGGCATGCCATTCCTTCTGCCCGGCGGGATCATTCATGTTGACCTGCCGGTCGAGGTAGCGAGCGCGGGTCGCGTCAATGTCGGCCGCGAACCGTCGGGCATCTGATTCCAAGGCCAGTTCCAGCCGCTGCCGCTGGGCGGCCGAGAGCCCGCAGGCTGAATCGATTCGCTCGATCCGCTTCTGCCCGGCCGCGCGGGCTCTGAGAAGCGCGGGGGATTCGGGGGCCCGGTTCTCGGTGCTCATGACCACGACGTTGCCCCCCCGCCCCCCGATGACGATCTGCCCGCGGACGGCGATATTGCCGCCTCGAATCGTCCAACTGTTGCCATGGCGGTCAAAGAGGTTCGTATCGAAATTGACCCCGAGGTCAATCATGTGCGGCTGACGCTGCCCCTGGTTCTCGGGCGTCTCATCGACGAGCACCTCGTCATCGGCATGCACCTGGGTCATGCCCATGACACCGCTGACAAGCATGGCATGCATGCTGCACACCACCATGGTGACCGCGCTCCACGCCAATCGCTTCTGCTTGGGAGCGTTCATTGTGTCCACCACGTGTCGGTGCCCTGGAGCCCTTGCCCGTCAAAGTGCCATGACATGAATCGCCGGCCCAATCGCTTCGAGCCCGCATCGCGGCACCAGTCTTTCCATGCGGTCTTCTGCGCGGCCGCGAGATGCGGCTCGATCGCGGCGGTGGCGAAGTCGGGGGCAATCGGCTGATCGTTGATGAGCCCAGAGTCAACGAGAACTTGCACCCAGGCCGCGTCCCACTGCTTCTCGAGATCGGACTCGATGGCCTGCCGCTGTGCTGCCGAAAGATCAAGCTGGCCGTCGAGCGTGGCCACGATCCGCAGCCGCGCCGCCCGAGCCCGCCTCGCCTCACGGTTCTCCTGCTCGTGTTGGTAGGCAGCAAGATGCTCCGGCGCCGCGGCCCCGAGCGCCTTCGTGATGGCTCCACGAATCTCCTGCCTCGGATCAAACGCATCCTGACCGAATCGCCCGGTCAACTGCCGCTCCGCCATGCCACGGGAAGCGGCCTTCATCGCCACGCGGCTGGCTGCATGGATCGGCTTGCGGGCGGCGGGCTCGAGGTCGCTGCACGCCTGGCGAACCATCTCGAGCTCGCTTGCCATGACCGGCTCGAGCATCCGCTCGAGTTGTGCGGCCTGTTGATCGATCTGCTGCTCGAGCTGCTTCCGGACGGCTCGCTGGGGAACGGGAGCTGCCTGCTGCGGGATCACCATCTGACGCAGCCCCTGCTTCAAGAGCCAGCCGAGTGCGTCGGCGTCTCGCCTGGCCGCTTGTTTGGCCGCTCCCTCGGCAGCATCGTCGCCGCGGCCAATCGGTATCACGGCCACGAGAAGCCCCGCGGTCACAAGCGAGACCCGCCAACGAGAGACTGCCGACATACCGCGAGGAGTGTTCATTGCTTAGCGCTCGTAGATCGGAAGGAACTTGTAGTTTACCGCGAGCGCCAGGAGTGCCAGGGCCGTATCGACGGTGCCCCCAAAGCCGCCACCGCGCCCCGCAAACCCGCTGAAACTGCCATCCTTGCCCTGGGCCTTCTTGAGCTCCTGCACAAGCCCGTCGTTCCATTTCTCCCAGGCCGCCACATCACCCTGAAAGAGTGCCTGGGCCCGGTAGTAACGGGTGTAGGTGGGATAGCCATCGCCGCCAGACTGGGCGTCGCTGCTGCGGCCCTTCAGATAGGAAAGCGCCTTTGGAAACTGCGGAAGCTTCTTTTGCCTCGCGATGGCGTACACAAGCACACCGATACTCGTGACAGCGTCGCTGCCACCACCGGGCCCGCCGGAGTAGCCGATCTGACCATTGGGGCCGGTCATCTGGGTGTAGTACTTGATCGCCCGGTCGATCGTTTCATCGGGCACCTCGATGCCGGCATTGCGGGCCGCGAGGAGGCCCATGAGTACCGCACCGCTCACCGAGGTGTCGGCATCGCGGGCGTCAGGCGAATACCGCCATCCACCGAAGGGGTTTTTCTTGGCGCTGGTGGCGGCGCAGCGAACTGCCAGCTCGAGTGCCTGCCCGATCGACCGCCCCGCACCGACGCCCCGCATCCCCGGCGCCTCGCTCCAGAGCTGCCGGTCATCGACGGCACCATATGCCTCCGCAAGCGCCAGCATCGCGAAGCCGTGCTGATACATGCTGTCGTGCCCGCGACCGCCGCCGAGGAAACCCGTTTCTGGATCTTGGTCGACGATCATGCTCCGAATTGCCTTGCGAATCGCTGCGGAAAAGGGTCCGAAGTTGGGGTCTTCTCCCGAGGCTAAAAACGTCATCATGGCCATGCCGGTCACGCCGGGCCCGGCCTGGCCGTCGGTCCAGGCACCACTCGAGTCTTGGGTCTTGAGAAGGTAGCGCACCCCCGCCTCATACATCTCGCGAACATCCCGCGGTACAGGATCGCCGAATCGAAGGAGCGGACCTTCGGCGACGGCCACCGGCGTCACCGAGGTCACCATGGTCAGCACGACCAAGCCCCATCGAAGCACTCGGCTCTTCACGATTCGCAGGCCTGTCACGCGTTGCCCTCTTGCTGTGGGACTGCTCATGGCCTCGCTCGCTCAAGCTGATTGAAATACGCATCGAGCCCTGCGCGAAACTCGTCGGGTAGCACCCGGCCTGACACACCCGTGGCCTGCTCCTTCTCGCCGCCGGCCTCGGCTTTGCTACGATTGCCCGCGCCCATGAGCGCCAGTGCCGACGTGTTCGTCGTGCCCGTGGAACCACCACCGGCCGAGCCTCCGCTGCCCCCGCCTCCCCCGCCGCCTCCACCACTGGCTGCCTTGGCGGCCAGCAACAGTTCAATGACCTCGGTTTCCGCGGCGATCGCCTTCGGACCGGTCTCATTGCCACCGAGGAGATCTGCGGCTTCGATCATCACTTCATCGACTTTCTCAAAGAGCTCGATTTCAGGGCCAAACTGCCGCTCACCGTCCGGTTCTTCAAAAAGACGATCGACAAGGTCCACCACACGATCCGCGAGCGACTCCTGACGTTCGGCAAGCCCCTTAATGGTCGCAGTCCGCTCCTCGGGCGTGACGGCATTCTTCGTCTGCTGGGCCACGCGGGTCTCCTCCCGAAGATTCGTTTCCTCTTCGAGAATCTTCATGGTCTCGAGCACCACCTCGGGCGGCACGCTCTCTCGCTGTTCACCCTCGCCCCCTTGGCCACCACCCCCTTCGGGAGGGGGCACAAGGTCGTCGGCGAGTCGATCAAACGTGTCTGACCAAAACTCGGCCTGGGCGATCGACATGCCCGTCTCGCTCACGATGCCATCAGAGAGCTGTCGCATGCTCCCGAGCACATCGAGCTCCTTCATCTCTTCGAGCACCGTCCGAAACGAGGGAAGCTGGCGGCGGTCGAAGTAGGCCTGGAGGTCGTCCATAATTGCGGAGACTTTTTCAGACTCGCGGGTGTTGAGCTCCTTGACATCCCCCAGTGCGTCGGTCACGCGCTCGGGCCGACCGGCTGCCACCGAAAAAGCTTCGGCCGCCATGCCGGCGAGTCGGTCCCCGATCGTGCCCTGCTCACGCGATGCAAGCTTCAGCCGCTTCACAAACGTGCTGCCCTCGAGCTTGGCCATCACCGCAGCGAGCTCGTCGGCAACCTTGGCAAACTGCTCGAGCAGTTCTTCTTGTTTGGCAATGGCCTCATCGAGCGCCTCGTCAGCCGCCGGATCGTCGCCAGGCTCATCGCCCCCCTCGTCACCTTCTTTGGGTGGCGCGACGCCCGCCTGCGTGGTGGGAAGGCCAAGCCTTCCCTGGCCACCCCCCTTGCCAGGCTCGCTCTTGGAGTCGTCGGGCGGTTGCTGCGACGACTCTTTGTCGACCACCTGCGGCACCGGCGGCTGACCCTCAGAAGGCGGCTCACCCCCCGCTCCGCCTGCGGGCTTCGATCGATCCTCGCCCACTTGCGGCGGCTTTTCGCCCGACTCGCCCCCTTGGCCTTCGCTTTTGGCCTGGTCGGATTCCTTTGGTGTTCCGTCGCCGGTCTTCGGCTCACCGGGCTGCCCCGGCTGCCCGGCCTTTCCGGCGCTCGCAGAGGATGCCTTCGCGGCCTTCGCCAGCAGATCGGCCACGCCCGGCATGCCCTGTTCCGCGATGCCGGCGAGTGTTTGGATATCTTCGGCAAGCTGCTCGAGGGTGCCTGCTTCAAACTCAGGGTTCTTCATCGCCTCGCGAACGAGCTCGGCGCCCGCATCGACGAGACGGTCGAGCCGGCGGCCATTGGCCTCTTCGGCCGCGGCCTGGTTGAGCAGCCGCCCTCGCACATCATCGTTCAGGAGTTGCTCAGCCGGCAGTTCACGCAGTTCCTTGTTGGCCGCCAAGAGCGCCATCTCGCGGTCACGAACCTCGCTTGCCTGCTGGCGAAACTGCTGGAGCCTGGCATTGAGCACGAGGGCATGCTCGGCCCGGTCTACGACATAGATGAGCATCGGCGTCGAGTAGGCCCGCTTGCGGCCCGGCTTGAAGTCTTCCGCAAACGCCCGCAGCATGATCGGCTGTGGGCTGATCCCAAGCGCGTCGGGGCAGAATGTTGCCGCCGCTTCGAGGATGTCGATTTCACTGCCGCCGATCTGGATGAGCCGCTCGCCCTTGGTTCGCATCGCCGGATCGGCCGAGCCCGACCAGTCGGCGACCCCTTCCCACTCGATCCCCACGCGGCGAATCCCATAGTCATCGCGGGCGGCGATGCGAAACCGCAGCGTGTCGGTGTTGAGGAGCATGTCTCGGCTGATCGGCACATCAATCGCGACAACCACAGGAGGCTCATCGGCTCGCGGTTGAATAGCAAGCGCGAGCGGCCGCGACCCCGCAAGGCCATGGATGTCGTGCCAGGCGAGGCTCACGGTCGCCTCGTCAGTAGCGACCCGCGGCGGGAGGTGAATGGTTTCACCGTCGGGGGCCACCTCTTCGCCATCGACGGTTGCCTTGGCGAGCTTGCGATCCGCGGTGGCGACAAGGGCAATCGTGCTCCCGACAACCGGCGCGAGCGTGCCGCCACGAATCTCCTGTCGGACCACACCCGGTCGGCCGAGATAGGCAGGGAGCGTGATCTCCGCGGCGAGGCCCACGATCTCAGGCCGAGGCAAGGGCTCGATCATCGCGCGGCTGCGGGCATCACCTACCGCGAGGGCAAGCGGCGCCGGCACAAGCTGCGGCGGGAGATCGAAGGTGTAGCTGCCGTCGGCAAGCGGTGTTGCCACGGTCGGCTGCCGACCGATCCGCGCCGTCGCCTCCTCAGGCTTCCAGCGAGTCTCGGCCGCGAGTGTGACAGGGAGCGTCGTCGGTTCGCCGCGTGGTACGACGATCGAGTCGGGAAGTTTTTCGACACGCGTGTAGGTGAAGCGTTCGATCCCGCGCCACGGCGCGAGGAACCGGGCCCATGCATTCGCCGCCGCTTCGGGTGCGA
>JBGTGN010000217.1:0-19418 GCA_041746715.1 Pirellulales bacterium | reverse complement strand
GTGTGGTCCTTGACCAGTGGCGGGTAGACTACAACCACAGACGGTCGCATGGCGGCCTGAATTGGCTGACCCCGGCGGCATACGTTGCGGGGCTGGATGATACGGCCTCCGGGGTGGTCCCGGGGGCGACGCGTGGTGTGTCTCCGGTCGGGGCTGCGCCCCTCCCTACGACACACCACGCTGACTCTTGTTCCCCAACTCTCTCATGAGCACTGGTACAGAAACTGGGGAGGGGTCAGGTGCTGGATCTCCCAGTCACTTGGGAAGATTCCGTTGCCCATCACCGAAGGAGCCAGAAGACACTCCACGAATGGCTCGACCGTTGGCAACGACCGATCGGCCTCGCCAGCACGACAGACGATGTCACTCGGGTCGTGATGCAAATGTGCCTCGCCCGGGGCTGGCGCATTCCTGAGGACGTCGCCGTTATCGGCACTCGAAACGAGGAGCGGCTCTGCGAACGGCCCAGGCCGTCAATGTCGAGCGTCGAGATCGGGTTTGAACGTGTGGGCTATGAGGCCGCCAGGCTTCTCGATGACCTCATGACCCAGGCCGAGCGGGAAAGAAGAAGGAACTCGCAGCGCCGATCTCTTCGTCGCTCGACCAGCCTCGCGGCCCCTCCACGGCATGTCATCCTGCCACCGATGGGGGTTGTCGTGCGGGAGAGCACAAGTGCGTTCCTGGTGCCCGATCCGCTTGTCGCCAAGGCCCAGGCATTCATCGCAGCCAATTCCCATCGCCGCATAGGAGTGAAGAGCGTCGCTGCCGAACTCGCTGTCAGCTCCAAGACGCTCCAGAACCACTTCGCAGCGTCGCTCAACCGCACCGTCGCCGAGGAGATCCGACGGGTGAAGATCGAACTGGTGAAGAGGGAGTTGACCGATGGCAAACGCTCGATTCAGGAAATCGCCGCTCTGGCCGGGTTCAAGTCGAATTCGGGCCTCAGTATTGTTTTCCGCCGTGAGGTTGGGCTGTCGCCGAGCCAATACCGTCGCCAGCGGTCACTGCCGGGTTGCGCATGATGCGGGAGTACGGGCGGTGGACTCCGCCGCTTGTATGATGCTGCCGGGCTGGTCATTCGAAATCGATCTCCTTGGGAACACGCGCGTATGAATGGTCTCATGAAAGCCTTTCGCCTCCTGTCCCTTGCTCTGGCGCTTCGCACGATGGACAAAGAGCGGCGGCTGCGCGAGGTGGAGCTGACGATCCAGGAACTTGGGAAGCCGTAGGAACGCGGGGATCGGTTTCCGATCTTCCTATTCCTCGAGCAGCTTGACCATGTCCCGGCCCAATCCGAGCCCCGCGCGGAAGTAGCTGCGGGCGTTTCCGTTCCAATGAAAGCCCTGGTTTCTCGGGGATTTCTCAGGTGGCTCGTAGTAGGCCCGGGTGTCGTCGGTGAGCACATGGGGAGGCCGGGGAACACCCGCCACCCAGAGCTGGGCTTTTTCCACCGGGTGGTAGTCAGCATATGGCGGAGGGCTCGTTCCGCCGTCATAGCCCATCCCGGTCGTGGCGATCACGAATGGAAGGTCGGTTTTGCCAAACTCCGATCGCACCGCGGCGATGAAATCGGGGAGATTGTCTTTGTATTCGTTGGCAACCTTGTCGGGGCTTTTGTCACTCGTCCCCTGATGCCAGGCAAAACCGACGATCTGGTAGCCGCGACCCTTCCACTCGGGGAACTGGCCGCCAAGATCCGAAAGCACCTCGCGGGCCTCTTTGAAGAGCTCGACGTAGGAGGGGCCGATGGCGCCGCCTCGCTTGGCGACCGCGTTCGGTGAGCGGAACTGAGCGACAAGGTTGTGGCCTCCCCAAGCCGTCTTGATGAGGAGGACGTCGTCGTTCTTGTAGTGTTCGCCGATGACTTGTCCGAACCCGTATTCGGGGCCGAACCACTTGCCGTTGCTGGTCAACGGGCCCAAGTCGCCCTTGAAGATGGCCCCGCCGTACTTGGCACTGGCACCATTGCGCCACCAGAGCTTGACGTTCCCGCGCGTCTTCCATGCGCTGGTCGTGGGTTGCTCGGGATCGACCAACAGCGAGCGGTACTCAAACTCCGGATACTCGGCATCATGCGCCGCGAGATAGCGCAGGCTGCCGGCACCGCCGACCGCGCCGCCATGACCATCCTCCGTGTGGCCGTAGCCGACCATGTTCGATTGCCCGGCCAGGACGAACACCTTGATCCCCTTCGGGTCATCGTCCCAGGTGCGAAGCGACGCTGTCTTCTCGACAAGCGGAAGGTTGCCGCGGTCGGTCAAGTTGCGGGTGACGATGGTGGAGGCCGTATCGGGCTCGAGCGGTGTTTGCGTCGTCAGCGTGACAGAGCCATTCTTCGGATCAAACGCGACGGATCGCACCGCCACGTCTCCGCTCCCCTCGTTCTTGATCGTGTAGTTGGCAGCTGACAACGAGGTGGTCGGAATCATCGGTTCGCTGAAGATCACGCTGACGGTGGTGCCGCTCCCCCACACCCGCTCGATGAAGGGGGGCGTGGAATCGGGGAAGCCGATCTCAAATTTCAGATTGCCGGTGCCCTTGAGCGGATTGGCGAAGGGCCCGAAGGTGGTCACGTCTTTCTCCTTCGCGGCTTCCACCGCCGCGGCAACGCAGGGCTTGTAGCCCCCGGCATCCTGGGCGACGAAAAGACCATACACCTCGCCCGGGTTGGAAGACCATTCCAGCGTGTACTGGTCCGTCTTCGCGTCGTAGTTCGTCTTCGTGATTTTCACGTCGCGGCGTGGCGGGATGCTCCCGCCGATCACGCTCTTGAAGTCGGTGCCGATGCGGATTTCATCCAACGCGTTGGCAGGGAGGATCGTGCAGACGGTCAGCACGTCGAGCGTGTTCTCGTCGATCGAACCGCTCGCAGAGACTGCATGCTGGTTGAAGGCCGCCTCGGTCATCTCCTGGTCTTCCGCGAAATACCAGGTGCGCACCGTGTCGGTGTCTCCGAACTCGAACTTGACGATGACGACGTTGTCTTTCTTGCCGTCGATGTTCGTTCCCGCAGCGCCCGCCGCCTCCTCCCCGTTGTTCCAGATGACCGGATTGAGCCGCTTCCTTTCCCTGAAATGGCGACCGTTGCCGACACCAATGGCATCGGCTTTTCCATCCATGGCGAGAGCCCGGTCCTTGAACCCGCTCGCATCCGAAGCGAGCGCAATGCCCACCGGCGCGAAGAACGACTGGTTGGGCATGTGAGCCACGGCGCTGAGCCACAGCACCCCGCCGTTGGCCTTGGCCATCGCGCCGGCGCTGCGGGCCAGCTTGCGGGTGGAATGAATGGAACCGGACTGGTCCCAATCCGAGCAGCCCATGTATCCGCCCATCGTGGGCAGGTTATCGACCACGCCGTCCCACACAGGTTGGCCCGCACCCCAATCGCCCCCGTAGAGCTTCTCCAGGTTGCCGCGGGAATCGTAGACGAAGGCGAATCCCGGCGAACCCGCGGTGTCGCGCCAAGCCTCGGCGAAACCAAGACCGCCATTGCGACCCTCCAAGCGTCCTATCACCTCATGGTCATGCGGCTGGTAGTCGAAGGGCTCGTACACCAGCAGTTCGCCACGACAAAGCGTGGCGGTCGTCAGAGCGAGAAGGCACGTCGCGATCAGGCGCGCGGCGGCGCGTGAATCGGTGAACTGGAGCATTGGGTTCGTGGACCTAGGGTGCGGAGTTTCAGGGATTCGTCGTTCCAAGATTCAAGTCGATCAGTTCGGGAGTGTCTTCCAACTGCTCGATTTCGTGAATCGACTGGCGGACGACTTCCGCCATCTGAAGACCGAGCTTGTGAGGGAAATCCTTGCGATTCGGGTCTTCCAAAAACTCGATCGTCTTCTCGAGGCTGGGGATCGCCTGCTTGGCATGCGCACCGTAGCGATTCAGCATCTTCAGGAGCCTGGGGAGATTCGAGTCACTGCCGTGCGGTTTCTGCAGGCGCGTGTAGTTGGCGATCATCTCGATGCCCTCGCGGATGTGGTGCCGGCTGTAGAGATCGAGCCCTGCGTTCTGGATCTGACCGTCGAACATGATGCCACTGGGAGACTTTTCGAGGATCGCCCGATGGATCTCGGGCAGGATGGGCCGCAACTCCTCCAGCGAGAGGTTCGTATAGACGCTCGCAAAGGCCCCCCGCGTCCGTCCGTCCTGATTGGCCAGGCCCGCACGGACGGCTTCCAGGAGCATCTCGCGGTCGACGCCCTCGAGAGAATTCCGGAGCATCCCATTCCTGCCGTTGAACAGGATCTGAGACACATAGCGCTGCTCCATTGCCCGCGGATCGTCCTTCGTCGCGCCTTTGGCGACCATCTTGAGGAGCTTGGGGGCCGCCGCCATCGCCGGTTGCCCGATCGCTGAGAGCGCCTCGGCGGCCTGCACACGCAACCACAACTCGTCGGCATCCAGGGCCTCGATCAGCTTCGGCACCGCGGGAGCGGCTCGGCTCCCGAGCCTGGTCAACGCCTGGCAGGCACCCAACCGGGCTTCCGCCGTCGGGGCGTCGAGCAGCACCATGATCTGCTCTGGCGTGAGATTCTTTTTCCGCGCGATGGCGGTGGCGGTCCGGTCGCGGACGATGGGTGACCAACTGGCAAGTTGGTCGAGCAACTGCTCCGGGGTGAGGTCGTCGTAGGCATTGAACGGAGTCGCGCTCTCGTAGCCACGGCCGTCATGTGTGAAATGCCACGCGGCGCGGGCATCGAGGGCGGGGATGCAGGACGGCTTTTTCCCCGTGAGAAAGATCGCCTTGCGGGGCAGCGCGTAGGCGATGAGGAAGGCTCCGGTCATGTCCCAGCCGTTGTGGGCGATGATCTTGTCTTTGGGTTGGCCCGGAAACGGAAACTCCCATCGCCACGTGCGAGCGAGATCGCAATACCACGTACCGAACTCGTGCATCCACGCACCCGTGGCCTCGGGACCACCGCGCGAGACTCCGGGCATCGCCCAGGCCATGTTGAAGAAGTTGCCGGTGTGTCCTTGGTCGCGCTCGTTGCCGTGGGCGGCAATGCTCATGGCAGTGAAGAACCGCGTCCCTTCCTCATCCCCGAGCAGATCGAACAGCACCGCGGCCATGCCACACTTCCCGTTGTCTTCGTGACCGACCATGTAGGGTGCATGGTCGCCATAGGGAATCGATCCCTTGCCGACGTAGAAACGCAAAAGCTTGATGCTGCGGTCGATCGCGGTGGCGACTTCGGGATCCTCCACGCCCGCCTTCTGCGCGAGCACCAGTCCGATTGTCATCACTTCGCCGGGGGAATTCATCATGCCGTAGCCGAACAAGCGACCGTCCGGGCCGGCGAATCGGTGTCCCCAGGACCCGACCGCGCTTTGTCCCTTGCAGGCCTCGAGCGCGATCCGGCGCAAGCCCGGCAGGACCGACTCATCACCGGTTGCCAGCACGTATTCGGCCAGGAACGTGGTGACATAGCCGTACCACCACGCGGCAAAGCCTTGTTCCGAAAAGTTCGATGCCCATGCGGCCTCTCGCTCGAGCAGTGGCCGATATTTCGGATCCCCGGTGGCAAGCAGACCGAGCGCATTGAGCGAGCGGGAAATTGCGTTTTGCTTTTCGTACCCCGGTTCGTTCATCCGGCTGGCGAGGGCGTCGGCCGTGCGCTCCAAGATCGTTTTGGATTTCAGGCAATCGAAAGGGGCCGTCGCACTGTATGTGCCGAGTACGGGCAACGGGATCGTGACCTGCTCGACAGCGCCATCGCGCCAGCGGATCAGGCGCAGCCGGCCATCCGCTGCTTCAGCGGCCGTCAGGGCCTTGCCGAATTCCACGCGCGCGTCACCGGAAAACTGTGCACCTGAAACCCCCAGGATCACGTCCCCCTTCTGGAGCACCCCATCGGCCGGGGATCCCTTCGCCACATCGGTGACTCCAATCTGGCGTGAAAACGAAGTCGATAGTTTTTCCGTGTAGGTCCAGCCACGGGCACCGGTCGCTCCGAGCACCCAGAAATGGGTCGCCTCTTTCGGTATCGTCCCGCCGTCGGTCAGGTCCGGGCCCTTTATTTGGTTCTTCTCGAGCTTGATCGAGGCGGATGACGCAGGGGCGGGATCGGTCGCGTGCGCGGAATTGCAGGGGGCACAGAGGGAGGAGAAGATCACGGCCGCGGCGACCGTGTGAAAAGCGGTGTGACGTTTCATGAATGGCGTGAAGGCTAAGGACAGGACGCACAACGGCGCTTCCGAGACGGGGCTTCAGATACCGACCACTTCCCGCCACATGCGGACCATGACGGCGTAGCCCGCCATCGACGGATGGATGCCGTCCCAGAGCCAGAACTCAGCAGGGGCCGCCTGGACGGCGTCATCAAACAGCGACTGGAACGGTACGAACGAAAGCTTCTTTTCATCCGCGAGCTTCTTGGCAACCGCACGGTAGTCGGCGAGCACCTTGAAGTCGTCGGTGGTGCGGGTGGTGAACGGTTCGCAGATGACAATCTTCACCCTAGGGATCTTTTCGAGCGAACGGTCGATGAGCTCGCGGTAGCCGGTTTCATAGTCGGCGACCGTCGCCTTGTATTTGTTGCCGAAGGCGAAGGTGTGCCATAGGTCGTTGACCCCGATCAAGATGCTGAGCACGGCGGGCTTGAGGTTGATGGCATCCTCCTCCCAGCGGGCGGCGAGATCAGGAATCTTGTTGCCGCTGATGCCTCGGTTGAAACAGTTGAGCTTGAGGTCGGGGTGTGCCGCCAAGATCTCGCCGGCGGCCATCGCGGCGTAGCCCTTGCCAAGGGCCTTGCCGTTGTTTGGCTCGAGGATCTTCTTGTCGCGTCCCGAGTCGGTGATCGAGTCTCCTTGGAAGAGGATCACCCTCCCCGGCTCGAGCGCGAGCATGGGCGGTTTCCAGGATGCTTCGGCAGCGGATGCACCTCTGATCGTGCCGAGAGCCCCTACGGCGGCGGCACCCTGCAACCAGGCACGTCGCGACGACAATGAGAATTCGGATAGGGTCATGATTCTCCTCGAGCTGGATGGGTTAAGTATCTGGCGGCTACTTCTTGGCGAACCGTATGAGGTCGGGCTGCGTGGAGGCCGCCTCGATCGCCTCGATCGCCTCGATGCCGTCGAGGACGTGTTGCGCCTTGATCTTCTTGGCCCAGTCGGGGAAGTCGGGGTCGGCGTGAATTTGGTCGACCAGCTTGTTGTTGACGGCGGTCGAAAATGGCGGCGCGGGGCGGTCCAAAACGACAGCGCTTGGTGGTGTTGATATCCCATGGTTCGTGGGGTTGTCGCAGCCTTTTTGATCCCCTCGTCAGGCGAGCGCCCGTCTCCGCCGTTTGGCATCCTGGAAGTCGGTAGCTTTCGCCGTTCGTTTCCAGAATATGGCAGCGGTGGGTGAGCCTGTCGAGCGCGGCCCGGGTTGGCAACCGGTTGGAGGACACCCGCTCGCGACGCCGAAACTTCCGAAGGCATCGGAAGAACGTTTACCCGCTGACGGGGCTTCTCCACTGCGAATGCGGGGCCCACATGGTCGGAGCGTGTTATCCAGGGCGGTCACGCTCATATCGATACTACACCTGCACCCGCCAGTCCCACGAAGGAACCAAGGCATCGTGCCAGGCTCGACGACTACCAGCCCATGACCTCGAGATGGCCGTCTTCCATCGCCTCGTGGAAATCTCCCAGCGCGATGACGTGAAGGAAGGCATCATCGAGAGGGCCGCCCTCGGCTTCAGCGGTAGACGCGATGAATTGGCAGATCGCGAGGCGGCACTCAAGCAGCAGTTGCTGACGGCGGCGTCACGAAGGCGAAACCTTCTCGACGTGTTTGCGGATCTCGGAAAAAAGACACCCGACTCAGTCCGAGAGGAAATCCTCCAGGTCGAAAAAGACGAGAAGATCTACCACACGGCGCTCGCGAAGCTCGACGATGAGCAGGCACTGCTCGACCAGCAGGCCGAAAGCGCCAAGGCATTCATGGCGACATGGGCGCACGTCGGCGACATCCTGGCCGCGACTTCGGCACCTACGCCATGCGCCTCCAGCCCGAGCTCCAAGGATCTGCCACGGTCGGGGAGAAATGGGAGTTCTCAACGGACAAGGAGCCCGATTGGACCCTGCCAAATCGGGGGAGCCCGTTAACCGGCCGGGCCTTGGTTTGTATAAGCGATCAAAGAGCTCCCCAATCCACCCACGATACAAACCAAGGTTTCATCGACGTAGGTGCTTGGAGGCTCACGACTTATCGTAAGTCAGCCAAGGTCCAATTCCAAGCGTCCGAGGCGGATTTCTCCTCGAAATCGACCGATTCGAGCCCGGCACCGTTAATCATTTCGAAGCGGGATCCGATGGGTCTCGCCCGATTTTACCAGTCGCTTCTGGACTCCGGAATCGTGGAATCTCGGGCCGCCTTGGCCCGTCATCTGGGCGTCTCTCGGGCCCGCGTCACCCAGGTCCTCCGTCGGCTGAAGCCGGGTGGCGACAAGGGCAAGAAGGGGGGTGGGAAATGACCCCTTCGGCTGGCCAGGGCATCGCCGATTCGCCTGAACCGACCTCCGAGGCCGGCGAGGCGGAAGTCGATCGCGCGATCGCATTCATCGACGACATGCACCCGTTCCTCGACGATGAGGCGACGGCCTATTGTCGGCTCAAGGCCGTCAACGGCGGAAATGGGATCGCGGTGCGGCTTCGGGACCAGAGGGTGAAGTCGTCGCTTGCTTATCGCTACCGTCAGACATGCGGCGGTTTCCCCACTCCGAAGCTGTTGAGGACGGCCATCGATTTTGTCGAAGGCCGATTGCTCGACACGCGTAAGCCGGAGCCTTCGCTTCGCCATTGCCCGATCGCTGCATGCCTCGCGACGCTGATCAGAGATACGGGGGGAGGTGCGGGATCGGCCGAGGAGCTTCTGGATTCACTGAAAGAGGTTGCCAAGGAATACGACCTGTGGGCGCTGTCGGACGCCCTTCCCGATTCTCCCGACAAGCTGGGCCTTTGGCTCAAAGCCAACACAGTCGCGCTCCAGGCCTTCGGTATCGACCTGACTCGGCCGAAGCGGCGGGCACAAAAACGACTATGGGACTGGCGGGCCATCGTGCCCCATGACGGCAGCGACACGTCGGAAGACTACGTGTCATTAATCCCCGACGCCGCGAAGTCCCCACAAAACAAGGAGAGTGTGAAACCCGGTGACACGATGTCACCTGACGAGTTGCTTGCGGAAATAGGAGACAGTATCGATGACAACGACGATTGATCGGTTGATTTCAGCTCGGGAAGCAGAAGCGTCCATTACACCCCTCGACAAGATTGCCGGCGACGGTCGGCTCTTGCAGGAGATCAGACGACGGGCGACGGTGCCTATTCAGGACTGTTCAAATCTTCTGATCACGGGCCCCGTCGGTTCAGGCAAGACGGCCATGATCCAGGGACTTTTGCGGGTGCAGTGCGACAACCCGTACTTGTTCCGTGAATCGCAACGCCCGGATCGGCCAACGACGCAATCGCTCGAGGAGCAGCGCGAGTGGCAAGACACGCCTCACGGGCGCGTCTACCTGAAGGTCATCAACGGCGCCACAGACAGCCCCGAGGTGGTGCGAAGCAAGCTTCAGGACGGGCTGTATTCCATCGGTGCCGATCATATCGTGGTGTTCATCGATGAGCTCGGCGAGCTGTTCTTCCGAGGGCTGGAAGAATCGCTGCGGCCGGTTCTCACGGAGCGAGAGATCACCGTCTACGCCACGGCCCAGAATTTTCATAGCAAGAGAAAGACCGACTCATGGGAAGAAGAAGAGCAGCGGCTCTTGGCTCTCAAGCGTCGGTTCGCCCATTGTCTCACGACCGACCTGCCGACCGAACGAGAGCATCTCCGGTTGCTCGCGTACCTGGTCAAGGAATGGTCGCTCAAGGTCGATGATTCCGAGACGCTCAGACTGCTCGTCAATAGATCAAAGGGCCTCGTGGGGTTGTCCCGACGAGTGCTCGTCCAGGCGATTGATACGCCCGGCCGAAAGCTGACTCGCAAACTCGTGGAGGAGGCCGATTTCGACGCAAAATAGGGCACCGATACGGTCTATCGCCGTGAGAAACAAAACAGCCTCTCGCTGCGCCCGCTATGATCGGGACTGCCGTTGGCCGCAAGAAACGATCCATGCCGCTATGTGTCTCGTGTGCACCAACATCCGAATGGACTCCAACGAGCGCGACGCGTATGCCCCCTCGGTCGTAGAACACATGTGGAGATCGATCGGGAAACAATTGCGGGCCTCGAACCAACCTCGCCCATCCACCGCAGGTTGCCGCCCCAGCAAGGCGTATCGACCTCAAGCATGGACAAAAAAAGAGAAGCCGAAGTGCTGGTGAGCGCCTACCACTGCAACGGTTTTGAGTTGTCTGGAGTCAAAGTGCGTAAAAATCACCCTAGAAGGATCATGAGTTTGTATGGCCTCTATCGCTGTAGAGCTGCAGAAGGTGAAGAACGATATCGACGCTGGCATAGAGCGCACGGAAACCGTCCGGCAGCTACTCGCGTGGTTCGGTCAGTTGCGACGCGGACGACATGTCGTCTCCGATGTCAGACTTGCGCTACGACAACTCGACCTCGTTACTGTGCCGGACTTTGATGCCATCTGGATCGATGGATCGGTTGCATTTCGCCCGCGCTCGGACTCCGTGAGTGCCGTTGCGCCCGTTGTTACCACCACGCCATCGCCCGAGATGCTTCCTGACGCGGCCCCCGTCGGTGAATCCACCGCAACTACCACAGCGGATATTAAGCCCGACGCCACCAGAGCGCCTGTTCGAACGCTCGAGAACCAAGACCCCTCTTACAGCGTCGGCAAACTTGTCGCAGCTAACCGGCCGCCGCTCAGCGTCACCCCGAACATGCAAGTGATCGAGGCCATCACGCTCATGCTCATGCTCGACTACTCCCAGTTACCCGTGATGCAGGGCGAACGGTCGGTGAAGGGGCTTTTCAGTTGGAAATCTTTGGGAAGACGACTCGCGCTAAAGTGCCCCTGTGAAACAGTGTCAGATGCGATGGAGGAGGTTCGGACAGTCAGCGCCGAGGCGTCGATCTTCCAGGTTGCCGAACTGCTATCAAGAGACGCCGTGGTGTTGGTGCAAAAATCTGCAACGGACGCAAAGGTGATCGGTATCGTAGCTGCATCAGACGTGGCCGAGCAGTTTGGTAGCCTGGGAGAGCCGTTTCTTCTGATTGGTGAGATCGAGAGCCGAGTGCGCCTACTCATCGACGGTAAGTTCACGCTGGGCGACCTAGCAACCGTCAAGGATCCGGAGGATACCGATCGTCAGATCAACTCCGTCGCCGACCTGACTTTCGGCGAGTACGTCCGACTTTTTCAGAATCCTGCAATGTGGGAGAAGTGCCTGCTCAACATTGACCGAGGTGTCTTCGTCAAGCAGTTCGAGAAAGTGCGGGAGATTAGGAACGACGTAATGCATTTCGATCCAGACGGCATCGGGCCAGAAGCGCTGCATGACCTGCGGCGGTTCGCGACGTTTCTCAGTGGGCTCGCACAGTTGAGTGAGGGATAGACTGCTACCCCATGTGGGGACCGCAGACGCCGACTCGCCATGCCGTCCTCCCATATGGCCCCTCGGTTGACTGCGAACGGCTTCTCGCTGAAAAGCTTGGAATGGGATACGCCGATCGCCGCTGCTCGACCTGCCTGCCCCGGCCTCCATCCCTGATGCAAGTCAGTTAGCCAGAGCTACTGGCCTGAGGCACCATCGGTCTTGGCGATACTCTCGTCGATCAACTGCACGAGATCATCGCGACCTAAGGCGACCATGCTGGCGCGGGCGTGGTTTAGACGCCCCAGACCTTCGTCTCGTCGTCCGATGTCTATGAGGCTTTCTCCGAGCCCCCAGGTCGCTCGAGCGCGATGCTCGGCGTCGGCATCCGTGCGATTGACAAGTCGCTGGAAGCACTCGATGGCTTCGTCATGTCGGTCCAACTCCGACGCGAGAATTCCAACAAAAAGATGCTCGTGAATCTCGATCCGGCCTCCTTCGCGCAGCCAGCGAAGGCAGAAGTCAAGATCGGCCCGGGCTTCTTCGTTCCGGCCAACGTGCACGAAACAGAGCCCTCTTTTGCAATGGGCCGCTATCGCTAAGGTGTCTGCGCATTCATCGTCTGACAGTGCGGCGCTTAGCAGTGGAATAGCCGCTTCATACGCCTTCTGAGTCCAACGAAGATTGCCGAGGTTGAAATTGGAACGAGCGAGCACATCGGAGTTCTCAAGCGGACAGGCGATGGACGCTCTGAAAAAGATATCAGCAGTGCCGTAGTCACCAACGTCGGCAAAATGACAGCCTCGATTTCCGAGGGCGTTTGCCACGACCCACTGATCCGGTTCACCGAGCCGAATTACGGCATCAAAGTACTCGGCCGCCAGTCTCGAATTCCGGCGTATGTTTTGGCGAACCCCAAAGTTGTGCAACGAGACGGCAGCCTGGTTGGGGGAGAGTGCACCGATCTCGATCGCCGCAAGCATGTCCCGAATCACAGCCGTGGCGTTGCCGAGCTCTTCATGACACTTCCACCGTCCCTCGAGTGCAACGGCCGCGAGTTCGACGGGCAGGTTCTCGATCTTGAGAACGCCCGAGAAATCGTCCACAGCCTCTTTCGTGCGTCCTTCGTCGTAGTGGAGTTGCCCTCGGGCAATGCGAACCAGGGCCGTTTGCAGGGGCGTCCGGCCGCCTGTGGCCATTGCACGGTTCAGTGCTTCAAAGGCCGCGTCATCCTCGTGGTCGCTGCCAAGTCTGTTCGCAAGGGCGAGGAGCAGCTCGCAGGTCGTTGCATCATCTGGCCGCAAGGAGACGGCAAATTCGAGAATCGCTTTCAAATGCGATGGCTGCACACCGTCGATCTGCGCCAGTTTTCTCGCGATAGCTGCGATTGTGTCCGCTGCGTTTGTTTTGTCGTGCTGAGGTGCGGTCATAGGTCAAGAAGGAGCGATTGGGGGGCTGGGGAGCTTCAGTCGTCGCCGATGGGCGGAAGAGGCTGCGAGCATCATAACGAATGAACTGCCCCACTAGACGACGCTGCACCCACAGAGACTTCAGATGTGTGCGACAACGGAAGACGTCATACCTTCTGCAAGAGTTCGCCGTCTAGCGATTGCCGGCAACCAGGAACCTGACTCGCCGTCTCTGTCAGGTGCTCCTACGCTCAGACTTTCCGGACTTCCCCATTGTCGAATACGAAATCCATCTCGGGGACACGAAGTGCAGCTAACCGCCAATTGAAGTTCTCTGACTTGCCCTCGACGCGTTCAGTCCATCGCTTGCCAACTCCAAAGTCCACGCACAAGGTAGCCCCCGTGTGTCGGTCGTTTCCATCGCGGATTCCATAGTGCCCGAAGACACAAAGGACGCCCTGATACGTGTGCCACCATTCCACCCGTCGTTCGTATCGGAGCCTTCCGCCAGCTTCGATCGGTATTTCGACTCGTTCTTCAGGGCCCGATGTGAGCACCTTGACGGGGTTGCAGTTCTGGTGACGTAGCCCCTCGTCAATCGAGTCCAGGCTCCCGTGACTCTTGATGCCATGCGCGATGCGGTCTGCATGGTCATGGTAGAGCGAGACAACGTTCGACGCACACCTGGCGAACGAAAGCATCTCGTCATTCCAGCAGGCATGAATGACGCGCAGATCCCTTCGTTCCAACGCGAGAGGCAGGCAGGAGAAGAGGGCGACAACCTCATCTCGTGTGCGCTTGTCCGCTAGTTGCTGCGGCACGACGCTGCCCGCGTGAAGAAAGTCCTCGTGGTAGAACCACAAATTCTCAGCCTTTGAGTGGTTCAGCAGGAGGTTCAGGTCGTGGTTGCCGAGTACGCATTGAGCGCGGCCATCGTCAACGAGCTTTCTGACCAAGGCGACAACGCCTGGGCTGTCTGGCCCACGGTCTGTCAGGTCGCCCAGAAAGACGATGTGTCGGCCTTGCGGGTGTCTGCCCAACTCGTCGTAGCCCAAGTGCCCGAGTAACGCTCTGAGCGCATCAATCTCGCCATGGACGTCCCCGACGATATCGAGAGGCCCATCAAAAAGTTCCTGAACGAGAGTCGGCATAGTGGGGTTCACCGTATTCCTGCTCGTATCGATCGCGGGACATCGCTCATGGCGTCTGCCGAAAGTCACGCCCGTATGGCATTGGCGTCAGACCAATGACCGCTGCTTTGCCTCAATCAGGATCGGGCTTCTCCCATAGAAGCAGCAGCCACAATCTGTTTTCGCGTAGGCATAAGGATTCGCCCAAACCAGCGGAGGCAGAAGGACTCCGTCAGTGCTATAGAGGATGGCCTTTTCCCGAGGCTCAAGCCGGACCGGCCATGTCTTCCCGCGCGAAATTTCAGGGTCCACCATCGAGAAAGTGCCATCGGGGGTTCGGTCGCTAAACCCGATCTCGTCAATGGTGATTGGAAAGGTGCTGAGATTGACGACCTCAATCATCCATCGCTTTGGGTCTCCATTCTCGTGCAGCCGGGCGACATATTTATTCCATCGATCTGAGTAGTACCGTCCTGGGTCGATATCGAAGGCGATCTTTGGGATGACCCGCAGCCGCACCCGTTGTGACGGAAGCCACTGCCAGAGATTGAGGACGCCGAGCGCTACGCCCAGCATTGCAATGGAGAGAATGAGCAATTCGATGCTTGTCATGGCGATTGTTCCCCGAAGAGGATCTGTATGGATTCACGCCGTGGTGGAATCATAGTGCGAACGTCACTCGTGCGTAAGGAGGTGGGAATACGGTAGGTCGTCTTCGGCGCAGACGAGAATGACTCGTTTTTCATGGGTAATGAAAAAGAACAGGTGTTCCGATCGTCCCAATGAAAACGGAGTCAATCATGTCTGTCGCCCCACCAGAAAGTCCGACGATTCGCAACGGTGTGAGCCTCCTCACGAAGACCGGTAAACCTAAGTCGAAATACTCGCGCAAAGAACGCCTCGGCATTCTTGGAGCCACCGAAGCTGACCTCGAGGCCACGATCGATCTTTTGTGTCCCGGTCGCCCCTACTACGCGACGACGCGGCGTGATAGTGATGATCCGCGGGGGTGGGTGACTGCACGCGGGCGATTACCCGAAGCCGCAGTGCTCCGGCATCTCGTTGGAAACCTGACGCCCGGCATCAACCCGCGGTGGGTCGCACCTATGACGTGGGAGGCCACGAAGTGGGTTGGGCTCGACGTGGACTACCGCGGAGACGTTGAAGATTTCCGGAAGCGATGCCTTCGGGTGATGAAAGCGCTCAAGCGGCTCGGCATCAAACGGGAGTCGGTGCTTGTGAGCCGAACACCTTCAGGCGGGCGTCATTTTCGATTCTTCTTAACCAGGAAACTCCCGGTGAGCTACATCGAGAGTGTGTTCGAATTGGTAGGCATCGTCGAATCTCCGGGGCAGATAGAGATCTTCCCAAAAATGAAGAAGGGAATGCGTCTGCCGTTCGGCTACATCCCCGGAGGAAAGCATGACCCTCGGAGATGGCTGCGATTCATTCGGGCGTACCGACGACATAAGGTTCCTCTGGTTCGCTGGCTGCGATGCGTACGTCGCGCCGAGGCATACGCCAAGAGAAAAGCACGGGGAACAAGTCGTGTTCAAAAGACACCACCACGGCCCAAACAAACCCACCCGGCTGAAGCTGCTGCACCAGGACGACCTGGGATGGCCCCTCGGATTCTGGGCATTCCAAAGCGATATAGGGTGCAAGGTTCACCAGCAGAAGTTGGCGACATCGCGCAGTATCGCTCGCTCCTGGGGCGGCAGCGGCCGAGTGGGGAAGACATTGAATCGCTCATCAAAATGGGTATTCGGTGCTCTGGCACGAGAACCCAGGCGTCCATGCGGCTGGCATGGCACCTGGTCTTTGTCCGCGGGCTCCGGGCTCCAAACGCTACCGCGTGGCTCGTGAAGTGGGTCTACGAAACAGGAAGTACCACGTCAGTCGATGTTCAGGCCGATCTCCGGAACGGCACGCGAAAGGTCGAACAGCACACGGCGAAGATTGTCGAATGGATGGTGGCCAAGCGAGGTGAACAATCGAACGCTGCGGTCGACAAGTCCCACTTCGCGAAGGCCGAGGTGGCGGAGATCAAACGTCGCCTTGGCTACCGTGCGAGGGATCGGGTGCTTCTGTCCGTTGCACTCAACTTCGTGCGGTTCGCGAAGCTCCATGGATGTCCGACGCCTGATGGGTGGAGTGCCCAAGTTGCGGTGCGAGGGGTCATCCAGAAGTGGCCTCACTGCCAAAAGATGCGATACAAGCCGCTGATCGAAGCCCTCACCGCGTGTGGGCTCATCACGATGACCCTCGAGAAACGCCAATCCACGAACGGGACTGGTAGACCTCGGACCTACCTGGTGTCTATCCATCCGGATCTCAGGGAAGGAGCGTCAATGGGCCAGGACGAGGCCATCGAGTTTGCATTGGCGGCCGGTGAACGAAGCGAGATTGAGGAGGAGTGCATCCATCGCAACGTGGTCAACCGGGATACGTATAGGAGGATTATTCCTCCCTGTCGGGGAGAAGGAACGACAGTGAAAGAAGTGGAAGCACAGCAAGAACAGAACCAGTCAGAAGCCCTTGGAGCAACTGAGACGGCCGAGGCGGAGATGAGCCAGGCTGAGCGGATCGCTCGATTCAAGAAGAGGGAAGCCGAACCGATCAATGCACTGTGTGGTCAACCCGAGGTCTCTCCGAGCAATCCGCCAAGTGCCAGCAAATGGAAGTGCCTGCGAGTGATTCGCCCTCTCTTGGGATCGAAGGATGGTTCCATTCAATCAAGGAAGAAGTGTGAAGAACTTCTTGGTGAAAAGATTCGGAACCTGCTTCGACGAGTCCAACGTCCGGACCGTTCGCCTTGTCCTCGCTCCCCATTCCAGTTTCCCAACGAGACCGATCCATGAGTACACAGTCAGATGACACCTCGATACCCGTGCCGTCTCAAGGCGGACGGCGGCGTTGGGTCAAAGTCGATGTTGATGATGAGCTCTTCGCCCGGCTCCACATCCATGCGGCCGAATCGCGAATGCGAATACTGGCCTATCTCCGTCGATGCCTGAGCGACGCCAGACCGTACCAACCACAGAACCAAGATGAACTTGGTGAGGCCGCATGAGAAAGAGCCTTGCTCTTGTCGTGGCTCGTCCTTACCGCTGACGAGTCCACAGTCCCTTCTTGTTTCCTTGGGTACGAGAGTCAGACGACTTCTCACCCCAAGGAAAGAGACAAGTGGCTCACAACCTGGCATCAACCAACGGCAAGACGGCGATGTTCTACACAGGCGAAGTCCCCTGGCATCGCCTTGGAACCCGCCTCGATCAGCCCGCGACGGCCCGCGAAGCGATCGAAGCCGCAGGCCTCAATTACGAGGTCGCTCTCCGACCCTTGGTCACCACCGACGGCACGCCAGTGCCCATGCGGAAGGCGGTCATCCGAACGGATTCGAATGAAGCGTTGGGTGTTGTGGGCAACGCCTATGTTCCCGTTCAGAACAGCCATGCCTTCGGGTTTCTTGACGCCGTCGTGGCCGATGGCGGCCTTCGCTACCACACGGCCGGAGGTCTCGGCAAAGGCGAAAGGGTCTGGCTCTTGGCGAAGCTCCCCGAAACCATCCGTGTCAGAAACACCGACGACATCGTCGAGAAGTTCTTGCTTCTCTCAAACACGCACGACGGCAGCACCGCACTACGAGTCTTCATGACGCCCGTAAGGGTCGTGTGCCAGAACACCTTGAACGTCGCCGAAAGGCGAAGCGTCGACCAAGGAATCAGCATCCTCCACAAAGGCGATCTTGGAACCAAGATCACCGAAGCCCGTCGGGTTCTTGGGCTCGCTTCAAGGTTCTTCGATGACGCGGCGACAAAGATCAACTTTCTGGCCGGTCACTCACCGACATCGTCCCAACTCGAAGCGTATTTCCAGGAGGTGTATCCGAATCCGGAACACGCCGATCCGACCCGGGCTCACAACATTCGCGAAACCTTCCATCGAATCTTCGAAACCGGCATCGGTTTGGATATGCCCGGCATCAAATCCACAACTTGGGCTGCCTACAACGCAGTCACGGAGTGGGTCGATCATCATCGTCCAACCCGAGCAAAAACTCCGGAAGCCAGAACCTCTCGCCGTTTGCAATCAAGCTGGTTCGGCTCCGGAGCAAAGCTCAAAGCCCGGGCTTGGAATCTCGCCGTCGACATGGCCCTCATGAGCTGACGGGTCATTCGGGTACTCAGTGCATCAGACAGATCTTTCAACCCCCAACAGGAGAAGTTTCCCATGCTACGCGCCAACGTCGGTGTCTCACGAAAAGTGTCCCGCGACTACCAAAGCGCCGGCTATACCGTGAATCTAGACGGTGAGATTCCGTTCGCGACCGAAGACTCCGAAGGCGTCTTGGAGAAAATTCGAGAGCTCTTTGATCTGGCCCACGAAGCGATCGGTCGAGAAATCGAACGGGACCAGGGTGATGCCTCCATCGCTCGTCGCGATGAGCCGGCGAAGGCTCCCGCACAGCCGAAGGCCACGCCGCCGAAGCCCCGGTTCAACAACCGCTTGAAGAATCACGCACCCGACATGGAATCTCCCTCGGCACCCGTGTCCGCGGGCAACGGCAACGGTTCCCCGAGTGGTCAAGGGAATGGCACGACCGAGCCAGCCACGAACAAACAAATCCAGTTCATCCTGACCATGGGCAAGAGGCTCAACCTGAACACGGCGCAGATCGCCGATGAGATCGCGAAGATCACTGGCCGCGAGGTCGGGATCTATGATCTCTCCAAGAAAGAGGCGGGCAAGATCTTGGACTTCTGGACCACCCAGGTGCCCGCCTGAAGGGCCCGCCGACTCGCGCGGCTTACCCTCCCGAGGGAATTGGCCAGACCCATCTCAATCGGAACCGTACTGAAGTTCTGGAAGGCGATTCGTTTATGGCCAACGAATGAGTAGCCCGACGCCACAAGAACCAACCCCGACCCCTCTCTTGAGCACTGGTACAGAAACCATGGGGGTCAGCAGCCAGTCTTACGGGTAGAACGTTAGGGCGAGGCCTTCATCGCGCAGCCGCAGACGGGGCAGGCATCTGGGAGTGTTCCATCTCTCGACGGCGGCAGGATTGCCGAGCATTTCGGGCACGACGCCAGAATGGACGAGCTGCCTCCTGCGGACGACTGCACAACCGCATGCTTGAAGATCATGCATCGCTTTTTCGGATCATGCCACATCTGGAACTCCTCGCCTCTCGCGTTCCGGCACTCGATAATTTGGCCGAGATTGAGTCGGGCCATGATCGCAGGAGCCTCATCAGGCAACGCATTCATGGCATCAAGGAGAGCGTTGAGTTCAGCGGGCTGCTCCGTTACGTCGATATTGCTCCCACCGGCATGCTCGTTGAGCTTGAAGTGGATGACGAGGTTCCCATCCAGAAAGAGGCTTG
>JBGTGN010000216.1:0-45469 GCA_041746715.1 Pirellulales bacterium | reverse complement strand
GTGTGGTCCTTGACCAGTGGCGGGTAGACTACAACCACAGACGGTCGCATGGCGGCCTGAATTGGCTGACCCCGGCGGCATACGTTGCGGGGCTGGATGATACGGCCTCCGGGGTGGTCCCGGGGGCGACGCGTGGTGTGTGTCTCCGGTCGGGGCTGCGCCCCTCCCTACGACACACCACGCAGACTCTTGTTCCCCAACTCTCTCATGAGCACTGGTACAGAAACTGGGGAGGGTCAACGAGAGCACGACGAGAGGTACACATACGCCAAAGCCTCCCGGCGTGTTGCTTCTGTCGCCTCCTGGGTGCGGTACGAGCAAGTTTGAAAATGCACTCGGCAACGACACGGGGAGGCCTTAGGTGGTCCTTGATGTCGGTGCGCTGCTTGGCTCTTTGGTTGGCCAGTCAGAGAACAACGTCCGGGCGGCTTTGATGCTCGCTGATGCAACGGCTCCGTGTGGGCTCTATGCCGACGAACTGAAGAAGTCGATCGCCGGAGCGTCTTCATCGGGCCAAACAGATTCTGGCGTCACTGCTCGGGTGTTTGGGATTTTGCTCACCTGGCTCAGACGTCTATTCGTGAGGTCAGGGGACGGCAAATGGACGAGCGAAACGGGTGATGCGAGAGCCGGGTGTGAATTGAGGGTGGGTCGTGGCGTGGCGGTAGACTGCGACCGGGTTCTGATCCACGAGGCTGTCCCATGAAGTCGTTCGATTGCCGGCAATTGTTGTCAATGACGCTCGCCTCCTTGATGCTGTGCGGGGGGTTGGTCGGTGTCGCCATGGCAGCGGACGACGAAGTGGAATGGGAAATACCCGAGGATACAAACACGATCGAGAGCCTGACACCGGAGCAGGCCAGGAAGTTGACGGCGGCATTCGAGGTTGGGCAATTGTCACTCAACGGCTTCACCTCGCTCGACGGGGACGTGGCCAAAGAGCTTGCGGGGTTCAAGGGCGGCTGGCTTCGCCTCAGCGGCTTGACGACGCTCGATGCGGATGTCGCCAGGGAGCTCGCAGCGTTCCCCCGCGCGGGGATCCTTCTCGACGGCGTGACCAGGATCGACGCTGATACCGCCGAAGCGCTCGCCAAGTTCAAGGCGTACAAGCTGAATCTCAATGGTTTATCCACGATCGATGCAGAAGCAGCCCAAGGACTTCGGGGGTTCAAAGGCGTTGCGTTGGCCCTTAACGGATTGGCGACGCTCGACACCGACGCCGCTATCGCCCTGGCGGAATTCAAAGGCAACTATCTGGGACTGGGCGGCCTGACCACACTCCATCCCGAGGCCGCCAACGCAGTCGCAGCGTTCAAGGGCCAGCTTGACCTCAGCGGCTTGACGACGCTCCTCCCCGAAGTTGCCAGGGCACTCGCGAAGTCGGAAGGCTCGCTCGTCCTCAACAGTGTGGCCACGCTCACTCCAGAGGTCGCCAAAGAGCTCTCGGCAATCAAACGCGGCCTTTCGCTCGGCGGATTGACCACACTTGACGGAAAGACTGCGCGAGAGTTTGCGGCGTTCCGGTGCACCTCGATCGACCTCGGCCTGACCACCATCGACAGCGAGACTGCCGCAGCGCTCGCAGAGTATCGCGGCTTTGTCATGACCCTCAACGGACTGACCGCCCTCACTCCCGAGATCGAAGCGATCTTGCGGACGAGCAAAGCCTCTCGTGGCATCTACTTCCCGGGAAGATTCTCGACCGTCGAAAGGAAGCCGACCCCGTGACGCCCTGGGACGACGCCTTCCTCGCCCGACTGGATGGGGTTTGATTCAGACACACCTGCCGTTCGGCTCGACGGTGGCAATCGGTCATCACTCCGGGTTCGGTTGGCCGAGCGTTCGGACCACCTCACCCGTCGTCGGATCGAGCGCGACGAGGGCTCCGTCAGATTCGGGGTTTTGGGGTGCGGCCAGCAACTCGGTGCCGTCCGCATTCCAGGCGATCGCGTGGGAAACCACGCTGAACTGCCGTGGCGGTCGGGGCGTGCCGTCGTCGGCGATGTCGTTGACATGCGGCAGCAGCGGCGCGTGTTCCAACTTCGGTGACAGGATGGCGTACCCGCTCACCGCACCCGGCCGCTTATGAACCTGGTGCCGCTGGCTGAACAGTCCATGCACGCCGAACCGCTGTTTCTCGCCCTTCCACCCATAACGGATCACGTCGCTTGCAACCTCGAGGATGCCGAGCTCAGGATCGGTCATGAAACTGGTGAGACCCCGTCCGATATCGTGCTGAGTCTCGACGACCTTCCCCTGCCGGTCGAGCAGAACGATCTGACGAGTGTTCTCTGCTGCCGACGCGGCGGCGAGAAAGTGTTCGCCATCAGGGTGCCACGTGGCGGCCAAAAGCCCTTCGTGAGGAATCGTCTCGGACACTTTTCCGTCCTCGTCGAAGAGGACGATTCCCGAACTGCACGACGCGAGCAGCCGCTTGCCATCTCTGGACCACTCCATCCCGCCGAGTCCACCTCGCACCTCGCCCCGGTCATACTCGACCGTCTTCGATGTCTCGGGATCCACAAACCACAGTTTCGTCGTGCCATGCTGGCTCGAAGCCGTCACGAGCCAGCGAGACTCGGGATGCCACTGGAAGAACTGGAGCGGAGCACCGACGACGCGTACGGCCACGGTGCCGTCGGGCTTGAGAATCTGAAGTTCCTGACCGGCGGCGACAGCCAGGAACCGACCATCCGGGCTCCAATGCGGATTGGTGATCGCCGCCGTCCCGTCGCCTATGACGGACTTCACCGCGAATGTCGCCGAGTGAAGAATGGCGAGGCGACCCGTTGAGAAGGCCGCGGCAATCAGCGTGTCGTTTGGGCTCACGTCCATTGCCCGGATCGCTCCGTGGGGCAGGCCGTCGACATTGCCGGCAACTACGACTCGTTCCCCGACGGGACGACTGACCCCGCTGCGCGTTTCCCCACCGACTGCAGGGATCCGATTGTCGACCTCCACGATCCGGTCATTGACCGATGCGATCCGTTTGTCGATCCCTTCCCCGAGCGGCTCGCCGTCCGCCTTCGAGACCTTGATCGTCGCCTCCAGTCGCTCGATCGTGACGACGACCTCTTCCCCCTTCTTCACGGTGAAGGCGTCGCTCGTAAAGGAAAAGTCGCCATGAGAGATCTTCAGCGTGTGGTCGCCAGCTTCGACGGTGACCGGCTCCTTGTCTTTTTCTGTGACCACGATGCCAGCGGCCATCACCTCGACCTTCACGTCGGGATCGTTGATCTCGACCCGCAGCATGCCGCTTGGTGTCTGGAAAAAGAATACGGACGCCAGCAACAGGGCGGCGATACCGCCAGAACCGAGCAACCCGCCGCCGACGACGCTCGGCACCCACGGAGGCAATCGTCGACCGGCCGAGGATGTGGCGGGGGCAGTCGGGGATGTGGCGGTTTCGGTGAGCGGCGTGTCTTGTGTTGGCGCGATATCGAATCCCACGTCGTTCAGCAAGGCCGCAAGATTCGCACCACCGCAGAAGGGCGCCAGTGAATTGACGACATCACTCGGCGTCGCGATCCGCTGGCTTGGATCTTTCTCCAGCATTCGGTGCAGGACCGTGGCCAGTGCGTCGGGCACGCCCTGCCGTCGCTGCTGAATCGGCGGCGCGGGATGCATCGCCTGGCCCATCAGCTTTTGCACCGGCGTTTGATAGTTTTCACCGTGATAGATCGCCTCGCCGCAAAGCAACTTGTAGAGCGTTGCCCCCAGGGCATAAATGTCGGCGCGAATGTCCACGCTCTTGCTGTCACCCCCTTGCTCGGGCGCCATGTAGTCGAGCGTTCCCATCACCTGCCCGGTGGACGTCAGCCCGTGCACGTCGGCCGAGTGGGCTTCCGACAAGAGCGCCAGGCCCATGTCAAGAATCTTCACCACTGGTGGCTTGCGCTTGCCGACAGTACACAGCATGATGTTGGATGGCTTGATGTCGCGATGCACCATCTGACTGTCGTGCGCTTCTTCGAGCCCGACGGCTGCCTGACGGACAAGTTCGCAGGCATCGGCTATACGGAGGGGGCCGTGCCGCTTGACGAGTTGCGCCAGATCGATCCCTTGGACGTACTCCATGACGAGGTAGTGCGTGCCCCCCGCCTCGCCGGCGTCCATGGCACGGACGATGTTCGGGTGCTCGAGCATGCCGACCGCCCGCATCTCCCGCTCGAAGCGTGCGACGGCGGACGTGTCCTTCATCCGCTCGGAAGGGAGTACTTTGATGGCGACGATCTTGTCGAGTTTCGTGTGCCGCGCCTTGTAGACCGCCCCCATGCCACCTTCACCAAGTTTCGAGACCAGTTCGTACACACCGATCGTCCCGAGTGGCACGGAGTCTGAGGCCAAAGCCGTGCGCCGCGGGTCGCTGTCATGGTCGATCGTCTGCTCCGTCAGCTCTTCCGGGTTGTGGCCAATCGCCCGCACCCATTCGGTCAGGCGTCCGCATCCGGTTTCGCGGTCGAACTCGCTGGGCTGTGGCTCTCGGCGGAGCGTGGCGACGATGGTATCGAGCTCGGCCTTGAGGTTTTCGATCGTCTCGTCGGCTGGGGCGGGCCGTTGGCCGGCTTCGGCTTGCTCGTCGAGCTGCGCCAATTGGGCCGCCCAGCCATCGATCGATGAATCAGGGTTGCGTTGGTCGGCCATGTTCAGCGACTCCTCTCAAAGAAAGCGATCGATCACTCGGGCAGCGCCTTGGAGCCTTTGCCCAAGAGTATCAATGCGCTTGCGTCACTCGATTCCCGCCCGCCTGCGTAACACAAGGCCATCGAGGGCCTTGCCACGGCCGGCTACAGCCCACCGATCTCATCGCGCAGCCGGCCAAGGACGCGATACTTCGCTTGCCGCACGGCTCCCGTCGTCAGCCCCAACTCGGCTGCGATATCGGCCACGGCATGCCCGTCCACGGTCAAGCGCCAGAAGGCCTGCCACGTGTCGGGGGCAAAGTCGTTTTTGACCAGCGCCAGCGCGCGGTGCACCAGGGCCTCCCGATCGCCTGTGGTGGAAGGTTCCTCGTCGCGTTGCCAGACATCCGGGATGTTGGCAAGCTGCATCGCCGCGTCGCTCCCCCCTGAGGCATGGGGCTGTGGTGCTCGCTCGCGAAAGTGCAGCCGCACGCGGTTGCGCGTCACCGCCCAAAGCCAACTCCGCAGTCCAGCGTCTGGGCCGCGCTGCTGGAATTGATCGATCTTCGCAAGAACGCTGCGAAAGACATCCTGGACCACATCTTCGGCATCGCTCGGTTGCAGGCCGCCCCGGCGTGCCCAGGCGTAGAGCAGCGGCGTGTAGATGATGGCAAAGCGATCCCACGCTTCCGGTTCGCCGGCCTGCACCCGCCGCACGAGACCGGTGGATGTCGAGCTCGGTGGCTGGGACATCGCATGCATCGAAGACCCACCAAGAACTCGTGTGAGAGGAGAACAGCCTTGGATGATAAGGTGCAACGCTTCGCGGCACAATCACACATGATCACGGGGCCCTCGCCCCGTCGGCAGAGTCTCTTGATGTGTGAGTTGGTCATTCACGGTGAGGAGCCCGTTTGTGCCGTTGTGGAAAGTGACCCCTCCCCAGTTTCTGTACCAGTGCTCATGAGAGAGTTGGTGAACAAGAGTCTGCGTGGTGTGTTGTAGGTAAGGGCGCAGCCCCGACCGGAGACACCCCACGCGGCGACCCCGGGACCACCCCGGAGCCCATATCATCCAGCCCGGCAACGTACGCCGCCGGGGTCATCCACTTCAGTCCGCCGTGCGGCCGCCGGTGGTTGTGGTCTACCCGCCACTGGTCAAGGACCACACGAGCCTCAGGCAGGCTCAAGAACAACTCACGATCGAGCAGCTCGTCACGAAGCTGGCCGAATGCGAGGCTCTCCGAGATTTTCCGCCGGGAGGTTGGCCTCACACCGAGCCAGTACCGAGCCCAGCGATCGCTGCCAGGTCGACCGTAATGCCAACGCACGGGGGCCGCAGGACAGGACGGTCAACGGCACATCGGCAACAGTGTTGCGGTTCGTGCGAGACCACTCAAGGGCTTCCAGGGTTCACGACGTTGGTGGGTTGAACGTGATTCGTCGGGCGGGCACACTCGCCGCCGCCCCGAAAACACCGGCATCGCTATCACGGCGTGTTCGCGCCCCATTACCCGCTGCGACCACGCGTGACCGCGATGGCAATCGGCAACGCCGGGAAGCCTTCGGAGGCCACGATGTGCGAGCTAGGCTAAGCTGCTCGTGAAGATCGCCGAGGTGTTTCCACTGGTGTGCCCCGTCTGCGGCGGCGACATCCGCCTCATCGCCGTCAGGCTGCTTTCCGATTGCGAAACCCTCCATGGCCTTCGCGCTCTCGGCTGCCCGCTGTCGCTCGGCCAGTTCGCCGTTGGAGAACCCTGCGAGCTTCCGGGCGAGCAAATCGGCACCTGGGCGAGGACATAGCTGTTCATTAAACAACTCGTCGTGAAAGCCCCTCACGGCAGTGCGGGGATCGAACGCTGATGGAGCCGCAGACTCAGGCCGGCTTCCGACGACGGCGGAGGAGCCCAAGGCCGATGGCACCACCGGCGGCGAGGAGGGCGAGCGCAGCCGGTTCCGGGACGGCGACGAACTGAAGCGTCGAGCCGCTGATCTGGAACGACCCCGTGTTGCTGCCGCCGAGGTTCGTGTAGCTGAAGTCGCTCTCCACAAAGCCCGTGGAGCCACCCGCCCACGTCACGAGGTCGAACGTGCCGGCGTCCGTGCTCCCGGCGAAGTCGAAGACGAAGTCGGTGCCGCCGGTGCCCGTGCCCTTCGTGAAATCGTTGCCGCCTGTGATGCTCAGAAGGTCGGCCGTGTTGCCGGGACCGAGTTCAAAGACCCACGGCGTGCTCGCGGACCCGTTCCACGTGAGATCGCCCCCGACGGTCATGGTGCCGATGCTGTTGCCGGGCGAGAGCACGCCATCCACCGTCACGCCGCTCGTGACATTGATCGTGCCGCTGCCGCTCAGGGAGTTACCCGCCGAAACGGTCAGGGTACCCGCCGAGATGGTCCCGCCGTTGAGCACCACCTGGTTACCCGTCTCGGTGCCCGAGCCGAAGCCCACGATCAAGCTGCTGACATTGGTCAACTCGCCACCTGCGGCCACGGTCAGGATGTTGTTGTTCGATACGGCGCCGGCGTTGTTGGTGTGGCCGACATAGATGATCTGGTTGCCGGCATCCCAGGCAGAGCCGGCGCCGGAGATCGTTACCGTGTTGGCGTTGGACGTGGACGTGGCGTTATTCGCGCGGCCGATAAAGGTGGTCCCGGTGGTGGAGAGTTGCCCGCCGCTGCTAACTGACACCACATTGGCGAGCGCATCCTTGGTATCGGTTTGGATGTAACCGAGGGAGAGGCCTCGCATGCTTGCGATGCCTCCGGTCACCAACAGTTGGTTGTTCGTGGTGGGGTTGTCGTTGTTCTGCCCATTGTTGATGTGGCCGACATACATGTCCCTGACGTTGGTGAGGACGCCGCCGGTGCTGACGGTGACCACATTGTCTTTCGAGCCGGTCCTTTCCCCTTAGCCGATGTAGAAATCATCGCCTCCGTCACCGCTGAAGGTGGAGGTTGCAGTCCCGCCCCCGATGGTCAAGTTTGCGCCGCCGTTCTCGCTGTAGTAAGGATTGCCAATCCGCACCTCGCCAGTGACGTTGAACTGGCCACCATCGGTCAACTGCAGGGTGCTGTTCGTGATAGTCCTGCCCCAGATGAGAAGCTTCACATTGGTCAAGACCGCGCTGCCCTCGACTCCGTCGCCATCGATTACGACCTGAACATTACTCACATTTGAGCCCGACTGTTGGAAATCCTGGTTGCCAAGATTCCAAGTCGAATTCACGCCGATGCCGCCCAAAACTGAGAGCGTCGTGTTGCTCGCCAAACTCACTGCACCACCGCTGGTGGTGAGCGTGCCGTCGTAGACGGCGATCGTGCCGGCACTCAAGGTCGTGGCCCCGCTGTAGGTGTTGGTGCCCGTGAAGGTCAGCGTGCCGGTCCCGGTTTTGGTCAAGCCGCCGGTGTTGCCCGCGGCGATGCCGGAGAGCGTGACATCCTGGCCGTTGGTGTTCAGGGCGATGGCGGCGGTGCTGTTCATGATCCGACTGCCGTAGTCGTTGCCTGCGGTGGCGGCGGTGTAGGTCAACGTGCCGCCGGTGACGAAGGTGATGTCTCCACCGTTGCCGAGAGCATTTGCCGAACTGGCCACAATGGTCGCACCATCGTAAAGTTTGGTGGCCCCGGTGTAGGAGTTGTTGCCGGAGAGGGTCAACTGGCCGGAGCCGTCGTCGGCATAGACCGACAGGGCCGTACTCGTGCTTCCGGTCACGTTCGCGATGTCCCCTGCATAGGTCTGGTTGGTGGTCGTGTTGACGCCCACGGTCACGTTGCCGCTGTAGGTCACCTGCGCCGCGGTCTGGCCGCCGTCGCCGGCGAGCAAACCGCCGAAGGTGCCCGCACCGCTGGTGCCGGTCGTCCATTCACCGGCGTTGCCGACACTGACAATCAGTTCGGTGCCGTCGGCAACGGTCACGCTTCCCGTCGCCGGCATGGATGCTGTGAGATCGAACAGCACGCCGCCCTGGCTGATGGTGGTGCCGCCGTCGTAGGTGTTGGTGCCGTCGAGGGCCAGTTTGCCGGCGCCGGTCTTAATCAAGGCGGCGGTATTGCCGACATCGGTGTTGCGGATGTCGTAGTTGAGAAGAGCGCCCGTCTCGATCACGCGGCCGAAGGCGTTATTGTTTCCCGTGAGGGCCGTCGAATTCGTCGCAACGGTGCGATCGGCACCGTTGAGGTCGAGGGCGTTATTGAACCTGATCGGTGCCGCCGCTCCCGCGGCCGCGTCGTTCAGCACGAGCGTCGTTGGATTGAAGGTGGCGGTGCCCCATTGGACTTCCGAGCCGTCGGTGCCGAAGGTCAAATCTTGCCGGTCTCCCTGCTTCTGGGTGAAGCCGCTCACACCGCCGGTCAGTTGGATCTCACCGTCGCCGGTTCCGAGGGTTCGTCCGAAACTAAACCAGTAGGATACAATGCCGCCGTTGAGTTCAAGGTTGCTGCCCGTGACGGGATTGCCCGAAATCCCGCCGGGGATCGAATTCGTGTTGCCGAAGCCTGTGCCGAGTTGCAAGACACCGCCGTTGACGACGGTGTTGCCGGACCAGTCATTGGCGGTGTTGGAGAGGATTAGGATGCCCGAGCCAGTCTTGATCAGGCCAGCGCTTCCGGAGATTTGGCTGGCGATCGTGCTCGTCGCGTTGTTGACGGTGATGGTGGGTGTTGTGCCCCCGAGAGTCACGGTCCCAGCAGTCAGGGTGACTGCTCCCGAGGCCGAGCCAAACGTGATGTCGTTCACGTCCTGCGTGCCGCTTACCGTGACGGTGCGGCCGCCCGTGTAGCCGGCGGAGGCGGTGCCGAAGTTGATGTCGTCAACGCTGGTGATCGTCGTGTTGGCCGTGGCCGACGTGCCGGCACTGTCGGTGCTCCAGAAGGTGGACGTGCCCTATGTGCCGTTCGCTGAACCAAAACCGGCTGTCGCACCGTTTGAGTCCCAGTAGTAGGTGGTCTGGGCTACGGCTACGCCACCGTTGACGGCCAGCATGGCCACGAGCAGGGCCATCCCAGGGGCAACTCGATTTCGAACGTTCATGCGGCACCTTTCGCCAAAGCAATAAAGAACAGAATCAACAGTTACGGAGTCCAAAATCCCACCCGAGCATGAAGCACCTGTCCATGACGAAATGAATCATACCCGATCCCACCCGCATGATCTGTTGCTTTGCCAGCAGGATTTGGCACAATCCAACGAGAATGAAAGCTGCTCGGCAGGGCGGACAGGGCGTGGGGGGAGGCGGCTCGGCCTTCGGAAGTCGAGCCAGCCCCGAGGGAGGGTCGGTATGGGTGACATCAAGCGAATTGGCGTGATGATGCAGTTGGACCGGCCGTTCAAGCGGCATGTGTCCGTGTTTAGCGGCATCACGGAATTCGCGAGGGGGCATCCGGAATGGCGACTGGTCGTGGACGAGTGGGCCGACCGCTCGTTGCCCACTCGGCTCGGAGGGGCCATCCCCTATGACGGGATCATTGGCCGCATCACGCACCTCGGCGCTGAGCGAGCCCGTCGCCTGCACGTGCCGGCCGTGAATGTCTGGCTCTCCTCCCCCGCCAAGAACCTGCCGGGCGTGTTCCCTGACTACGCTGCCAGTGGCAAGCTCGTAGCCGACCACCTGCTGGACCGCGGGTTCCGCTATCTGGCCGCGATCCTTCAGGTCGGCGACAAGGCCACCGCGCTCCAGGCCACCGCCATGGAAAAACGTGCGCGGGAGAAAGGTTTCGACGGCTGGCTCGGCACAAAATCTGTCGACGGGTCCAACACGCATGGTCACTGGCGGCGGGGGATTCAGACGATCGAGCGTTGGATGACCTCGTGGGAAGTGCCGCTGGGACTGCTCGTTCGCGATCCGGCCTTCGCCCGCGCGATCATTGAAATGGCGCGCGATCGTGGGTGGAGCGTGCCCGAGCAGATCGCCATCGTCTGTTCGCACAATGACGAGATTCACTGCGATCAGCCAGAGCCGGGCCTGACCGCCGTCGAACTGCCCGACGAACAATGCGGATACGAGGCCGCACAGATGCTCGACGGGCTCATCGAATCAAGGAGGCAAGGGATGTCGCCGTATGCCGACCCAAAAACGGTGCTCCTGCCACCGGTGGGTATTGTCTCACGGCACTCGACCGATTTTCTTGCGGTGGATGATCCGCTCGTGGGGCAGGCCATGCGGTATATTGCCGGCCACCTGACCCAGCCGCTGGACGTGGCAAGCGTGGCGAAGGCGGTGGGCGTGGCCCGTCGCACGCTCGATGCGTGGTTTCAGAAATCGCTCGGCGCGACAGTGGCCGCGGAGATCATGCGCCTACGGATCGAGCGGGTGAAGCGGGAACTGATGGCCAGGACGGACTCGATCGACGCGATTGCACGGCGGACGGGCTTTTCCAGCACGCGGACACTCAACGACCAGTTCAAGCGGAGCACCGGCATGTCGCCGACTGGGTTTCGCGAGCACGGGATCGTGAAGCGCAAGCGCCGCACCGCTCCATAAAAGCCCCCCCACGAGGAGCGAACAAGTCGGTGTCGTTCTGATTCTGGTCGGCCTCCTCGCGATGACGATCAGCCTCTGCTAGCTGCTCGGCCAAGCTGCTCGCAAAGATTGCCGAGGCGTTTCCACTGGTGTGCCCCGTCTGCCGTGGCGACATCGTGAAGAAAGACGACGTGCTCGTGCGGTTTGCCATCCCCGAGCTCGTTGACGAGCTGCACGAGAGAGAGGCTCGTGTAAAGCAGGCCGAGAAGTGGCCAACGGGGTGCCGCTCGATCTCCTTGCGGCGCAGGTCAGCATGGGCAGGACGGAGTTGGTCCCACTCACGGGCTGTTGGTCAGCGGACAGCCGATGATGCCGGCGTCGGTGGCCTGGGCCACGACGTAGGTATTGCGTCCATCGAGCACGGTCACCGTCTGTGGGATGGCTGTGCCCATCGGCTGGCCGTGAGAGTCAACGGGGCGGAGGGCGAGCGTGTGCTGGCCGACAGGCAGTTCGAGCCGCATGACTTGGATCGTGTCAGGTAAGAGGCCCCAGCACCGTGTGTCGGCATTCTCGGTCGCCTCCCAGGCCACACCCGCCACGTCGAGCGCCGCCGCCGGCAGGCCACTTCGCGCAAGACCAAGGCCCTGCTTCGCGCCGACGATCGCCCCCTTCTTGAGCGACCGCCGCGCGATGGCTCGGCCAATCGTCTGCGGCAAGAGAGCCTCGTGCTGCCGGACCGCCATCTGTGAGACGTTCGTGATCGTTTCGGTGCGGCCAGCCACCCAGTCGCCCACGCCCACCTGCAAGCCGCCGACGTTGCCGGGTAGCGCAATGATCCGCGGCACCTTGACCGGGGCGATCGTCGGCGGCACCGAGTGACTCGTGGTCGCGTTCATGATCTCGCCGGCGACCAGCAGCGACGTGCTCGACGGCCTCTCCACGGCCTCCACCTTGAAAGGGCCATGGCCGACGAGTGCGAAGACATGCACCACGCCGTGGCCGCGGCTCGAGTGGTGGCCACCGTTCGCCCGCGCGAGGTGCAGGGGCCCCGAGCGGAAGTCGGGCTGCCACTGAACGACCTCGGCAAAACTCCGCGCGGCGTCGTCGTAGTGCCGGTGTGTCTCCTCGCGGAGGATGCCGCGGAGGTACGGGCCGAGTGCCACCTGCTGGTAGGCGGCCTTGGGGTTGACGCCTTTTTCATTGGTGGCAGCGGCGATGATCGCCCGCTGCTTGGCGGCCACTTGCAGGCTGTAGGCTTCGGCATCGTCGCCGTCTTGCACGAGATTCGAGACCGCGAGCATCGCCCGCACCAGCACTTTCTCATAGTCCTCGCCGGCGTACGACTTCTGGTCGTCGTCCGTGGCCATCACCCAAATCGTCTCGGCGGTGCTGTCCTGCTCCAGGTGGTCAAAGTTGTTTCGCACCGTGCGGAGCAGGCGTTCCGCCTCGGCGGGGCGGTTGTCGGCCAGCGCCACCATCGCGAGGTCGAGTCGCAGGACGTCGCGTTCGCGTGGGTGTTTTTCGAGGTGATCCCCGATCAGCCGCTCGGCCTCGGCGAGATCACCGCGGTGAAACGCCGAGCGCACGGTGTGCAGCCGGGAGGCATGCGCGAGACAGCCGCTCGCGAGGAGGGCGGCGGCGACGATCGGCAAGAACTGGACAGAGCGCAGCATGACGCACAGCTATTGATGCTCGAGCTGTTCATTCAATGGTGAACGGCCCGATTTTGCCGTCGCGATGCGACGGCGGAGATTGAATCAACTGGTCAAAAATCAAGAGACGGCGTCACTTCGCCTGGAGAGGATTGGTCGCCTTCCATCGGCTCAGACGGCTGTGGTGGTAGCCCTTGCTGAGCTCGGCAGATTGTTTGTCGTAGCCGCCCGTGCGAACGTCGACGAGCTCGAGCGTGAGCAGGTAATCCCGTTGGTAGTCGCGGTTGGCCTGCGTCGTGCCGGAGGTGATCGTCGCGTAGAGCAGGTAGTCGATGGGCTGACCCTGCTGCTCCATCTTCTCGGCGAAGGCTCGCATCTGTTCGGGCACCATCAATTGGTCGGGCCGCAGCCTGGCATCGCGGAGGCCCGCGTCGATGAACCTGCGGTTGAGCGTCTGGAAGACCTGTGAATCGAGGATCCGCTGGTCGATGACCTCGTAGAGCTGTTCCTTGAAGTCGCCGATGTCCTCGGCGCTCTTGTTCTCCACGCCGATGAAACAGATCCGCTTCACAGGCGCCGGCAACATCTCGAGGCCGGTCGCGGCCTGGCCTCCATCGGGAAGCTCGAGCGATACCTGCTGCACGCCTTCGGTGGCATGGCGACCCAACAGTTTTGAGACCGCCTCATTGACGAGCGGGGAGAAGGTCTCCTGGCCCGCCTGATGGCTGCCCATCATCGTGTCTTCGCCCGGCTTGATCACGCGGGCAAACTGTGTGGCCCGGCAGCCTGCGGCGCTGCCGAGGATGGCAATCGCTGGCAGCATGCACAACACACTCGTCAGAAATTGACGCCGATCCATGGCGATCCCTTTGGGTGGGCCGAACGAGAGGGCGGGAGATCGTACCGCCGCCGCCGTCGGCGACCGAGGCCATTCCGCCGCGGGAAAAGCGGGGGTGTTCCCCGGAACGAGAGGCCGCGAGGGAAGGATCCGACGGTCCGTCTACAAGGACAAGACAGTCCCGTGCGACTGCCCGCTGCTTAGAATTTGCGAGAGCAGGTCATCATGCCCCCGATCGAATACTACCCCGTCCTCGACGTCAGCCCTCTGATGAAAGGCCTCGTGATCGGCGGCCTGGGCATCGTCCACGTCTTCCTCGTCCAGTTCGCCATAGGGGCTGGCGATGTGGTTTACGAGCAACTCACTTCTCCAGTTCTTTAAAGACCGCAGTTCGTTCACGCCGCGCGGAACGCCCGTTGACCGCCCTATCCTTGATGGCTGCGACATCTCGGTCAAGGATGTCGAGGTGCTCAAGCTACTCATCTATTACGAGAGCGGTCTTCGCGGCACGCACGCGGTGTGGATCGAGCCGTCGGTGTCGCAGGACGACGTGGCTGCGCCTGCCGACTCTTCCGAAACTCCCGCGGCGACATCCCCACCGTCCGCTGAAACTGCTCGTTGAACGTACGGGCGCTCGTGAAGCCCGCGCGGCGTGCGATCGTGGCGACCGAATCGGCGCCTCGGGCGAGTTCCCGCTTCACGCGTTCCATCCGGAACCGATTGATCTCGGCGGCCACCGTCGCTCCCACCGCCGCGTGAAACTTCATGTCGAGCGATCGACGGGAGACCATCATGTGCTTCACCACCGCTTCCACCGAGAGTGGCTTCGACAAGTTCGCGGCGATGTAGCGGAGGGCGTCGCGCACGATGGGATCGGCCACCGCGAAAAAGTCGGTCGAGAACCGGGAGACGATCTCCACTTTCGGCAGCACCAGTGTCTGCGGATCGGCAAACGGGTCTTCGCCACGTCGCCGTCCTTCGATGAGCCGGTCGAGCATCGTGGTGGCCTCGTAGCCAACGAGCTCATGGGGCATGTCCACGCATGTGAGCCCGGGCTCTGGCTGCTCAGAGAGCCCCTCGTCATTAAGCGAGCAGACGATTGCCACGTCCCGCGGTATGTGCCAGCCACGGGCGTTGGCCAGCTCGATGACGAGCCTGGCATAGCTGGGGTCCATCACGAGCAGTCCCATGGGCAACGTGAAGCCATCCATCCAACGCTCGGTCAACTGCACCGCACGCTTCCATTCGCGGTGATTCGACGCCCACGGAAGTTTGAGCGTGCCACACCAGCGGACGAGTCCTGCGGCCTCGGCCGCCTTCTTCATGGCATCGAGTTGGTCGATCGCATAGTGATCTTTCGGATGGATGAAGGCGGCCATGTGGAGAAACCCACGACTCAGCAAGTGCTCGGCAGCGAGCCGCCCGCTGGCCGGGTAGTCGGGAAAGACGGATGGCACCCCTTTGGCAGGCGAGGATCTCCAGACGTTGACCGCGGGGACGCCGAGCCGTCTCGCGTTCTTCACCCCGAGCGTGGTGATGCGTCCGATGATGCCGTCGTAGGGAGGAACTGTGTTGGCGCGATCGCCGAGCGTGTGGTCGGACCAGTCATCGAGGATCAGCCGCCAGTCTGGCTTCTCCCGGGCGTATTCGTAGATCCCTGAAAACACGCCCACATGCCGCCTGTGCGGTTTGTCGAGCTCCATCATCACCCCCACCCGTTTGATGTCGCTCATCGCTACCCCCCCCAGTCGCCGCGGTATGGCGTGCCAAAGTTTTGCCAGGATCCGCCGGTTCATTTCTAAACCACCGCCAAACTGTTTGCTACATTTCTTGAAAGCTTTTGATTACGTTCAGGAAAGGAATCTGCGAGACGGCCGCACGAAGGGCCTTTTGGCGATTCCAAACCGCGGTGTGGCAGATTTCGGGCTCTCGGTTCCGACAGCGAGGTGCGGCTCATGAAGATTCGTGCGAACGGCATCCTTTGGATGCGCGTGACCAGATGTCTCGCGGCAGCGGCGGTCCTTTGCCTCGTGAGCTCTGCCGTCCAAGCCGCGCCGATCATCTATGAGCCGTTTTCTCAGGCAGCGGGGGATCTCAATGGCAAGGCCGGCGGAACCGGTTTGAGTGGCAATTGGTCTACCAACAACACTGCATTGGACATCGTAAGTCCGACCACGTTGGTTTACGGAAACCTCGAACACACGGGGAATCAGGTCAACATGCCAAGCACCGCCGGCATCTGGGCTGCTGTCACCACGACAAACGACTTGGCAACCGCTGGTTTGCTCGACGATGGTGCGACGCTCTGGTTCAGCTACGTGTTCCAGAAGACTCTGAACGGGGGCTCGAATGAGCATTCAGGATTCGCATTCGGAACGGACCGTGTCAATCCGGCGTTGAACGGATTGAACATGCAGAACTCTGGATTTGGCCTTGGTGCCTATACGCAAACATCATCTGTAACTGCTTCAAGTTGGTCGGGTGGCACGCGTACGAATGGCACCGCTTCGGCCTTGGAGGCCCTCGGCACGCCGACACTTGTCATTGGCAGAATCGTGTGGGGCGCTACCGCCGGGGATAACGAGGTGCTCACCCTCTGGACTCGGGCTCTCGACAACATTGCAACAGAACCCACCACTGGCGGCGGTGTGAGGACTGTTGCGGGTTTCGACCAAACGCAACTCAACACAATCAGCTTCGGCCAGCGGAACTCAGGCGGCACCCAATTCTACGACGAAATCCGCTTCGGCGCAACCTACACGGACGTAGCACCCATCGCTGTTCCCGAGCCCAGCGCGCTCGCTCTCCTCGCCGGCGGTGTCATCGCCACTGGCGCCGCCCTCCGACGGCGCCGGAAGGCGGCCTGATCTGCACAAGCCGCACCTCGGCGAGGCCTCGCCGAGGTGCGCGATCCCCACGGTGGCGCGAGGGGCTTCGATGGACGTGGCCTGTACTGAAGCTGGATATGCTTGAGCGGCTGTCGCGTTTGGCTTGTTTCCGTTTCGTGTTCGAGACGACGAAGCCCTTGCGCCGCCAGCGGGCTTGGCCTTCGAGGGCTTCCGCGCGGCTCGGTTGATCGCAGCCACGGTCTCAGAAAGCTCTTCACGGATCGTCGCGCGGGTGGCCCGATGGGTCGCCTGACGGGCCGGTTTCTTTGCGGCGCGTGCAGTCCTGGTGCGGCCGGGTGGCGGCGACGAGCGATTCACCGAGTGTGCCGTCGAGCACCTTCTTCTCGGCTGCGGTGAGGAGCGACTGAATGTCGGAAAGGCGGCCTGATGATTTGGCCATGATGACCTGTGAAATTCTCGAGAGGCTCTCGCTCACGTCCCTGGTGACGTTCACCCGATTGTGTCCACCATCGATCTGGGGCCACTCTGTAAGATCCTGGCTCATGTCGGTGAACCCGTGGACCCCGCTTTGCTGCCGCCCGGCTCCTGACTCGGGAGAAGTCGCCTAAGTCTGCGCTGACGGGCTGCCCGTGGTCGAAGATCCACCCCCGTGGTGACCGACGCGGACAACCGGCCGATCGGCATCAGACAAATTGTCTGCCGTTCGCCAAGTAGCTTCGGCTTCGTCACTCGGAGGCAAATCACGAAATCGGCGCCACCCCCACGAACGATGGGATATTAACACCACCAAGCGCTGTCGTTTTCGACCGCCGTCAACAGGCGTAGGGATGCAATCGTTGCGACGGCGGCCATGACGCGTTCTGCTGCTTGAAGCTCCTCGTCTTCTCGAGGGAAACTGAGTTGCAACTCCTCTAGGTGATCCAGTTGGCTGAGAGAGCTGGGGAGGAATTGAGCGGGCGAGTTGGTGTTCTTGGGATGAGGGCTGGTGGGCTTGCGCTACGCTTGGGAATCGACCATCAGCTGTCACCACGTTGCGGAAGGGCCATCGGCCGTCCTATTCTTTCGTTCCTTCGATCCTTGACGGTTGAGGCTCAGCGCGCTGGACAAACGATGCTCGCACCAATTCCACCCGATCTTTTTCTGTCGTGCTTGTCACCAACCGATTCGGCGACGACGGTCCGATTTGAAAAGGCGCTCCGAGATGGGATTGGCGGCCGGGCCCTCCTTGCGACGACGAGCTTGGAACTGCATGAGTACGCCGAGTTGGGGCTCTGCAGAATGCGCGTGCTGGATGATCCAATTCCGGTATCCGTTTCGCAGTGGGGTGGCGAGGACGATGACCGGCTGATCGCCACCTATGAGCAGGCACACTGGGCGGTTGATTGGCGTGGCCAGCAACTCCAGGTCGTGCAAGCGACCTGGCAAACACAGTGCGGTGGCGAATCCCGTTCGTGGGTCATCGGGGAATCATCAGATGTGTTGCGCGACTTCGTGCTTGACGTGGCGAGAAAGACCAACGACCCCGGTGATTCCATCCTGGTCTTTCATGGTGGTTTGTGGCAGCGAAGCCGAGAACTCTACAAGGCAACCCAGCTGGCTTCCTTCGATGACTTGGTGTTGAGCGGAAGCTTGAAGGAAACCATTCGTGACGACTTCAAGCGATTCCTCGGGGCCCAGGAGCGATACGAGTCTCTCGGCATCGCATGGCGACGGGGCGCGCTCTTCATTGGGCCGCCGGGTAATGGCAAGACGCATTGCGTGCGGGCCTTGGTGAAGGAGCTCCACATCCCCAGCCTCTACGTGCAGAGCCTGAGCCATCGTTACTACACCAGCGAAGAACTTCTGCAGACCGTCTTTCGGCGGGCGCGTCAACTCCGCCCTTGCATTCTGATATTTGAGGACCTCGACGCCCTGGTCAACGAGGACAATCGCTCATTCTTTTTGAACCAGCTTGATGGGTTTGAGAAAAACGTCGGGCTGCTCGTGCTGGCTACCACCAACCATCCGGAGCGGATCGACCCAGCGATCCTTGATCGACCGAGCCGCTTCGACCGGAAATATCACTTTGAACTGCCCACGGAGATCGAGCGCAAGACGTACCTGAGGCATTGGCAAGAGCGCCTGGCAGGCGAGACGCAATGGACGGATCAAGAGATGGCTGAGTTGGCTGAGCGCACGGGGGGTTATTCGTTCGCATACCTCAAGGAATTGGTCGTGAGCAGCCTTCTGCGGTGGATCGATGGCACCGACGGACGGTTCTCCGAGGTGCTCGATTCTCAAGCTGCTGAACTCAGAATGCAGATGGCCACGACCTCACTCGTCGGGCCCCATGGAATGGGCTCTGCGACGACCGACGTCAGCGGCGGTTGACTCGTGCCGGCGCCTCGTCGTGGCGCCTCGGTCGCTGCCAGGCTGGAACAACGTACGGAACGTCGGGCGCTGCTCCAGGCTGCGCAGGCACTCCAAGCGCGTGCCGCTCTGACACAGCCAGACGCTCAAGGCTCTGCTGGGTCTCGTGCCGCAACGGACCCACGGCACCAAGCGTAGGCAAGCCCTGCGCCTGTCGAGTTGCTCGAATGGCGAAAAGCAGATCCTCCACTCCTTCGTGGACTTCGCGCGTTTGGCTCATCACGAATGCACTCGCCACGGAAACAGGACGCATCGAGCCTTGCCCACCCACGGAGTCCCACGTTTCGGGCGCGACGGTCGAGGAGATCGTGTCGAGCAGCTCTTGAAAATTGTGTTCGCCACTGCTGCCGTCTGCGATCAAATCCGCCACCGGATACACGCGCACGATGAGCTGCTCGTCGGCTTTCTCCTTCGTTGTAATCACGAGCAATTGCTTGTTGCACCAACTGAGCTCAATTTCGCTCAGCATCAAGTCCAACGCATGCCTCGCCGCAAGCTGTTCGCAGCGAAACGTAACCGGCGTATCAGCATCAAGTCCTGCGTCGTCCAAGGCGCGTAGATCAAGAGCGACCGGTATTCGGACTTGCCGTTCGAACTCAGTCACGACCTCGTGCAGCGGCGCCTCCTCAAATCGCATCGTCACCGGTTGCCGCAACGCCTCTCGCAGTCTGCGTTCAAACGCCATCTCCAGAGGCGGCCCAAAGACGGGCGTTTCCTGCCCGGCCACTTCGTATGCGGCACCAAGACCAAGCAGCACGCAGAGTGACACAAACACGGTGCGCACGGCACGCGACACACGAGGCATTTCGGGCGTCTCCAAAAGAGGGCTTCTTTTGGCAGCCTACGCACCGGTCCATCAGTTCGCAAACGTATTCGTTTCCTCGACAGCCATAATCTCGCGAACTAGACTCCCACGGGTGGCGGGATCGGCGTGGCCGACCGCTCGTGCTCTCGGTTCGTCTGCCTGGGGAGTCTTGTTATGGACCATGTGCGTCGCACCACTCGTTTCGCAATCTGTGTGCTCGTAGCCAGTGCGGCCCTGAATGGCACCCGCGATTCGCTCCTTGCCGACGATGGCCCTCGCGAGGCCGACCTTCCGATCAAACGAATCGTCATGTACACCTCCGGCGTGGGTTTTTTCGAGCGCGGTGGCAAGGTGGTCGACGATGCAGCCGTCGAAGTGCAGTTCGCGACGCGTGACATCAACGACTTGCTCAAGAGCCTTGTGCTGGAGGATCTCGATGGGGGGCAGGTCACCGCCGTTTCGTACCACGCCCAAAACCCGATCGGCGAGACGCTCAAAACGTTTTCTGTTGACCTGACCAGCAGTCCGTCATTGGCCGACCTGCTGCGGCAAGTCCGTGGCGAGCGCGTACGTATCTCAGGGCCCACCTCCGTCGAAGGAAGAATCCTGGGGGTCGAAGAGCACCAGCAGATTGGCGACCAGGGTTCGGTGGCAACCTGGGACGTGCTGACACTCGTAACTGAAGATGGACTCCGGAGCGTGCGGCTCGATACTGCGCAGGATGTTCGGTTGCTCGACGACAAGCTGAATGCCGAGCTCAATGAAGCACTGGCTCTCCTGACGCAAGCTCGAGCCACAGACAAGAAGACGGTCACGCTCCGATGCATCGGCAAAGGTGAACGCAGACTTCGCGTGGGCTACATCCAGGAAACTCCCGTCTGGAAGACAAGCTATCGCCTGCTCCTGCGAGAGAAGGAAAAACCGTTTCTCCAGGGATGGGCCATCGTCGAAAACACCAGCGATCACGATTGGAAGGATGTGAAGCTGAACCTGGTCAGTGGCAGGCCGGTGTCGTTCATCATGGATCTCTACCAGCCGCTGTACGCGGTGCGGCCCCGTGTTCAGCCGGAGCTCTTTGCCGGGTTGCAATCGCACCGCCATGGGCAGGATCTGATGGCTCCGGTGGCGCCCCTCAAGCAGCGTGCAGGACGCGGAATGGGTGGAGGGGGGGCAGGCTTCGGTGCGGGTGGAATCGGTGGAGGCTACGGCTACGGTATGGGAGGTGGTGGTGCAGGTTTTGGTGGCGGTGGGATCGGCGGCGGCGGGAATCCCTTTCAAACAGGCGGTGGGCTTGGTGGAGCGAATGCCGTGAATTCTGGTGATGACGATGAGCGTCACGCCAACGTTCGAGGCACGGGGCAGAGTGTTGCGAACGCGGGTGAAGTGGGAGAACTGTTTCGCTACGCGATCACCACCCCTGTCACGCTTGCCCGTCAGCAGTCAGCCATGCTGCCGATTGTGAACGAGTCGGTTGGTGGTGAGAAAGTCGGTATCTACAACGCCGCGACCGAGGTCAAGCATCCGCTCACGGCGTTTCGTCTCAAGAACGCCACAAAGCTTCACCTGATGCAAGGTCCGATCAGCGTTTTTGACGCTGGCGAGTATGCCGGTGATGCGCAGATCGCGGACATAGCCCCTGGTGCCGAGCGGCTCATCAGTTATGCCCTCGACCTCGATACGGAAGTGACTTCCACGGCTGGTCCTTCGGTTCAGAGCCTGGCGTCCCTCAGTGTCGCGAAGGGCGTGTTGAGCATCATGGAAAAGCATGAGCGATCGACGCGCTACCGTCTCAAGAACGCTGGCAACGCTGGCAAAACGATTCTCGTCGAGCAGCCGTTCGATACGGCCTGGAAACTCACGGCGCCCAAGGAGCCTTCCGAGAGAACCCGCAGGCTCTATCGCTTCGCCGTCGATGTGCCGGCCGGAGGCGTGGCTGATCTCGTTGTCGCCGAAACCCGTGAGCCCGTAAAGACTCTGGTGTTGGGTGATGTGGGAGACGACAGCGTTACGCTCTATCTCAATGGGTCGATTGCGAGCGACGCCCTCAAGGCCGCGCTCAAGAAGCTTCGCGAACTGCGGGCCGAGCAAGCGGCTACGGCTCACAAATCGGCAGCCGTGCGCACGCAACTGGCTGATATCGAGACCGAGCAAAACCGAATTCGCGCCAACATGAACTCACTCGACGCGTCGTCTGACCTCTCCGCACGCTACGTCAAGAAACTCGGCGCGCAAGAAGACACCATCGAGGCTCTGCGGACGGAGCTTACGAAGCTTCGTGAAGCCGAGACAGCCGCGACCAAAAAACTCAGCGACTTTGTCGCCACGTTGGCCGTGGACTGAGAGCTTCGCGTCTCGCAGTCCGACGACACCTCGCGCGAATCGGTCGGGCCGAGCGATCAATCGTACGGCCCGATAGATTCGTGCCCCGATGTCGTGAGGAGTGCTTTCCACACGACATCGTCAAGGTCGTTGGTGACGAACCGGCAGCCGCCATCCATGAAGCCGACGATCCAACCACCAACGTGGAGGCCCCCCAGACCGTGCTTCATATCCGCAGGGTCCATCTTCCAATCAGCGGGACGGGACCAGACTTCCGCAGCATCATCAGAAACCTGGACAAGGTTCACCGTATTCGAGAGGCCGTCGGAAATTGCTGCCATCGTCAGCCCCTCCTTCTGCCCTGTGAATGCGCAGCCCTTGCCGAGGACGCCAAGGTAGCCAGTCTTTCCCTGGTCGGCCGGCAACTTGGAGGCAGGGTTTTTGTAGAACGCTGGCATCCGCGGGATCAGTGTGCGGTTGTGCGGACTGTCCCACGCCTCATCGAGATGAAACTCCTCGTACAGTTCCTGTTCGCCGAGGAAAGGCAGCACATGCACCCGCCAACTCAAGAGCGGGTTGCCCTTTGCATCGAAGCTGGCGTATGCCGGCAGACGCCCGTTGTCGCTCTCGTACTGAAGCAGCCCCAGCTCGATCTGTCGCATGTTATTGAGCGAGCCAGTTCGACGAGCCGCTTCGCGGGCAGCTTGAAGTGCCGGGAGCAGAAGCGCCACGAGCGCGCCGACCACCGCGGTGTACACGAGAACGGTCTGACCGTGCTGATTTGAAGCATCGAGTCGAAAGACAATGATCGCGTCGCCTGACCGCTCGAACTGCACCTGCTTCGGCAATTGGGTCGCCATCCGCAGTTGATACCGGCCCGTCGCCTGCTCGATGGGATCACTGCTTGCCAACAACTGCTCGGCTGCGGCCGTCGCCTTGGCGGCGGCGCGCTGTTTTGCCGACTCAACGAGCGAAATGACTTTCGCCGCGGCCTTCTCGTCGTCGGCGGTGACGACGAGCTCCGTCGGCCGCTCCTGGGTGAGGTTCAAGCGAAACTCGAGGCCTTTGATCAACCCCGGAATCTCCTTCAGTGGCTCCAGCTCAGCCGGAATGTCCTTTGCGAACGTGAGGCCCATCTGGATGTAGGGGCGGACGGCGGCCAGATCACAAGCGAGGTAGAGGTCGTCGTCGTGGACAGCCTTTTGGCACGCCGCCATGAACCGGCTCGGTGCGACTTCATCGGGATGAGCACCATCGTCTTCCTGCTCGAACGCGCTCCGCAGCGTGGCATCTGGCGCGGCGATGAGCGTGTATTCAGAAGCCATGTAGAAGCTGGGAGCCATCATCTCTTGGCTCTGCCAATACTTTCTGCCGCCAAGCGTACCTGGCTGGGTGTGCTCCGTTGCCTTCCCGTCCTTCAAGGTCGCCGGCTTCTTGAAGGTAGCGCGGGCTGCGTACGACGGCTGCCCCTGTTCGGGCGGTGATGCCGCGATCACGAGTGTTTGTATGTCGAGCGGATCGAGCCCCGTCTCCTGGAGGCTCGCCGCTTGAAGAATCTCGTGAGGGAACGCATCGGCAAGCGGTGACGCGAGAATCTGCGACGGCTTGATGACGAGCACTGCCGCGGCGGTCGGCAGCACGCTGGCCATGGCGTCAACCGCGGCCGCCGATTCGCCACGCCCTTTCCCCGCGTCATCCGCACGCACCATTCCGGGCGGGCCGAGGACCATCAGCCCGGCGAGGACCACCGAAAGGAGACGATGCGCGAAACGGCGAGGGTTCAGCAGGTCGGTCATGGTGACACGCTTCCTTGTAAAAATAGTTCTTGAGAGTCGTAGGAGGAGTTTCCGATGGCGGTCCATGATAAAGCATGTTCACTCAGCGCCCATCGACCCCAGCCCCCGGAAGGTCGAAACCATTCCAGTCCTGCGGCTTCAGCGGCTCGCTTGCTTTGTCTTCCTTCTTCTTGGCCGCCTTGCCGGGCGTCAGACCGTCATCCTGGCCGGTATCGATCCTTGCGACCAAGGCTTCCGCGTAGCGCAGTGCCTCACGGATGACCGAGCCGATCGTCGCAGGCACGGATGCGCGTCGTCTTCGGACGAAACCAGGTTGCCTTCTCCTCGATCACAAGCCTGGCCGAATGCGAGGGCAGCCGCTTGCATACCACGCCGAGGATGGCACGGAAGATCCGCTCCTCCGGATAGACGCCCGCGTTGAACTGCTCCATCGACCAGGCGTTGGGATCGAACACGGCCCATTCCCCGTGGACCTCGACGTGGGCCGCCATCTCCGGCGGCAGGGCGGCGGCCTCGTTGGCAAACATGATCACCTCCGCCCGACTCACGTTGCCACTGTAGATGTTGAATGAGACCGCCGAGTCCCAGCGATTGAGGTTGTTGAGCAGGGGAAGGACTCCGAGGAACACGATGACGGCTGCCGGCACCAGGTTCCGCGCCAGGTTTCGCGGCGGTGTGCCATCAACCATCGCCGTGAAACGGAAGGGCGGGGCGGCGTAGAACAGCAGCACCAGGAGCACCGCCATCGTCTGGGCCCAGATCCAGGCGCTGTCGTTCCAGTTTCCCCGTAGCGGACCGATGCACACGAGAATGAGCGCGTGCATGACGAAGCCCTCATAGAGCGCCACGACTCGAAATCGCTTCGTGAGCAGGCCGAGCCCGAAGAGCACTTCGAAGCCGGCCGCAAGAGCCCCGATGATCGGGAGGCCGGGAATGGGCACCGGCACAAGGTCTGTGAGCGGCTTGATAAACCACGGAAACTCCTCATAGAAAAAATGCGGCGTGAGCTTCTGAACACCGCCCCAGAAGTAGGCCATGGCCACCGCGAACCGCATGCCCGCAAGTGTTCGGCAGGCCGCGGCCTCGCCCTTCTCACCCCGGTGGCTGGCAAGAAGAAGGAGCAGGAAGAAGAAAAGATAGAACGATGGCCAGAGCCGGCTCTGGTCTTGGAGGAACAGAATGGCGAACACCACGCTGACCCCGCCGGCAAGCGGTCGCGAGAGCGGACGAATGGCCACCGCGGCAAGCAGGCCAATAAGCAGGCCGACCACGGCAACATCGAGCGGCCACGGAAACCGAGGCACCAGCCCGAGCACGGGAACAAGCGGGTAGAGCCTGGTCGAGATCCAAAGCCGCCCTGAGAAACCCACGCAGAGCAGGATCGCGATGGCGAGTGTTCGGGCCACGGCCACGAGTCGCCTCTCTTCGCTCGCGAACACGCTCATGGTCGCGGGCTCGTTTGAACACGCAGCCGGCACACGCTCGTCATGGCGAGGGCTCGTCACGTGCCAGTTCGATGCAGACAAGCCGGTCGGCTCCGCGCACATAGAGCAACCCATGAGACAGAATCGGCGCCGCCCAGGCGGGGTATTTCAGCATTCGTGGCCGCTCGCCGTCCACCGCGGGAGCCTCGTCGAAGAGCGGTATCTCGTCTACCTGCTCAAACTTTTCGGGAGTCGCTCGGAACACCATGAGATCGCCACACTCGGCCAGACAGAAGAAGTGGCCATCGACAAAGAGGAGGCTCGTGCGAGAAAGGCCCCGCTCCGACCAGGCCACTCGGCCGGTCTTCCATTCAACGCACCGCAGCTCGGCGCTATCAACGTAACGGCCGCTGCATCCGTAGACGAAGCCCTCATGGTGGATCGGTGTACTCCAGTGGGCCTGAAGAATCTTCCGCCGCTGCTTTGCGTCGTCCTTCCAGACAACATCAAACCGCCCAGGACGCACCTTCAGCAGAGCCGCTCCCGGGCCATACGTCTCGCTCACGAGCACCTCGTCGCCCACCACGACGGGGTTGGCGGCATTCACGCTCTCGCGGATCGTGGCCCGCCACGGAAAGTGAAAATCCTGCGTGCCTGCGACGGGATCGAACCCCAGGAGGCCGCCGCGGGCAAACACAAACCCCCAGCGGCGGCCTCCGATCGTAGCCATCACGGGGCTTGCGTAGCTGGCGAGCTCGTCGCTGAATTGGTAGCGGACTTCACCGGTGCGTTTGTGAAACGCGACTACGCCCGAGCCGTTGCCACGCACGCGGTCGAGCTGCCCCGGCGGAGCGTCTCGGCTCTCAGGCGGTGAGCCGCCGATGGTGGCGATGAGCAGATCGCCTTCGACGATGGGCGTGCTGCCGATCCCGAAGAAGTTTTTCACGACGCCAAACTGCTCGATCGTGTCGAGCTTCCAGATAACGGAGCCGTCGGCCACATTCAGGCAGTGGAGCATCCCCTCGGCGCCAACAATAAATACGCGATCGTCATCGACCACCGGGCAACACCGAGGCCCCGCGCTATAGCCATACGTGTCGGCGTACTGGGTCGGATATTCAAACTTCCAGAGCGGCTCGCCTGTCTCGGCGTGCAGGCACTCGAGGCGGTTGACGTCGCCCTGCCGTGTGAAGAGAAAAAGCCTGCCGCGGGCGACCGATGGCATGGCATAGCCGTCACCGATCGGCCGCTGCCAGAGGATCCGGGAGCCTCGCAGACCGTTGCCTGTAAAGAAGCCGGTCTCGGGGCTCTTGCCGTCGCCAGTGGGGCCGAGGAACGCCGGCCAATCAACGCCCGTCCGCCGCTGCCCGAGGTCCGGCACCTCGGCCGCCCGCCCGGGGCCCATCGAGAGAAAACAGAACGCCGCGAGGAGCAGCCGCACGGTCAGTGGGTTTCGTAGCCGTGACGGTGACATGACGATTGGTTGGAGTGGCGGTGGCGAGACCGTGCATAGGCTACATGCGCGGCGGCTTTTCAATCGACGTTGCCGGTGCGGTATTCTTGGGCTTTTCTTGGCCGGTCACCTGTGAATCTGATGTCGATCACCAATGTCGCGGCCTACACGTTCGCGCCGCTCTCGAACCTCAAGTCGCTCCGGGAAGACTTGCTCGCCAAGTGCAAGGCCTGGCAGCTCAAGGGGACGATCCTCCTGAGCACCGAGGGTATCAACCTGTTTGTCGCCGGAGCGCAGGATTCAATCGATCACCTTCTTGCGGAACTGCGGGCGCTCCCCGGCTTCGGTGAGATGCCGGTGAAGGTCAGTACGAGCGAGCACCAGCCGTTTACGCGAATGCTCGTGCGGATCAAAAAGGAAATCATTGCCTTCGGCGTCGAGGGCCTCGACCCGGCGAGTCGTCCTTCGCCAAAGCTCTCGCCTACTGCGCTCAAGCAGTGGCTCGATGAAGGGCGGTCGATCACGCTCCTCGATACCCGCAACGACTACGAGATCAAGCTCGGCACCTTCCGCAATGCCCTGACCGTCGGGATCGATCACTTCCGTGAGTTCCCTGCCGCGGTGTCGAGATTGCCCGTGGAGCTGAAGCAGCAGCCGATCGTGATGTTCTGCACCGGCGGGATTCGCTGCGAAAAGGCTGGGCCCTACATGGAGCGGGAGGGATTCGAGCAGGTCTATCAGCTTGAAGGTGGCATTCTGAAGTACTTCGAGGACGTTGGCGGTGCCCACTACGACGGCGAGTGCTTTGTGTTTGATCAGCGGGTGGGCCTTGATCCGGCGTTGAGCGAAACGAGCAGTGCGATCTGTTTTGCATGCCTTGCGCCGCTCTCCGCCGATGACATGCGGGATCCGCGATACCAGGAGTCGATCAGTTGCCCGTCGTGCCATGTGTCAGACGATGAGCAGCGGGCACGCACGCTGGCCAAGCGGCACGAGCGGCTGCGTCAGGTGACGACGCCACTTCCAGGAAGTATCCCGTATGACAATCGTCGGCCGGTCAACGTGCCCGCCGCCTGCGAAGGGCTGACGCTGCTCGATTTTCTTGCCACGATCCTCAGGGCTCTTCCGCGGGAGGAATGGGCTGCCATCATTGCCGCGGGGCGGATGCTCAATTCCGAGGGTGTGCCAGTGGCTCCCGACCACATCGTTCGCGCTGGCCAGCGGTATTTTCATCTGTTTCCGGCGACGATCGAGAGCGACGTCAACGCGAGTATCGAGATTCTGCATGAAGACGAGACGCTGCTCGTCGTCAATAAGCCCGCGCCCTTGCCGCTCCATCCGTGTGGTCGATTCAATCGCAACACACTTCAGTCGATCCTCTGCACGGTCTACGCGCCTCGCGTGCCGCGACCGGCGCATCGTCTCGATGCCAACACCAGTGGACTCGTGGTGTTTTCCCTTACGCGACATGGTGCCAGCTTCATTCAGCCGCAGTTTGCCCGCGGTGAGGTGGAAAAGGTCTACCTCGCCCGTGTGCAAGGCCATCCCCCGAGTGACACGTTTCGCTGCGACCTGCCCATAAGCGACGTCGCAGGCGAGGTAGGGTCACGCACGATTGATGAGGAAAATGGCCTGAATGCCGTGACCGAGTTTCAATTGATCGAGCGGTTCGGCGACGGCACCGCCTTGCTCGAGGTGCGACCGCTCACCGGCCGCACGAATCAAATTCGGGTCCATCTCTGGCATCTTGGCTTGCCCATTTGCGGCGAGCAGACGTATCTCCCCGGCAAGCTTCTGGGCACCACGCAAACGCATTGCGTCAGCGATCCCCCTCTTTGTTTGCAGGCGTCTCGACTACGGTTTGTCCATCCGGTGACCCGCCAGCCCGTGGGGTTTGCCGCCGCACGACCCGCATGGGCGGAGGAGCAGCCAGCGGACCCAGCCGACGCGCCGTCTCGACCAGAGGAATCATGAAGGAGTGGCAGCCGTAGCGGTCGATGGAGCGCCGGTGATCCCGATCGCGATGTGCCTTCGAGCGGGCGTGGAGCTACGATGCACGGCCAAGGAGCACCCACGATGGAACCACGCGCGACTCACGCCCGGAAGGAATATGAACAAGGGTTTCTTGACGAGGCGACGGTTGATCGCGATCCGATCAAACAGTTTGCAGCGTGGTACGACGCGGCTGTTGCCGAAGGGCTCCCTGAGCCCGAGGCGATGACGCTCTCCACAGCCACGCCGGATGGCCGACCGTCGGCCCGCATCGTGCTGCTTCGCGGCTTCGATGCCCGTGGGTTCTGCTTCTTCACGAACTACGCAAGCCGCAAGGGCAGAGAGCTCGCGGCCAATCCATACGCGGCCCTCACAGTTCACTGGACCGAGCACGAACGGCAGGTGCGGATCGAGGGACGTGTCGAGAAGACGACGACGGCCGAGAGCGACGCGTATTTCACGAGCCGTCCGCCGGCCTCGCGGATTGGTGCCTGGAGCTCACCGCAGAGCGAGGTCCTCGCCGACCGCGAGGCACTCGAAGAGCTCTTCGCGAAATTCACGTCGGAGCATCCCGACGACACCACGATCCCGCGGCCTGAGCATTGGGGTGGTTATCGACTCGTGCCGGAGCGGATCGAGTTTTGGCAGGGCCGCCGCAGCAGGCTCCACGACCGCCTCTGCTTCCGTCGCGATCCGAGCGGGGTATGGATCATTGAAAGGCTCGCCCCGTAGCGAGCGTCCGGCTCTCGTGACACGGGCAACCCCGAGCATGCGGCCAACCATGCGGCTGTATCTCGCGAACCCTGTCCACCGGTTGGAATCCATCGCCAAGCGCCGTATCCTGACCACTTCCATAGCCCGTCGCCCTCCGCAAGGATTCCGAAGGCCCGATGTCTGTTTCCTCTGCTCCCGCCCAGCCCGCGATCGCCACTCCCGCCGACCCTTGGTTCCAGGATCGTTTCGCCGATCGCATCGGCGGGGCGACCTTCGCCAAGGGCACCGCGATCTACAAGTTTGAGCTCATCAAGCGAGCCAAGCGGCAGGCCCTCGCCGAGCACCCCGAACGGCGGATGCTCGATTTCGGGATCGGTGAGAATGACGAGATGGCACCCGAGAGCGTGCGTGCCGTGATGCGTCGGGAGATCGACCGCCCCGAGAACCGCGGCTATGCCGACAACGGGATCGCGGAGTTCAAGGCTGCGGCCGCGGCCTTCATGCATCGCGAATTCGATGTCGTGCTCGACCCGGTCAAAGAGATCAACCACTGCATCGGCTCAAAGACCGCGTATGCCATGCTCCCGGCGGCGTTCATCAATCCCGGTGATGTGACGCTCATGACCGTGCCTGGCTATCCCGTGGCAGGCACGGCCACCAGGTGGTTCGGCGGCACGGTGCATCCGCTCAAGCTCGTTTCCGAACACGGCTTTCTCCCGGATCTCGAAGCCATTCCCGACGACGTGCTCGCCCGCACGAAGCTGCTCGTGCTGTGTTATCCCAACAGCCCCACCGGCCGCACGGCCACGCGGGCGTTCTACGAGCGGGTGGTTGACTGGGCCCATCGCCATCGCGTGATCGTGGTTCAAGACGCGGCCCACATGATGCTCTCCTACGACGACAAGCCGCTGTCGTTTTTGTCGATCGATGGTGCGAAGGAGGTCGGCCTCGAGGTCCACTCGATGTCGAAGGGCTTTCACATGATCGGCTGGCGGATGGGCTGGGTCTGTGGCCACGAGCGGCGCGTGCAGGCCTTTGCTGATGTCAAAGACAACTGCGACTCGGGACAGTTCATCGCGATCCAGAAGGCTGCCGCTGCGGCCCTCGCCGATCCGGAAATTCCGCGGCGCGTGCGTGAAAAATATCGACGCCGTCTCGAAAAGCTTGTGGGCGTGCTGCGGGCCGTGGGCTTCGACTGCGAGATGCCCGGCGGCACCTACTTCCTCTATTCGAAAAGCCCTGTGGGCGCGGGTGACCGTGTGTTTGCCAATGCCCAAGAGGCCAGCCAGTTTCTGATTCACGAGCTTTCAATCTCGACCGTGCCGTGGGACGACTGCGGTTCGTATCTGCGGTTCTCTGCCACGTTCGAGGCAGAGGATGAGGCAGCCGAGGACGAACTTATGGCCGAGGCCTATGCCAGGCTCCAGCGGGCTCGGCTGAAGTTCTGACCATCCTTTTGTGGCCATTCATGGACTGACCAACGCGCTTCTGACCATCCTGTCTTTGCGACTAGTCTCCGAGGAGTTTCATCATGCTTCGCACCGTCTCATCCATGCTCATCCTCCTCGCGCTCGGCGTCGCGGTCGTCGTGCCGGCGACTGGCTGCGGTTCGAAGAAGCGGCCCATGACGGTCGGCAAGCAGATCGAGAAAGCCAAGAAGCTGCCGACTGCGGAGGCCCGCGCCGCGGAGCTTACGAAGATCGCCGCCATGCGGGCCGACTCGAAAGACAAGAAGGGGGCGGAGGAGACGCTTGGCGAGGCGCTCGCGGAGGTGCCCGAGGATGGCCAGCCGCTTGTGTGTGTGCCGGTCTTGCTTGAAATCGCGGACACGTATATCGGTATCGGCCAGAAGACGACCGCTCGCAAGGCGGTGGACCTGGCGGCGAAGCTCGCCGCAACCATGGAAGACCCGAAGGGCAAGGCCTTGATGCTCTCGCAGATCGGCGCGTTGCTCGGCAGCCGGGAGACCGGGCTCAGTGATTCCAGGGCCGCGCAGAAGCTGCTTGATGAAGCTGGCAAGCTTGCGATGAATGATGTTTCGGAGCGGTTTCGTGCCGAGGCACTCGCCCCGGTGGCGACTGGTTACGCCGATGCAGGGCTTGCGTCCGATGCGGCCAAGATGATCGGCACGCTCGAAGGCCTGGCAGAAGACCTGACAGACCTCCGCCCGAAGGCTGAGGCATTTGCGGCAGCGGCGGCCGTGCGTGCGGCGCTGGGCGAGAAGGAAGCGGCTGCGGCGCTCCTCGAGAAGGCTGGCAAAGCGGCCAAGGGGATCAGCGACTTTCCTGCCAACCGTGTCTATGCCCTCGTGGCGGTCGCCAAGGCGCTTGTGGCCAATGGCGACAAGAAGGCGGCGCTGGCGCTCCTTGCCGACGCCGACAAGTCGGCCTCGAAGGTGCCCGATCCCGAGGCGCAGAAGGCTGCGATCAAGACGGTCCGCGTCTTCCAGGCACGGCTGCAGAGGTAGCGTTGTTCTTCAGGCGAGCCTTCTGCGTCAGCCGCGGAGGGTAGCGGCGCACTGCTCGGTGCAGGCGGTGATGATGCGGGTGACGATCCCGCCGGCCTCGTCGCCCGTGAGCGTGCCGGAGGGGCTTCGCAGCGAGAGCGACACTACGAGGCTTTTTTTGCCGGCGCCGAGACGGTCGGCATCTCGCCAGATGTCGGCGATCATGCAGCGTTCGAGAACGTCGCCGGCGGCACCGCGTATCGCCGCTTCCACCTTCGCCCACGGGAGCCCCTCTTCCACGACGAGATTGATGTCTCGCGTGACCGCGGGGAAATCGCCATGACAAATCAGCTTCCGCTCGCGGTCCATTGCCCATTCAAGATGGTCGAGCCGAAGTTCCACCACGGCCACCGGTCCCGGCAGGGAAAACGTTTCGAGCACCGCCGGGGCGATCTCACCCACAAGACCCACGCGTGAGAGGGCTTGCCCAGGCCGCGACAACACAAGTTCAGCGGCGCGGCCCTTCGCGAGGAGGGCAATCTCCATCGGCTCGTAAGCGATTTCCGTGTCGGCAATACCCAGCCGGGAAAGCAGAGCCCCCGCGATGCCTTTCGCATGAAAAAACGCCGGGTCGGTGCCGCTGGGGCCGCCGGTGACAAGCGACGCAAAGAGCGGCTCCTCGACGGGGCCGCGAGACGTGTCGGCCTCGGCGGGCTTGGGCAAGTAACCACGGGCCACTTCAAAGAGATTGGCGTCAGTGTTGCCCACGGCAACATTGCCAGCCCGGGCCTCGAGCAGACTCGGCAGGAGACTTTGCCGTAGGCGATCGGCCCCGCGGACGAGCGCCGGTGAGATGATCAGAGGCTCAGCGGTACACCAGCCTCCAGCGAGCGAGGAGAGCGATTCATCGACGACACTCCGGGTCATCGCCTCGCAAAAACCTTGGCCGATAAGCACGTCTCCCACGGCTCTTACCGCCCGTTCGCGAGCGGAAAGCTCCACCGGTCGTGCAGCAATCGTCATGTCTTCCGGCACATGCTGATAGCCCTCGATCCGAGCGATCTCCTCGACGAGGTCGATCTCCCGCGAGCAGTCACGTCGCCATGTGGGCGCCTGCCACCGCGTGCCCGAATCGTCGGCCGGATGAAACCCGAGGCTCTTGAAGATTTCGTGCTGCCGCGTCGCGGAAATTTCGCAGCCGAGCACTTCGGCAACGCGATCCGGCGAAAACGGGATCACCGACTGGCTCACCGCGAGTGTGCCCGCCGTGACGGCTCCCTGCTCGAGCACACCCCCGGCAAGCTCGAGAATGAGCATCGCGGCACGCCTGCTTGCCCAGTCGACCATCGCCGGGTCGGGGCCACGCTCGAAGCGGTAGCTCGATGCACTGGCAAGCGCGAGGCTCCGCGCCGCAGCCCGCACCGCCAGCGGCGCGAACTGGGCCGATTCGATGAGCACATCGGTCGTGTGAACCGAAATCTCCGAATCCGCGCCGCCCATCACACCCGCCAGCGCCACTGGCCGCTCGGCATCGGCGATCACGCACATGCGTTCGTCGAGTGTGTAGGTTTTGTGGTTGATCGCGATGAACTGCTCTTCGGGCCGCGCCCGCCGCACGATGATCTTCGCCCCAGCAAGCTTGGCCGCATCAAAGGCGTGGAGCGGCTGCCCGCACTCGAGCATGACGTAGTTGGTGACGTCGACAACGTTGTTCACGCTCGCCACGCCCACGGTCGCGAGCCGCTCGATGAGCCACGCGGGGCTCCGGCCGATCGTCACGCCTCGGATCACGCGGGCTGTGTAAAACGGGCAGAGCTCAGGCGACTCGATTACGACCGTCACGCTGGATGCGGCCTTGCCACCGGCTTCCAGCGGCCGCGGGTCTGGTACGGCGAGCGGCTTCTTAAAAAGCCCCGCGACTTCGCGGGCCACGCCAACATGGCCGAGGCAATCGGGTCGGTTGCTCGTCACCTCGATCTCGATGGCGGTGTCGTCGCCGACGGTCGTGGTGGACTCGTGGTTGAGGCCCGAGAGCGCGAGCCGCTCAGCGAGTTCCGCGGCGGTCGCATGGACCTGCACGTAATCAGCGAGCCAGGAAGTGGAGATGATCATGAGGGCTGAGATACCGAATGACGTTTGTGAGCCCGGAGCCCACGGAGCGGAGCGACGGGAGAAAATGAGTCGGTCACAAAACTAAAACTGACGGAGAAACCGCACGTCGTTGCGATAGAAATCACGGATGTCATCGACGCCATAGCGGCGGGCGGCAATCCGCTCGACGCCGAGGCCAAACGCAAATCCGCTGACGGCGTCGGGGTCGTAGCCAACCGCTTCGAAGACGGCGGGATCAACCATGCCTGCGCCCCCCATCTCCACCCAGCGGCCGCCCCACTCCATGTCGACTTCCACGCTCGGTTCGGTGAACGGGAAGAAGGACGGGCGAAATCGCACCTTCACGTCGCCTCCCAGAAAGCTCGACGCGAAGAGCCGCAGCACGCTCTTGAGGTGTGCCATCGTGATGCCGGGCTCCACGAGCAGCCCTTCGACCTGATGAAACATCGGGTAGTGAGTGGCGTCGGCGGTGTCGGGCCGATAGACGCGGCCGAGCGACACGATGCGAAGCGGCGGCTCGCGGTTTTCCATCACGCGAATCTGGACCGTGCTTGTCTGGGATCGCAGCAGCAGTGGGGCGGCCGCATGCGCGGTCGCGAGGTAAAAATTATCGAGCGGATCGCGGGCAGGGTGTTCGGAGGGAATCGCGAGCGCCTCAAAATTGTGCCACTGGTCTTCGACCTCGGGGCCATCGACGCTCTCGAAACCGAGCCGGCCCATGATCTCTTGCACGCGGCGGATCGTGCGGGTGATCGGATGCTCATGGCCGAGTCGCACCGGGTCGCCCGGCAGCGTGATATCGACTGGCTCGAGGCCTTGCGTCGCGGCACCGGCGAGCCGCGACTGCGCCGCTTCGAGCAGCGCAGCGACCGCACCTTTGGTCTCGTTGAAGAGCTTGCCGGCGGCTGGCTTGTCGGCGCCATCGATGCTGCCGAGGAGTTTTTGGGCGGCCTTGAGGCGGCCGCTCTTGGCGCCAGCGAATTCGACACGGGCAGCCTCGAGACCTACGGCATCGGTAGCCGCTTCGAGAGCTGCGGCCGCATCCCGCGAGATTTCGGCGAGCTGAGATTTGAACGCGTCGAGCGGTGTGGCAGCCACGACGGTCACGCCACCGCGGCGGGCTCCGGCAGGCCGAGGCCTTCGCGGACGGCCGCCACCACCGCGTCGAAGCCGGTGGGATCGTGAATCGCCATTTCAGAGAGCGTTCGGCGATCGAGCTCGCAGCCGATCTTCACCATGCCGGCGATGAACTGGCTGTACCGCAGGCCGCGCTCACGGCAGGCAGCATTGAGACGAATGATCCAGAGGCGCCGGAAGTCGCGCTTCTTGCGTCGACGGTCGCGGTGGGCATAGACGCCAGCGCGGAGGAGCGATTCCTTGGCCGTGCGGAGCAGGCGACGACGGCCACCGACCGAGCCCTTGGCCCGCTTGAAAAGACGCTTCTTCGCCCGCAGCCGGGGCACAACATTCTTGGTACGCATGGCATCAATCCAGTGAGTCGATGACGGCTCCGCCCGGAGCCCTTTTTCGAGGCCCACGGCGTCGCCAATGGAAGCCCCTAAATGTGGCTCGTTCCGGCCGAAATGCAACCCCAGCCCCTGGGGCACGCCCGTTTTCCAGCCCGCACGACCCCGCGCCGCGTGTCATCGGTCGTCGTAGACGCTCGTTGTCTCTTCCTTCGTGATCGGATTGGGCTGGTCTTCGCTCACGAGCCGCACCTGGATTCGCTGGTGGCCGGCACGCAGGCCGCGGGCTCGCACCCGGTACACCGCATCCTCGCCTGCCCCGAGCTTGGCGAGTGGCTCGAAGACCACCGTGAGATTCTCAACCCGATGGCCGCCCGGGCCACTGGCTTCGACCGGTTCGAGATCACCGACGAGCGTTCCAGATACCTGTACACCAGTCGCCGCCTTCGTGCCCTCGTTGGTAACACGGATCACATACTCGGTGAGGCCGCCCACCTCCACGGGGTCTTCGCTATCAGCCACGTGATAGGAGACCGCGGCCAGGCCCTCGACCTGGCAGGAATGGACGGCCTGGTCCGACGGGCCATCGGTGCTCCGCGCGGCAGCGACGATCCGCTGCTCTCCCGCATCGACCGGCATCATGACGACCTCGACGCGACCGGTCTCACCGGCCGGCAGCTCTTCGAGATTCCAGAGCACACGATGGGTTCGCTCGTCATGCCAGCCAGCATTGTTCGCCTTCACAAACTTCATGCCTGGTGGGAGCTGTGCGGCGAGCTCGACACTCCGCGCGGCAGCGGTGCCGGAGTTCACCATCGCGATCGTGCAGGTGGCCGGCCGCTGGAGGAACCGGCGGTTGGGCATGTCGATGACAATCTCGAGCGTGGGGGCAGTCACTTCGAGCGGCACTTCGAGGGTTGTCTCCACACCACCGTCGGCGCGGGATACCAGCCGCATCGGTGTGCGACCGGGACTGCGTGTGCCGAGTACCAGGTCGATCGTGCGCGTCTCGCCAGGCCGAAGCTGGCCCACGTCAAACTCAAGCTCGCTGCCGGCTCGATGTGACACCGTTTCCGGGAGATATCCTTCGAGCACGACGCCCGTCGCCACGCCGGTCCCAGGGTTCGAGAGCGTGAGCGTGACGGGGATATCGCCCCCGATGCGGACAGGCTTGAGAGGCGTGCATTCGATCGCAAGCGCTGGCTTCGTGGCGACCGAACGCATCGTGGCATCGGCGCGGAAGCTCACGCTCGCGATGCTGCCGATCTCGCCTTCGGTCTCGGGCATCAGCTCCATGAGCACACGGGCTTCGCCACCTGGTGGCAGTTCACCAAGCGCCCAGACGAGTTCGCTCGTGTCTTCGGCTGGCGCAGCGGGAGGTGTCGTGGCGATGAGCGACGTGCCTCGGGGCACCGCATCGCGGAGGGCTACATCATGGGCAGTGGCGGTCCCCACGTTGCGCACGATGATCTCATAGCGAGCGGCGCGGCCCACCTGAATCTCCCGCGGTCCGCGCTTCTCGACGGCGACCTGCGGTGTCTGCACGCCTTCGAGCTGGATAGGCCCCGGCACAGCCTGCCCATCGATCGCCGGCGGTGGTGTGAGCGGCGATGGTCCGGCCGCCTCAGCAGCCTCGTCGTCGTAGGCGAGCACCGGGCCTGTGGACGGCTGTGGCGACGTGTCAAACGAAGGTGGACTCGAGAGCGGCGACGCACCAGCGGCTTGCGGCGGCGTAGCCGGTGGCGGTAGGCCAACCGGCGGCGCAGTCGCAAAAGGTGATGGTGCGGGGAGGCCCACGGGAATTGCGGCAGACCGTGACTCATTGGCCGCGAGCATCGTCGGCGGCACATCATGTGGTGGGAGAACAGCGGGTGGTGCCACGGGCTTCACGACTCCAGGCAACGCCGCGGGCGGCTGAACGGTTGGCCCTGCAAGATCAGCAGCGGCTGTCGGTGGCGAAATCGGCGATTGTGGTGGGGCTGCTGCGGCTGGTGGGACTGCGAGGGGTTCGGCCACCACGAGTGGCGCTGCGGGAAGATCGGCAGGGGCTGGCTCGGGGAGTGATGCTGGCTCGGCAATCGGTGCGGCAGCGTCAGGTTCCGCGGTCGCGGTACGCGCTTCGGTCGGCTGTGTAAACGCAAGCGGCGGGCCGCTTGTGATATCTGCGGGCATGGAGGCAGTGATGTCAACGGGCAGCGATGAGGGCGCATCAACTCGTGAGGCCACTGGCTCGCTGGAGGCATCGACTGCCGGCTCGGGCGCTGGCTTGATCGCGACATCGGCTCCCGGTCTGTTTGCAACCGGCATTTCGGGAGGAGGCTCGGGGGGAGGTGTGTCGGCGGCCGCAGCCGGTACGGCACTCGCAGCCGTATCGACAGCGGGCGTGTCAAGAGGCTCGGCTGTCGGCGAGTCCGTGGCTTCTTCATCGGGCACGTTTGCGGGCACCGCCGGTGGCGGTACTTCGATGTCGGCAGCAGGCTGAAGCGGCGGCAAATCAGGCGACGAGAACCGCGAGAGCGGCGGGCCATCTGGGCGGTACTGAGCCGGCGACACACGTTCGTGCGACACAGGCCGTGCCGAGTAGCGGTCGTCTCCAGGCGATGCGTCGTTCATGGCATCGTCCTGGGTGCCTCGTCGCTGCCAGCGATCGGCGGATGCCGGCGCGGCGGAATCTGGAGGCGGCAGGAAATCCGGTGCGGCCTGGTCAGTGGCCACGTCAGTTGGCGCCGCGGCAGGCATGGTGTCATGGGGCTGCGGTGACGTCGCCCGGCGACCCAGGCCCAGCGCAAACACGAGGCCAAAGCCGGCGACCGCGCACACGACGACACCGGTGATCATCGGCATCGGATGCTGACGAGGCACGACGAGAGCCTGCCGCGATGGTCGCGGCGCAGGCTGCTCGGGGGTGGCGTGGGCTTGGGCCTTTGCTTGGGGATCGACAGCCTCGGTAGACATGGAACTTGGCTCCGCGCGAATTCACCGGCCGAGCGCGGCCTGGCGGTGTCGGGGGAATAGCAAACCTCGCCGCCGCGAGGAAGGGCATTCATCTGGGCGACTTGGCGACTTCAGGGAGTTGCCAGCACGTCCCGAAGGCGGAAGTGAAACTTCCCCAGCTTGCCGCCGTAATTGCCAGCGGCGATTTCGGGGATGCCAGGTCCAGCGGCTGCGCGGATGCCGGCGGCCATCGCGGCAGCCACGGCGACCTCGTCTTCACCATCGATCACCACCTCGATCCCGCAGGCCGCATCGGGATGCAGCTCACTTTCCACGCGACCGGCGAGCGACGGGCAGAACGCCTCATTCGTCGATGCTCGAAGGGCCGCATATCGCGAGCCCACTTTGCTACCAGACCGAACGGCTCCTCCGGGAAACGGTGTGATCGTGCCTGGCACGTCGGCGATCGCAGCCACGCCTCGCCGCGCCGCCGCGAGGGCCGCATCGGCCGAGTCACCTTGCACGATAAAGTTGCCGCCCCCCACGCCCTTCGCGATGCCCGCCGTTTCCTCGATGAGAAACTCACCATCCATGACAGGCACCCGCCAGAACCTTCGCCCGTCTACTCCTTTTGTTTTCTCAAAACCATCGCCGAAGAATCGGACATGGCTGCCCAGGGGCATGCGCTCCTCGGCCGACGGTAGGCCATCAAAGACCGCCGTCGTGGGGCAGGTGAGGAGGCACTGGGCGACGCGGTTTCCCACGGCCTTGGCAACCCCCTCACTCGAGAAACCAAAAAACATGATCGCCGCACCGGGCCGGCCGTCGGGGGTGTTGGCCGGGGCGAGTGATCGCTCCATGCCGGCCTCGGCGTCGCATCCAAGAACACTCGTACCGTAGCCCGTGGTGGCCTGCACGGCAGCCGTGAGCCAGTGGTCGTCATGGGCGGTGACGATGAGCCTCGCGTACCGCAGCCGAAACGCTTCAGCGAAGGTGTCGGCGATGTGTGTGGTGGCGATGAGCATGGTGACTGTCCAATATGGGGGCGGTCGCATATCTTATGCACACGGGCCCTTCCGCCCGTAGCTGCCACATTCCAGAGGTTTTTGGAGAATTCTGATGCGCTTCATTGCGTCCCTGTCTGTGTCTCGGTTGGCCGTTGCATCCGCGGTCGTCGCTTCCGTATGCCTGGGATCGCTCGCAGCGATGGCCGGTCCGCCGGCTGCACTCGCTGGCTCGGGCGTGGCCACCGTGCCTGCCGACGCCGCGTTTTTCTCGTCAACCCTGCGGGTCAAGGAGCAGTTCGACATCCTCATGGCGAGCAACGCCTGGGCAAAGCTCCGTAAGCTGCCTGCGATTGCCCGCGGCCTCGATTCGTGGGAGGAGCAGAAGGACATGCCGGGCAGCCCGGTGTCGATGGCGATGACGTTCCTCGAGCTGCCCGAAAACGCGCAGGCTATCGAACTGCTCTCCGACATGGGGGCGAACGACACGTTTGTCTACGGCGAGCCCTCGTGCGCCAAGTTTCTGAAGCTCGTGCGAATCGTGTCGGCGGCCCAACAGGAGGCGGCGATTCGTGCAGGCGACTTTGAGCCGATGGAGGAGGAATTCGAGGAGATCGAGGTCGATGAGGACGATGTCAGCGGCCTTCGCGGTCGTCTCCGAGTGATGCCGGTGAGCCGGCAGGTTGAGGTCGAGGATGTCGAAGTGATCGAGATCGAGCCGGCATTCGGGGTCATGGGTGGCGATCGCGGGCAGGCACTCGCCGTGATTCAGGCGATCTCGGAAAATATCGACTTGCTTGAAATGCCAGACATTGTGTGGGGCTTCAAGACCACCAAGAAAGATGCGGCTGAGTTTCAGCTCAAACGGATCGAGGTGCTCGCGAAGCTGCTCGCCGAGATGAACCCCGACGCCGCCAAGGTGATGGCTCGCAAGAAGGTCGCCGGCGGCGAGGTGCTCTCCTTCACGTTTGCAGGGAGCCTCGTGCCGTGGGACGAGGTCGCGGGCGGGATCGAAGAGGAGATTGGGGAGTCGGAGGATCTCGACAAGGTTCTCGCCAAGGCTCGCGAAACCAATATCGTCGTAGGCCTGGGCGTGGTCGGCGATTGGGTCGTGCTCTCGATCGGTGATTCACTCGACCATCTCGACAAGCTCGTGCTCCCTGGGGGCAAAGGCAAGGCACTCATCGACACGCCTCCCTTCGCGAAGCTCGTCGACCATGCCGACAAGCCGCTCACGGGAATTGCGTATCTCAGTGGCGAGCTCACCGAGACGATGGCTTCGTCCACGAAGGATCTCGAGCCGCTCATCGCTGCGGCCGTCATGGTCGTGAAGCAGTCCGATGCGCCAGACGGTGCGGCGGATGACGTCAAGAAATGGCTTGATCAACTCAATGTCGAGTATGTCAAACGGCTCCCCCAGCCCGGGCCGTGGATGTCGTTTTCGTTCATGACCCCCACGGGCTACGAGGGGTATGCCTGGAGTTGGTTCAAGAACATTCCGCTCGATGGGACCGAGCCGCTGAGCCTCTTGAAGCATGCTGGTGGCACGCCCGTGGGCGTCGCTGTGACACGTTTCACGAGCGACCCAGCGACCACCGCGACAATGGGTCAACTGGTCCGCGATGGCTGGGAAATCTTCGCCACGTACGCAGTTCCCGAGATGAGTGACGATGAGCAGGAGAAGTTCGAGGCGTTCTCCGAAACGTTCGTACCACTGGCGAAGGAGCTCGCCACGATCTTCACGGACAAGTTCGCCAAATCGCTTGCCGACGGCCAGGTGGGCGTTGTGATCGACGGGAAGACCACGACCGACAAGCTCCAGGCTGGGCTGCCGTCATCGGCGGAGCCGCTGCCAATGCCCGAGCTGGCTATCGTGCTGCCGCTGGCTGATCGCAAGCTCTTTGTCGAGGGGCTCAACGACGTCTTCGCCTGGGGCGACAAGCTCGTGGCCGCTATGCGAAAGGCAGACCCCGACTCCGTGCCAGAGGGCTACACCATTCCCGAGCCCACGAAGGAAAAGGTGGCTGGGGGGTCGGTCTGGTCGTTCGGCATTCCCGACGCCGGGCTCGATGAGAAGATCGCGCCAGCCATTGGCGTGGGCGACTCGGCGGTTGTCTTCACGCTTGTACCTGGCTTTGCAGCGCGGCTGCTTGAACCGACACCGCTCGCGACCGGCGCCGCGGTCACAAGGTTTGCGGAGCCGTTGGCCGCGGCCTCGGCGGTCGATTTTCCGGCGTTTGTCAATATGATCGAGCCGTGGGCCATCTATTTCACCCGGTATGGCTGTGTGATGCAGGCCGAGGGTGAGGTCGATTCAGGTGCCCGCCTCTCGGCCGATGACGAGACGCCGGAAGCTGCCGAGGCGCTCACGCATGTTCGCGTGGGTCTCGAAGTAGCCCGATGCCTCAAGACTGCCGTCAGCGAGATGAGTGCGGAGGACGACGCCTTTGTCACGCATTGGCGAAACGTGATTGAAGACATCCCCGCGCCGTAATCCGGTGCCAGGGTGGGACACCAGGTAAGGAGAACCCATGGCACCTGAAGCATCCTGCCCATTCAATCATGCCGCAGGTGGCGGTCCGACGAATCGCGACTGGTGGCCTGACAGGCTCAACCTCGACATCCTGCGGCAGCACGCGCCGGTGTTCGAGCCCTACGGCGAAGGGTTTTGCTATGCGGATGCATTTGGCAAGCTCGACCTCGCGGCCGTGAAGCAGGATCTCACGAGGCTGATGACCGACTCGCAAGTCTGGTGGCCGGCCGACTTCGGCCACTACGGGCCCCTCTTCATCCGGATGGCATGGCATAGCGCCGGCGCGTACCGCATCGCCGATGGTCGGGGCGGCGCGCGCCGTGCCCGTCAGCGTCTCGCGCCTCTCAATAGCTGGCCCGACAACGCCAACCTCGACAAGGCTCGCCGGCTCCTCTGGCCAATCACGCAGACATACGGCCGCAGTCTCTCCTGGGCGGACCTCATCATCCTCGCGGGCAACGTGGCGCTTGAGTCGATGGGTTTTGCGACGTTTGGGTTCGGTGGCGGTCGCGAGGACGTGTGGGAATCCGAGAAAGACATTTACTGGGGGGCCGAGAAAACCTGGCTCGGCGACCAGCGGTATTCCGGCAAGCATGAGACCCTCGAGAACCCACTGGCTGCCGTGCAGATGGGGCTCATCTACGTGAACCCCGAAGGCCCGGAGGGCAACCCCGATCCGGTCGCCGCGGCAGCCGATATCCGCACGACCTTCGCCCGCATGGCGATGAACGATGAAGAGACGGTGGCCCTCATTGCCGGTGGCCACACGTTTGGGAAGACGCATGGCGCGGGCCCGGCGTCGCATCTGGGCCCCGATCCCGAGGCAGCGCCGCTCGACGAGCAAGGCCTTGGCTGGAAGAGCAGTTTTGGCAGCGGCAAGGCCGACGACGCGATCACCAGCGGCCTCGAAGTGACCTGGACTTCCACACCCACAAAATGGGGTGGCGGCTTCTTCCACAATCTCTTCAGCTACGAGTGGGAGCTCACGAAGAGTCCCGCCGGTGGTCACCAGTGGGTGGCCAAGAATGCCGACGCCACCGTTCCCGACCCTGTTGATGCGTCGAAGAAGCGGCTGCCCACGATGATGACGACCGATCTGTCGCTGCGATTCGATCCCGACTATGAACGCATCTCGCGGCATTTCATGGACCACCCTGCCGAGTTTGCCGAGGCCTTCTCGCGGGCATGGTTCAAGCTCACGCACCGTGACATGGGGCCACGCTCTCGCTACCTCGGCCCCGAAGTGCCTGCCGAGGGTCTCATCTGGCAGGATCCTGTTCCACCGGTCGATCACCCGCTTGTGGATGACGCCGATGTGGCCGGGCTCAAGAAGAAGGTCTTGGAATCGGGCCTCACAGTCTCTGAGCTGGTGAGCACCGCCTGGGCATCGGCCTCGACGTTCCGCGGGTCTGACCGTCGCGGTGGGGCCAACGGGGCACGCATCCGGCTCGAGCCGCAGAAGGATTGGGAGGTCAACGAGCCGGCCAGGCTTGCGAAGGTGCTCGGTGTGCTCGAGGAGATTCAGCAGACCTTCAACCAGGCCGCGCCAGGAGCCAAGAAAATCTCGCTCGCAGACATGCTCGTGCTCGCGGGCTGTGCTGGCGTGGAGCAGGCGGCGAAAAACGCTGGCCATCGTGTGAAGGTGCCCTTCACGCCAGGCCGCATGGACGCCCTTCAAGAACAAACGGACGTCGAGTCCTTCGCTGCCCTTGAGCCGTTTGCCGATGGGTTTCGCAACTACGAGCAGGGCCCTTGCAGTGTCGCGGCAGAGCATTTGCTCATCGACAGGGCGCAGCTTCTCTCGCTCACGCCTCCGGAGTTGACGGTGCTGGTCGGTGGCCTGCGGATGCTCGGAGTGAATGTCGGTCAGTCGACGCATGGCGTGTTGACCCATCGACCGGAGTCGCTCACCAACGACTTCTTCGTGAACCTCCTCGACATGGGCACCGAGTGGAAGCCGACCACGCCCGAGGCCAAGGCCTTCGAGGGCCGCGACCGCGGGACGGGAAGCGTGCGGTGGACCGCCACGCGTGTCGATCTCGTGTTTGGGTCGAATGCCGAGCTGCGTGCAATCGCGGAGGTGTACGCCTCAACCGATGGCCAGGAGAAGTTTGTCCGGGATTTTGTCGCGGCATGGAACAAGGTGATGAACCTCGATCGGTTTGACCTGGAGCAGCAGGCGCTGGCCTGAGCGACGGCGACCCAGACCGTGTAGAATTCTGTTTTTCGCCCGACGCAGGAGAACAGGACTTCACGATGACAGCCGCCGCAGCGTTTCGCACGGAATCCGACAGCATGGGCGAGGTGCAGGTGCCCGCCGACCGCTACTGGGGTGCCCAGACCGAACGGTCTCGTGACAACTTCAAGATCGGCGTCGATCGCTTCCGGTGGACTCGGCCAGTGATCCGCTCGCTCGGCATCCTCAAGAAGGCCGCGGCGCTGGCCAACGGTGAGCTCGTCCAACTGCCAGGTGACACCGTGAGCCTGATCGTGCAGGCCGCCGACGAGGTGATCGCCGGCACGCTCGACGACCATTTTCCGCTGGTCGTCTTCCAGACCGGCAGCGGCACGCAGTCGAACATGAACGCCAATGAAGTCATCTCGAATCGCGCGATCGAGATAGCCGGCGGCACGATGGGCTCCAAGAAGCCCGTGCATCCCAATGACGACGTGAATCGCGGCCAGTCGTCCAACGACACGTTTCCCACGGCCATGCACATCGCCGCGGTCGAGGTGATCCACGGCCGACTGCTCCCGGCCGTGCGGGGCCTGCGGGAAACCTTCGCCCAGCTCGAAACCCAGTATGCAAGTGTGGTGAAGATCGGCCGCACGCACCTTCAAGACGCCACGCCGATCACGCTCGGCCAGGAGATCTCAGCCTGGCGGGCTCAGCTCGACGACCGGCTCGCTGGGATTGAACGGGCGCTGCCAGGCCTCTACGAACTCGCGATCGGCGGCACGGCTGTCGGCACGGGGCTCAACGCCCATCCGCTCTTTGGCGACACCGCCGCGGCCTGGATCGCGAAGGAGACGGGGCATCCGTTTGTGTCGGCCCCAAACAAGTTTGCGGCGCTGTCGGCCCACGACGCCCTCGTCGAGGTGAGCGCGGCGGAGCGTAGCCTCGCGATGGCGCTGCTCAAGATTGCCAACGATATTCGCTGGCTGGCCAGTGGCCCGCGGTGTGGTATCGGTGAGATCACGATCCCGGAGAATGAGCCGGGCAGCTCGATCATGCCGGGCAAGGTGAACCCCACACAGTGTGAGGCGATGACGATGGTCTGCGCTCAGGTGTTTGGCAATGACGCGACCGTCGCCTTCGCTGGCAGCCAGGGCAATTTTCAGCTCAACGTCTACAAGCCTGTCATGATCCACAACGTGCTCGAGAGCGCGGAGCTCATGGCCGACGCCTGCGACTCGATGCGGGTTCACTGTGCCGACGGGATCGAGCCGAACCTCGCCCGGATCAAGCACCACCTCGACGATTCGCTCATGCTCGTGACCGCGCTCAACACGCACATCGGCTACGAGAAGGCGGCCAAGATCGCCAAGAAGGCCCACCTCGAGGGCACGAGCCTCAAAGCCGCGGCAGTCACGCTTGGTTTCGTCACACCCGAGCAATACGACGAGTGGGTCGTGCCCGTCGA
>JBGTGN010000215.1:0-8647 GCA_041746715.1 Pirellulales bacterium | reverse complement strand
CGAAAATCGACCGTTTGGCAAGGGCTTTCGCGGTCACTTAAGCCTGTTTCGTAGCCCGAAAACCGTCTCCCACGCCACCCGCTATGCTCAATACCCGTCCAGCACCAGGCCACCAGTTGCGGAAGTGCCTTTGACCGTCCTAGCCTTCGGAGATGCCATGAAGTCGATCGAGCTTGCGAGCTTGGTCTTGCTGTGGGCGGTGACATCGAATGTGAACGCCGCGGACGTTGGTCCGCACGACGCGCTCGTGCAGCAGACGTTGCTGCCACTGATTCATGCGCCCGAAGTGCATGAGGAACTAAAACTCACCGACGCCCAGGTGGCGAAGCTGGAGGCAATGCTGCGCACGGTCGACGCCAAGTGGTGGCCGGCCCGCATCTTGCCGCCGGCCAAGCAACGTGAGGTGACGCGGGCATTGGAACAGGAGGTGATCGCATGGTTTGAAGCGAACACCGACGCCAAGCAACTGAAGCGATTACGGCAACTGGAGCATCACGCCCAAGCCGCGCGCACCATACTGCGAGCCGATGTGGCGGAACAGCTTGGGATGACCGATGCGCAGCGTGCACAGCTTGCGAAGCTCGCCCGCACGACCGATGACGCGAAGCAGGCGCTCGCCGCCACGAAGTTTGGCGATCCGCAGATCGATGCGCTTCGCACGGCAGCCCACAAAGGGGTGGAGGCCGAGAACGCGGGGGTGAAGGAGATCGTCACGCCCGAGCAGTGGCAGAAGCTCCACACCATGGTGGGCGAGCGGTTTGACGTAACGAAACTCGAACGGACTTATCCGCTGGCTCCGGAGTTTGTCGGCGGGGGGCAGTGGCTCAACACGCCGCCGGTGAGCCTAGCATCGCTCAAGGGCAAGGTGGTGCTGGTGCACTTCTATGCTTTTCAGTGCAAAAACTGCCACGCGAACTTTCCGATCTACCAGCGTTGGCACCAGCAGCTTGCCGACAAGGGCGTGGTGGTGATCGGTATTCAAACGCCCGAGACCGCGCTCGAGCGGGATCCCCAGGCCATCGCCGCGGCCGCCAAAGACCAGGGGCTCCCGTTCCCCATCCTGCTCGATCTCGATTCGGCCAACTGGCGGGCGTGGGGCAACACGATGTGGCCGTGCGTTTACGTCGTCGATAAGCGGGGCTACCTCCGCATGTGGTGGCCCGGCGAGTTGAACTGGCAGGGGGCGACCGGCGACAAAAAAATCGAAGAGGTGGTCGAGTCGCTGCTCGCCGAGGAATAGGGCGTCGCTCGAGGCAGACCGAGTGGCGACACGAAGGAACCCGCAGACGCTTCATGAAGACGCACTGCGGCATGTCATGGTTGAGGACGCACCAGGAGCCGGAGTATTCTCCCTCCATGGTTCCTGCTTCCTCTCTGGCATCCCCTGAGTTGACATTCCCGCGAGTGGTCGCCCACGCCACGTCGCCGGACACTCGCTACGGGCATCTGTTTCACGGCCGTCGGGGCATCCATGCCCCCGGCGGCCTTTCCGGGCCTCCGCCCGGCGGTCGCACCTCGAGGCTCCCGTGCTCGTGCGTCCTAGGGCTTGTTTCGCCCGAGCAGCCGGGGCGCAGCATTCCGGCTGCGCTTGCAAACAACGCCGGCTCCGTGGCATGGGCAATCCCTCGCTGCCTTATAGGGCACGCGGTTCTTGCACTGGCTCTGGTGGCAGTTCTTCTTTCAGGCTGTAGCCGGCCTGACCACGGTTACTTCGGCACGATCAAGCCGATTCATGGGCCGACCGAGGTCTGGATCAATAACTCGACGGAGCCTGAGTGGATCGACCCCACCAAATGCTCCGACAGCAGCGGCGGCGAGATTATCTGGAACACGTTCGCCGGGCTTGTTCAGGCACACCCGGCCACGCTCGAACCGATGCCCGACATCGCGACTCACTGGGATGTCTCCGAAGACGGCTGCACCTACACGTTTCACCTGCGACCCTCCGAGTGGTCCGACGGCACACCGCTTACGGCGCATGACTTTGTCTACTCGTTCCGACGGCTCGTCGATCCGAAGACGGCCAGCAAGTACGCGAGCAACGGCTATGTCTTCAAGGGAGGCGAGGCCATCGGGAACGGAAAGGCGCCGCCCGAGACACTCGGCGTGCGGGCCATTGACGACCTCACGCTCGAGATCACGCTCAACGACCCGCTCCCTTACTTCCTGAGTTTTCTCCCCTTCTATTCCTTCATGCCGATCCCGCAGCATCTGCTGGAAGACATGGAGGCCAAAGGCATCGATACCGATCTTTGGATCCGGCCGGAATATGTCGTCTGTAACGGGCCGTACCGATTGACGAATTGGCGGTTTCGCCAGGAGATGGTGTTGGACAAGAACCCCCGCTACTGGGACGCGGCAAACGTCCGCCTCGACCGCGTGCGGGTGGCGATGGTGGAGAGCTATACAACAGCGCTCTCGATGTATGCCGCCGGTGAGTTTGACTGGCCAGGACACAACACGTCGCTGCCGTCGGAGTTTCTGAACTACCTCTCTGAGTTCAAGGATTTCAAGCAAACGCCCTATCTGACGGCCTACTTCTATTGGATCAACACCACGCGGCCACCGATGGACAACCCAATCCTTCGGCGGGCGATGGCGCTTGCGATCGACCGCGAGGCGCTGGTGACTCATGTGCTCCGTGGCGGTCAGATTCCATCGTCGAGCCTCGCTCCCGACGGTGTGGCAGGATACCGCGGCCTCGACTTGCCCCTCTTCGATCCCGATGAGGCTCGCCGCATGCTTGCCGAAGCAGGCTATGCGAAAGGCTCAGACGTGCCCCCGATCACGCTGATCTACAACACGTCGGAGGGGCACAAACAGGTGGCCGAGGTGCTCCAGCAGATGTGGAAGAAGGAGCTTGGCATCGCCGTGGAGCTCGAGAATCTCGAATGGAAGGTGTTCCTCCACGCCGCGGAGACGACCGACTTCCAGATTCTCCGAATGGGTTGGACGGCCGATTACGCCGATCCCTACAACTTTCTCGAAATCCTTTCGAGCGTCTCCGGCAACAACCACTCCAACTGGCGAAGTCCTGAATACGACCGGCTCCTCCGTGAGGCCAATCGTGAGCCTGATCCTGCCCTGCGGCTCGAGAAACTTCGTGAAGCCGAGGCGATGGCCATCGCGGCCCAACCGCTCATTCCGCTCTATGTCTACACCCGCTCGCAGCTCATCAAGCCGTATGTGCGAGGCATCTGGCCGAATCTCCAAGACCGCCATCCCTGGAAATACATCTGGATCGACGAACACTTCGACCCCGATGCACCACCGCCTGACGATCCGCCACCGCCTGACGATCCGCCACCGCCTCGTCCGGGAGTGACCGCGGCATGAGAGGCTATATCCTGCGGCGGCTCCTCGAGCTCATCCCTACGGCACTCATCATCGTGACGGCGTCGTTCGCGCTGGTCCGCCTGGCTCCCGGTTCGCCGTTCACCAGCGAGAAAGAGATCCCTCCACAGGTCAAAGCCGCGCTCGACGCGAAGTATGGATTCGACAAGCCGCTTCCGGAGCAGTTTTTTCGCTACCTCGGCAATCTGCTTCGCGGTGACCTCGGGCCCTCCACGAAGTATCCCCAGCGATCGGTCAACGAGATCATCGCCGATGGGTTCCCTGCCACGCTCACGCTCGGGGCTGTGGCGCTCGTGTGGGCGCTTCTTCTGGGCATCACCGCCGGCATTATCGGCGCGGTGCGACAAAACACCGTGTGGGACCATGCCGCCATGGCCGCGGCCCTTGTTGGCCTGAGTATTCCCAGCTTCGTGCTCGGGCCGGTGCTCGTGCTGGTTGTCTCGCTTCGCTGGCATCTCTTGCCGCCGGCAGGCTGGGGCGACTGGCGGCATGTCATCCTGCCGGGCCTCACACTCGGCACGATCTATGCCGCATCGATCGCCCGGCTCACTCGCGGCGGCATGCTCGAGGTTGTTCGGAGTGACTTTATCCGCACCGCACGGGCCAAGGGGCTCTCCGAGCGTCTCGTGATCTGGCGTCACATGCTCAAAGGCGGCCTCCTCCCGGTAGTCAGCTATCTGGGGCCGGCGATCGCAAGCATCCTCACCGGCAGCGTTGTCGTGGAGAAGATTTTTAATATCCCCGGCATCGGTCCGTATTTCGTCGATGCCGCCTTCAACCGTGACTACTTTCTCGTCATGGGGATCGTCGTTCTCTACGCCGGCTTTCTGCTGGTGATGAACCTCATCGTTGATGTGGTCTACGGCCTCCTCGACCCGCGGATCGAATATCCATGACGATCCACGCGGCCCCTCACTCAGTCGAACGGCCCACGGGCCCTGACCTCGAGCCGGGCACGTCGCTCTGGCAAGACGCCTGGAAGCGACTCCGCAAGAACCACGTTGCTGTCGCGAGTGGCTGGATCCTTCTGTTTCTGGCGGCGGCGTGTCTCGTCGGGCCACCGATCGTGGCCGGAACCTGGGGCTACGACTACGAAACCCAAGACCTTGCCTATGGCCCACGCCCGCCGACCTGGGAGCATCCCTTCGGGACTGATTTCTACGGCCGCGATCTGCTCACACGGGTGCTCTATGGCGGCCGCGTGAGCCTCACGGTGGGGTTCCTCGCGGCCGCCGTGGCGGCGACCATCGGCACGGTCTATGGCGCTGTTTCGAGTTACGCAGGCGGTAATGTTGATTCGGTGATGATGCGAATCGTCGACATCCTCTATGCCCTTCCCTACATGTTCCTGGTCATCATTCTGGTGACAATCCTGGGCAAGAATCTCGTCCTCGTGTTCTTGACCCTCGGGGCCGTGGGCTGGCTGCTCACGGCACGAGTCGTCCGCGGACAGGTCATGAGCCTCAAGGAACAGGATTTTATTCTTGCCGCCCGTAGCCTCGGCACGCGGCCCGGATCAATCGTTTTTCGCCATCTTATTCCGAATACGCTCGGGCCCGTCATCGTCACCTTCACCCTCACCGTGCCGGCGATGATTCTTCAAGAGGCGTTCCTCTCGTTTCTAGGTCTCGGCGTGCAGGCCCCGCGACCAAGCCTCGGCGCCCTCATCAATGACGGCGCCAGTCAGATGCTCGTCTTCTGGTGGACCCTCGCCTTCCCGGGGGGCGTGATGGCCCTCATGCTTATGGCGCTTAACTTCCTGGGCGACGGTGTCCGCGACGCGCTCGACCCACGCATGAAGAATTAGCGAGAAAGCCGACAGCCGAAGCCCTGATGCAAAGCGAAACCGCCACCGATACCGTGCTCGACGTCCGCGACCTGCGGACGTATTTCAAGCTCGACGAACATGTCGTCAAGGCGGTGGACGGCGTCAGCTTCTCGATCCGCCGTGGCGAGACGCTCGGCATCGTGGGCGAAAGCGGCTCGGGCAAAAGCGTCGCCTGTCTTTCGGCGCTCGGGCTCGTGCCACGGCCCCCGGCCTTTCACCCCTCGGGCCAGGTGCTCTACCGCGGCCGCAATCTCCTCGGGCTCCCCGAGCGGCAGCTCCAAAACCTGCGGGGCAACCGCCTCGCGATGATTTTTCAAGATCCGATGACCTCGCTCAATCCGTATCTCCGTGTGTCGCGGCAGCTCACGGAAGTGCTCGAGGTTCACAAGTCGGCTACGGCGACCGAGGCCAGACGTGCCGCGATCGCCATGCTCGAGCGGGTGGGCATTCCTGATGCCGCCCGTCGGATCGACAACTACCCCCACCAGTTTTCCGGCGGCATGCGGCAGCGGGTGATGATCGCGATGGCCCTGCTTTGCGAACCAGAGGTGCTCTTCGCCGACGAGCCGACGACGGCCCTCGACGTTACGATTCAAGCCCAGATTCTCGAGCTCATCGCCGAGCTCAAACACACCTTTGGAACCGCTGTCGTACTCATCACACACGATCTTGGGGTCGTGGCCGGCACGACTGACCGCGTGGCCGTGATGTATGCCGGACGCATCGTCGAGGAGGGGCCGACGTCCGAAGTGTTTGCCTCTCCCACGCATCCCTATACCCTCGGTCTTCTTGAAAGCCTACCCCGCATCGACGCTGGCCCCGAAGGCGAGCTGGCCGCGATTCCTGGGCTGCCCCCCGACCTGGCGCACCTTCCCTCGGGCTGTCCGTTTCATCCGCGATGTAGCCGCGTGCTCGACCGCTGCCGCGAGTCATATCCACCGCAGGTTGTCCTCTCGCCCACCCACTCGGCTGCTTGCTTCGATATTGAGGTGGCTTCATGAGTGCCGCGAGGGGGGGCGTTGTGAACGAATCACGTTTGAGTGCCGATCGACCGCTCCTCGACGTGCGTGACCTCACCGTCCACTTTCCCGTGCCGCGGCCGGGGGGTGGGCTTGTTCGCGAGTTCGACATCGTGCGGGCGGTAGACGGCGTAAGTTTCTCGGTTCGCCGCGGTGAAACGCTGGGCCTCGTCGGCGAGAGCGGCTGTGGGAAATCGACGACCGGCCGGGCCGTGCTTCAGTTGCTGCCGCCTTCGAGCGGCGAGGTGTTCTTTGACGGTCAGCCGATTCACTCCTGGTGGGTGCGACGAGGCCGCCGCTTTGCCTGGGATGCGAGGCTTCGAGAGCTCCGGCGTCGGATGCAGATGATTTTTCAAGACCCGCATGCGTCGCTCGACCCGCGGATGACGATCGAGGGCATCATTGGCGAGCCACTCGGGAATTTTGGGTTGGCCACAGGCGCCGCCCGGCGGCCACGGGTGCAGGAGCTCATGGAAACCGTGGGGCTCAATCCCCGGTTCATGCGTCGCTATCCCCATGAGTTTTCAGGTGGGCAGCGACAGCGGGTCGGGATCGCTCGCGCTCTCGCCCTCGGGCCAGAATTCATCGTCGCCGATGAGCCGATCAGCGCCCTCGATGTCTCGATCCAGGCGCAGATTTTGAATCTGCTCGCTCGGCTGCGAGACGAGCTGGGGCTCACGGTTCTTTTCGTGGCCCACGACCTCGCTGCCGTGCGGCATGTGAGCGACCGCATTGCTGTGATGTATCTGGGCCGCATCGTGGAGGTCGCGGCAGCCAGCACGATCGTCTCGAATCCGCTCCATCCCTACACCCGGGCCCTCATCTCCGCGGTGCCCGTCCCGGACCCCGTCCGCGAGAAATCCCGCCAGCGGATCGTGCTCACCGGTGATGTGCCGAGCCCCGTCAATCCACCGTCGGGCTGTCCCTTTCACACCCGCTGCCCGCTCCGCGAAGACCGCTGCCGCGTGGATGTGCCTCGGCTGCGAACGATCGCCCCTGGCCACGACGTCGCCTGCCACCTCGTGGGATAAGGTGCCGGGCCGCGGCTCGTTGGCCGGTTGAGGGCGACGCGACAAGGGCGAGACGGTGATGGGTCCACCGCCGCCCCGCTTATCGGGCGAAGCCGACGAAGAAGCTGAAGAGCTGCTCGCTGTCGAAGGGGGCGGCAACGACAGGGACGGCGAAGTCGAGAGCGATCGGAGCCGGGCCCATCGCCGGGAGCGTGATCCGAAGACCGAAGCCGGGCGCGACTCGCATGTTGTTGATCGAGACGTTGCTCTCCACCGTACCGAAGTCGGTGAAGACAACGCCGCGAAGCGTATCGTCGGCCGTGATCGGGAAGAGATACTCGACCGTGTTGAGCCACTGAAACGGACCACCGACGATCGCGAGCTGACCGCCCGGGCCGGCCTGGCGGGGGCTCGCACCACGGAATGTGAAGCCGCGGAGGGTGTTGTAGCCACCCGCGAAGAAGTTGTCATACGCCGGGGTGTCGGGACCGCTCATGCCGAGCACCGAGCCCACCGAGAGCACGTGGCGACCGGAGCCGTCGGGCCGTTCGTTGAGGAGAAAATACTGCCGACCCTCGAGGATGCCGCGAGGATACATGAAGGTGCCAATGACCTGCTCGAACTCGAAGGTTGCCAAGTGGCCCTGGGTCGGCATGAACGGACTGTCGCGGGTGTCGTGGATAATGCCCGCTGAAAATCCATAGACGCTGTTCGTGCCCTGCATGTCGACGATGTCGGGCGCGAGAATACGCGGATCGAACACATCCACGCTCTCGCCGCGGAAGCCGGCGTTGACCGAGAGGTCGGGGGCAAACGCAAACTGATAGCCCAGGCCCACGCGGCCGCCGGTGCGAGCTTCAGCCCAGTCGAAGAAGAACCGGGTGTAGTACGACGCCGAGAGCGTCATGCCGATACGCGTGTCGAAGAGATACGGCTCCTGGAATGTGGCCATGTATCGCTGGAGCTGCGTGCCCGGCGATGCCTCGAGGCGGAATCGCTGGCCAGCGCCTCGGAAGGCCACGCCGTTCTTGATGTCGTCCCAGCTCTGCGGCAGCCGAAGGATGTCGAAGTTCTGCTCGTCGACGACGATGTTGCCCACAAGTCCGGCATTGGAGTTCACACCTGCACCGATCATGAGGCGGCCGGTCTGTGTCTCTTCCGCATCGACGTCGAGGATCACATAGGGCTCGCTACCGGGATTCACGGCGGCAGCGGCACCACCACCACCGAAGTCGGGGAGGGCCCCTGGCTGGAATCCAGGCGGCTGCGTCGGGTCACCTTGGAGGCCCTGAAAGGCCTGCGGCTGGCCGCCGTTGACCTGCTGCTGAACCGTGTAGGCCGGCGGGGGCGGCGCGGTCATACGAGCGTAGTCGAGCGCCTCCGGGCCCGCAGGTGCAAGCGGCTGCCCGCCCCACGGGCTTGCAACCTGCTGCTGC
>JBGTGN010000214.1:0-8061 GCA_041746715.1 Pirellulales bacterium | reverse complement strand
CCGGCACCACCTCGATCACCGGTGGCACGCTGGCGATTGCTTCGACCGGCAGCATCAATGGCTCATCGGGCGTGACGATCAATGGCGGCGAGTTGAAATACAACGGCTCGGCCTCGCTGACCGCGCCGATCACGTTCACCGCAGGCACGATCAGCGGAAACGGCACGATTGCCAGTGCGCTCACCGTCGGTGCTGGTGCCACCCTGTCGCCGGGGAACAGCCCCGGCATCCAGGGCTTCGATGCTGACCAGACCTGGGCAACCGACGGCAACTACAACTGGCAGATCCTTGATGCCACGGGGAGTGCCGGCACGGGCTTTGACCAGGTCGCTATCACTGGCACGCTGGATGTTGGTACGGGCTTCAACCTGAACCTCTGGTCGCTGTCGAGCATTGGGCCGGATGTCAGCGGCAACGCGCTCAACTTCGACAACACCTCGCCCTACTCGTGGACGATCGCCACGACGACCGGCGGCATCCTGAACGGTGGAAACCTGGCATTTGCCAACATCTTCGTGGGTGCCAACAACGGCACTGACGGGTTCTCCAACTTGCTCGGTGGCGGTTCATTCAGCCTCGCGCAGTCTGTCAACGGCAACGACGTGGTGCTGAACTTCCAGCCGGTGCCCGAGCCATCGACGCTGGCCCTCCTCGGGGCGGGTGTGGTTGGCCTCGCGGTCTATCGGCACCGTCGCAGCAGCAAGAAGTAGAGAGTGGAGAGCGGTGTCTGCGGCCCACCCGCAGCCCGCTCCCCCATCAAACAAGGAAGCCCACGGGCCTCAAGCCCGTGGACTTCTTCGTTTCGCTCTGGCGAAAGGCTGATGCCTGCGCAGTCTGTTGAGGTGCGGGTTTGGCTCCCCCTACAATAGCTGCCGATGCAGCGAGGCGTCGCCGAAGGGGCGGTTCCCATTCATATGATTGAAGAGGATGCTCATCCATGCATACCCCCGAAAAGCACGTTCATGTGCAAGCCACCGTCGGCTCGCACGGATCGGTGACGCTCGAACAACTGCCATATGAACCCGGCCAACGCATCGATGTCACGATCAGTCCGATTGCCACTTCGCCTGCGGAGGGCACGGTTCGCTATCCACTGAGCGGCATGAAGGTCGAGTATCACGATCCGTTCGGCGGCACTGCCGCCGACGACTGGGAAGCCGCCCGGTGATTATCCTCGATACGCATGTGTGGGTGTGGTGGGTCCACCAGGATGATCGGTTGTCACCAAAGGCCAAGGCGTTCGTCACGCAGCATGAAACGCGGTACCTCGGGGTCAGTGCGATTTCATGCTGGGAGGTCGCGAAGCTGGCGGAACGAGGCCGGCTTCGGCTGCCCATGCCAACGGATCAGTGGCTGCATGCCGCGCTCGCCTATCCAGGTGTCGCGATCGCTCGGTTTGAATGAGATGCGTTTTGGCCAGTGGCCAACGTCCGTGTCATGACCGACTCCTGATGGCTCGGAGTCGCGGTGCGACCAAAGGCGGCGCCTAGGTCGGCTTGGCCAGGGGGTTCCTTCGACCTGTTCGGCTCCATAGACAACGACACATTCGTACATCCACCGCAAGGCGAGTTGCCACGGCCGGTGGAACTCGAATGACTTAGCTGCTTGACGCGAACGTCTGGATCACAGTACTTCGCCGACCAACGCCGTTGCTCACGTCCCGCTTTCAGGCCCTTCATCATTCGGACATGAGCGTCTGCTCCGTTGTCGTGGTGGAGTTGCGGCACGGCTCCCTGAGAAGCTCAAGGTGAGGACAAAAAGGACAGGCATGATCGACATTCCGGGTTTGGGTCGGGGTATGCTCGGCTTCATGGCGCTCAATTCGGGCTCGCATGACGCCGGCCGAGCGCATCGAGATGGTCTGGCCACTCACGGTGACGGCATGGGCTTTCAGTGGAAAGGCGTGGGATGAATCGCGACTTCGCCGAGATGTTGAAAGCCTTAGCCGACGAAGGGGTCGCTCGACTCGAAGCCGCGGAATGACCCCGTTGCCGCGTTCCCCAGTGGATTCACGGCGACCTCTGCGTCGTGAAGGTTTGGGTGGACGCGGTGATCCTGCCGGACGACCCGGCCGAGCCATGTCTTGAACCCGAAACTCTGAAGCAGCTTGACGAAATCCAACGTCTCGCGAACGCGGGTGACTTGGATGCCCTCGCGACGCTCGGAGATGTCTTCGTTCGTCGCAGCGCATAGCCGGGCGCCTGAAAGAGAGCACAGGAAGGCCCGGAAAGGCCGGGCGCGAATGGCGCACGAGGCGGGCGTGGTAGAATTTCGCCCATGAGCATTGCTGTACGCCTTCGAGCGATCCCGGTCGATGAATATCTTCGTGGCGAAAGGCTCGCCGATCGGAAACACGAATATGTCGAGGGAGTCGTCTATGCGATGGTCGGTGCGTCGAACACCCATAACCGCCTTGCCACCAACGTCACCGGGCTCTTGCACGGGCAGCTTCGAGGGGCTCGGTGTGAGGTCTTCAACGCAGACGCCAAAGTCCGCGTAAGGCTCCCGTCGGGCACCCGCTTCTACTATCCCGATGCGTCAGTCGTCTGCCAACCGAATCCCCCAGAAGACACGTTCAACGACGCTCCGGTCGTCATCGTCGAAGTGCTTTTCGAATCGACGCGACGCACCGACGAAAACGAGAAGCGGGAGGCATATTTCTCGATCGACTCGCTGCTGGTGTACGTGTTGCTCGAGCACGATGCGGTTGGGGCCACCGTCTATCGTCGTGGCGATACCGGCTTTGCGCGAGAGGCCTACGCGGGGATCGACGCCGTCATTTCGCTGGCCGAGATCGGCTGTGAACTGAGGCTGTCAGACGTGTATGCCAACGTTGCCCTCTGAGCGGCGGGAAACGGGCACTTACAGCCCCGCCTCGATGCGGAGCTCGTCGAGCAGGCTGCTCGTTCCGTGCATGTCTGTCCAGCGGCGGACGTAGTCCCAGTCGAGCCCTGCCCCTGACACCGCCAAGAGGTTGACGATGTCGTCGAGATCCTTGCGCCGGGCCCACCGTAGCTTCTGAATGACCACGTCCTCGGGCGCTGCGACCCACGCCGCAGCCCCACACTCGGGGACATGCAGCCGCCGTCGCCGAGCGAAACGCTCCTGGTGGTGAGGGTCGTTGCCAAGCCGAAAAATCTCGATCGTGAATCCGGTGGGGCGAAACGTGATCACGTTTCGTACGCTCCCCGTAAAACCCTCCATCAACATTTGGCGATCGAGAACGAAATCGTTTCCGAGACGAGTGGAAAAATCGACCAGGTTAAACGCCGAGAACTCCACCACGACATCCGCATCGTTCGTCGCCCGCGGCACGCCATAGAGGTTGCTCGAGAACGCGCCGACGAGCATGTAGCCGACGCCCTCTCGCTCGAGGGCCTCGATCAACCTCCCAACAGCCTGCTCGCTTGTCATTCGTGGCCAATCGGCGTGAAGATGCCGCGGTCTTCGAGCCGCCGCACGGTTCCGAGCTGCTCAGTGAACGCCGCTTCGACCTCCGCCTCGGTCCAGTCCGGATGGCGATCGCGGATACCCGCCAGCATGCGGTGCCGGACGACATCAAACAGCCGCGCTCCGGCGAGGAGCTTGTCAGACTGGTTCATCTCCCTCGCCCCGTCGATCTTGCCGTGGGCGATCGCCTGCTGCAGCTCAGCCGATTCAGCATCCATCACACGGCTCCTTCTTCTGCGAGAATACGACGAGCCATTCGGCAGGGTCAACGCTCTGCCTGTGCGTGAGGGGATTCCGACGTGGGCCGACGATTGAGCGAGAAGTGTGTGTATCCAGCCTTCGTTCGCGATGCTCAGGAATCGTGCCGTGCCTCACGAAGCGGGGCCGGTGCGGGCCTCCTCGATGAGCGGATCGAGTCCAGCGAGCCGCCAATGGAGGCAGAGATCCCGGATGGCGGTCGTGTCTGCGGTCGGGTTGCGTACCAATAACTCGACGATGTCGGCCCGGGACTTCGTACCTCCGGCATAGAGTTTGAGCGCCACGAGATGCGGCAGAGGCACGAGCCGCAAGCGACTGCCAGGCCGCACGACCATGTCGGCCGCGGCAAGGCCCGTCTCGATCACCGCCGGAAACCTTCCACCGTAGTTCACGACCTGGACCATCCCGAAGGGCCCGGTGACGTCGATCACGCCGCCGAGAGGATCTGCGGCATCGGGCTCACGCAAGGCCACCTCATAGCCTGCCTCTCTGAGGGATCGGGCGACCAGGTGGAGCGTGACCGAGTCGGTACTGACTCCGAGATCAAGGTCCTCGGTGAACCGCACGTATCCGTGGGCCGCCAGGGCCGCGCCGCCGATGACAAGTGGCTCGACGCCGTGGGCTCCGAGAATCGCCGACACCCGTTCCGCTGCCTGGAGCAAGCCCTCCGGGTCGACCACGGCTCACTCCTTCCGCGGTGTTTTCAGAAGACCCTGAAACCGCCTGTCAAGCGAAAGCGCCATCTTGATCCGTTCCTCGATCGTCAGCTTCCTGATACGGTCGATCTCGGCTCGCAGCGACGCTGAGTGGCTGGCGCTTGGACGCGGATGATGGTTTGGGTCGGGGAGCGTCATGCCCGCAAGCATACCCTTGGCCAAAACTCTGGATCGATGCGTATCTCGCGGCATGTGCCATGGCAGACGGGCATCGGCTCGTCACGACGGACAAGGGCTTCAAGAAATTCCAAGACCTCGACCTCGTGGTGCTCTCGGACTGAAGCCGCAGCAGGGTGGGATGGTGTTTGTCGAGGGCAAACTCCCATGACACGGGTGGTCTGCCTGCGAAACGGGCAGGCAGGCCTCAGGGGCACGCACGAGGCGACCCTCAGAAATCATCGCGAAATCGTTCAGCGGCACAGAAATGCCGTTCGAGCAAATGCCCGAAGTGGCGGCACGAGGTTTGCATGTACCTCAGGCAGGCGGCTTCACGTCTGGTGGCTCTCCGTGCGCGGTGAGCTTCCGGCTCCGTGAGGGTTCTTGATTCCCACCTCAGTCACCGGGCTCTTTCCCGGTGCCATCAAGACCTGGAGATACGATGAAACGTGGTTATTTGATTGATATGGACGGGGTCGTCCATCGTGGCGGTGAAATGATTCCGGGGGCCGATCTCTTCATTCGGCGGCTGCTTCGGGAAGACATCCCATTTGTGTTCCTCACAAACAACAGCCAGCGAACCAAGCGCGACGTGGCCATGAAGCTCGTTCGCATGGGAATTCCGATCGAGGAAGAACACATTTTCACCTGTTCGATGGCCACCGGGCGATACCTCGCCCAGCACAAGCCGGAGGGCACGGCGTTTGTGATCGGGGAAGGTGGGCTCCTCAACGCGCTCCACTTCAACGGCTACACCGTCGTTGATCACGCGCCCGATTTTGTCGTGGTGGGTGAGGGCCGCACGCTCACGCTCGAGATGCTTGAAACAGCCACGCAGATGATCCTGGACGGCGCCAAGCTCATCGCCACCAACCTCGACCCCAACTGCCCCACGAAAAAGGGTACGCGTCCGGGCTGCGGGGCAACGGTGGCCTATCTCGAAACGGCGACCGGTACCAAGGCGCTGAGCATCGGGAAGCCAAGCCCCATCATGATGCGGGCGGCCCGCAAGGAGCTGGGGCTCGCAACCAGCGAGACGATCATGATCGGCGACACGATGGAGACGGACATCTTGGGCGGCGTGCAGATGGGGTATCGGTCGATCCTTGTGCTCACCGGTTCGACGAAGAAATCCGATCTCGCCCGTTACGCCTACGGCCCTGATCTCGTCATCGACTCGGTGGCCGTCCTGGCCAATCCCGAGGTCGATCTCATCGAGTTGATCCCACACGGCGACCGCGCCGATGACACCGTGCCAGACCTCGACAAATGGCGCCGCATGGCCGCGACGGCATCGGGGTGAGGGGCTGAATCCTCGACGTCAGAAAGCCGAAACGCCGGACACTTCGCCACGGAGGGCGTTGTCCTGCGGGGTGCTCTGTCCTGACGCCCGCCGCGGCTGAGCCATCGACGGCTCGATTCGCTGCTTCATCAAAATTGAATGCGATTTTCCGCGCTGAATCCTTGCCATAGACACCCCCCGAAGGTACCGTAAGAATCTCCGCCGGTTCCCCGCCATTCGGCCTTCCCAGCCGACCCAAAAGGCTTTTCGTGCCCATGATCCGAATGCCAATAGTCCACCTCGGCCGTCTGGGCGTCGCGATGGCTTTCGCGAGCTCTCTTCTGGCTCCAACGACGCCCGTTCGAGCCATCGAGTTGGTCGATGCAGACGTCACTCAAAACGGCGGGGTCTACACAATTGATCCAGCCGATGGGCTCTTTGTGACGCATGGCTCCAACGATCCCCTGGTGACGCTCACGAATGGGTCAACCACCGTGGGTATTGAAGGACTCGTTGTCGGTGAGGCCAGCGGTGAGACAGGACGGCTCCTGATCAACGGGGGAAGCGTGCTGAGCAATCAGGGTGACGGAGATAGCGTTTTGGCAACGTATCCCCTGGAGAACGATGTCATTCTCCAGGTGCGTCGAGGCAGGGGATACCTCGGACTCCTCGAAGGCAGCTTCGGTGAGGCCACTGTCACGGGAGCAGGTTCCCAGTGGACCAACGCGGGACGAATCTATGTTGGAGAGTTTGGTGATGGGGAGTTGACGATCGAGAACGGCGGTGTCGTTTCCAGCGCTCTTGTGTTCGTAGCCACGCGGACCGGTACCTCGGGAAGTATCACCGTATCGGGGGCCAATTCGCGATTGGAAACCTTGCTTGGGGCGACGACACAGGAGCGACAATTTCAGTTGGGCGATCTTGGAAACGCTACGCTGCTTGTCGAGGATGGCGGGGTTGTCAGCACCTATGGCACTTTGATTGGAGGACGAGGCGGGAGTGTGGCCGAAGCAACGGTGACTGGCGCGGGCTCCCAAATGAACAGCATCTCGGAAACCCATGTTGGATTCCAAGGCACAGGGAGTCTGGTTGTCGAAAACGGTGGGACCGTGTCCAGTGCAGGAGGCTATATCGGCACCTATACGACCGGCTCGGGGAACCCCTTTCCGGGTGGCGACGGGCATGTCGTGGTCCGAGATGCAGGATCGGCATGGAACGTCGATGGCGAGCTTGGTGTTGGTTGGCGAAGGATCGGTGTTCTGGACATTGAGAACGGCGGCACCGTCACCTCTGGCAGTTCCATTATCGGTGCGGAAAGTGTCCCCACCAGTAGCGGGACAGGGGCGGTAAACGTGACCGGCATTGGTTCAACTTGGACGGTGACCGGCGACCTGTTTCTGGGGGGCTTCGCTGTTGCCACCCCCACCGCCGCCTCTGGCACTCTCACCATTGGCAACGGGGGCACGGTGCAAGTCGGTGGCGCGACCATCATTCACACAAACAACCCCAGCATCATCAACCTTCAAGCCGGCGGCACCCTCATCGTCAATGATTTCGACCCTTCCGGCGGCACGTTCAACTGGACTGGTGGCAGCCTGGTGCTCAACGGGGGCTACCAGGGTGATCTTGGCGTCGTGAACCAAGCGACCCTGGGCGGCACGTTCACAGTTCAAGGCAATCTGACCAATGCGGGGCTGGTGGCACCTGGGCAGTCTCCAGGAACGCTGACTGTGACTGGGGATTTCACGCAGGACGCCAACGGCGAGACGCTCTTCGAGATCGGCGGCCTCGATCCCGGCGATGATTACGACGTGGTCAATGTGGGCGGCGCGGTCTCGCTCGACGGCGTGGTCACCGTTGCCTTGATCAACGCATTCAACCCTCAACTGGGTGACACGTTCAGTGTTCTCAGTTTCGATAGCTTTCTCGACAACGGGTTTGCCTTCGATCTCTCTTCGGCGCCGCTCGGGAGTGGCCTCGCGTGGGATACGAGCCTGTTCAGCACGAGCGGCAGCCTCGTCGTCGTGCCCGAGCCAGCCGGGCCAATCATGTTGGGTTGCGTTGCTGTGGCAGCGGTGATCCTGGGCCGCCGCCGCTCCAAGCTGCTCTAGAGCCGCGAACTGGAGGCTTCCCGCTGCGGCCCTTGACCGCCCGGGCGCTTGCCAAATCGTCGCCGCTTTGCAGGGCCACCCGATGGAC
>JBGTGN010000213.1:0-22541 GCA_041746715.1 Pirellulales bacterium | reverse complement strand
CGCCACGGCCGCTGCGGCGATTGGCGATCGTGCCGCAGGGACCGCCACCGTCGAGATCAGCCGACTCGCATGGGTCAACAGCCGCCTATCCGACGCGCTCATCGAGGCTGCCTCGGGAGAAGGATGGATCGACCGTCGCCTCTTTGATCGCATCGTGCTGGCCCTTGCCGCGAGACCAGGCGCGGCCGCGGCGCGGGTGCCGCCAACGGAGCCACTCGCGTTTGATGCAGCCGCATGTATCGTCGCGATTGGCCCGCATGGTGTGCAGGTGCAGCCCTCGGCTCGCCTGCCAGCAGGCCTTGCCACCGCGCACGGAGCGATCCTGCTCGCGGCACCCCAGGGCCCTGTGTCATCCGACCGAGTCGCATGGCTCTTCTCATCCCCCGGCACGAGCTTTGGTCCTACGGCTGGCCCCGGAGCATGGCTCATGTCTGTACTGCCGCCCCTGGTGCCCAACCCTTCCCCAGCCGAGACCGAACGGCGATTCTGACGTAAATTTGACAAAGCCCGGACCGGAAAATGACCGGTCTCCTCTGCACGAAATCCCGTCCTCGTGCGAAAGTAATCCCACGGTCGATAAGCCTCTGACACGAAGCCTGCGTCCGCCTGCACTGTCCACCTGTCTGAAGGAACCACACGATGACACCCCCGCCTTCTGCTGCCCCTGTGCTTGATGAGCCGCTCAATGCGGTGGCTCCCGATGCCACTGAAATCGGATTCGACGCTCCTGTCGCGGCGACCGTGCCAGGGACATACAACCACGCCGAACCGCGCCGCGAAGGGCCGTCTGCTGGCCAAGGCCTCGATTGGGCCACCGTCATCTGGATCGGCGGTGTGCACCTTGCAGCCCTTGCGGCCCCCTTCTATTTCACATGGTCGGGCCTCGCGATCTGCCTCGTCCTCTATTGGATCACCGGCGGCCTGGGCGTGTGCCTCGGCTACCACCGCCTCCTCACGCACGGCAGTTTCAAGACCTTCGCACCGGTGCGGTTCATATTCGCCATGCTTGGAGGCATCTCCGGTGAAGGATCGGCGCTCGTCTGGGTGGCCAATCACCGCAAGCATCATGTCTTTAGCGACCAAGAGGGCGACCCGCATTCTCCCCGCGACGGTGGCATGTGGTCTCACATGCTATGGCTCTTCCCGGGGCACACCCGCGAGGAAATCGATGCCCACACGACGCGATGGGCCCCCGACCTGGCTCGTGATCGGGGTGTGTATTTCCTGCACGTGACGTTCCTCCTTTGGCACGTTCTCATCGGCGGCGCGCTGCTCGCCTCGGGCTGGGCTCTCTATGGCCGCGAGGTGGGCATCTCGTGGCTCATCTGGGGCCTCGCCGTACGGATGGTGATCGTGTTTCACATCACGTGGTTTGTGAACTCCGCAAGCCACATGTGGGGCTACCGCAACTACGAGACCACCGACGACTCTCGCAATCTCTGGTGGGTGGGCCTCCTCGCCTTCGGTGAAGGCTGGCACAACAACCACCACGCCCACCAGCGGATGGCGGCCCACGGTCATAAATGGTGGGAGGTCGATCCGACCTACTGGGTGATCGTTGGCCTCGAGCGGCTCGGACTGGCCTGGGATGTCGTTCACACACCGCACGGAACGAGCCGAAATCGCGGCTCGCACGCGGGCTCTGGGGCCGCTTTGGAAAAGGCTTGAACGGCCGCTTCTGAGCACCCGGTTGCAAATTCCCAGCCCACCAGTACACTCCCCCCATCCTTAGTTCCAACAATCAATGCCATCCGTAGTGGATGGAAACACGGCTGATGTCGCTGACAAAAGAACGCAAGAGCGAGTTGATCGGTGCCCACCGGCGTGGAGACGCCGACACCGGGTCTGCTGAGATCCAAATAGCCCTCCTTACGGGGCGGATCACGCACCTCACCGACCATTTCAAGAAGCATGCGAAGGACTTCGCCAGTCGGCGAGGCCTGCTCATGATGGTGAGCCGTCGTCGTCGGCTTCTTGATTATCTCAAGCGTGTTGCCCCACAGCGTTATCTCGACATCATCCAGAAGCTCGGCATTCGCAAATAGCGATGATGCCGGACGCAATCTGCGGCTGATGGCGTTGATTGGGGGGGCTCTGCCGCGTCCGGTTCTCCGGCGGTCTTGCGGCGAGCATTCCTGGACGAGGCCGGTCGGCGCACTGTTGCTCCGACCATAAGACTCGAGACCATTCCCACGCTGGAAGGCGGCCGATTGATCGGCAGCATGGCGCTGGGGCCGAAGGAAAGTAGAGACAACCGATGAAACAGCGAGTGGAACGACAGATTGGCGACCAGGTTCTTGCCATTGAGACTGGTTTTTTGGCGAAGCAGGCGGCCGGCAGCGTGCTTGTGAGCCTCGGAGATACGGTCGTGTTGGTGGCTGCCGCGACTGGCACGCCCCGCGCTGGGATCGACTTCTTCCCCCTCACATGCGACTACCGCGAGCGATCGGCCGCCGCTGGCAAGTTCCCCGGTGGCTTCCTCAAGCGGGAAGGCCGCCCCACGCTCAAGGAAACCCTCACCAGCCGGCTCATGGATCGACCGATTCGGCCGCTCTTTCCTACGGGATTCTTCGACGAGGTGCAGGTGCAGGCCAGCGTCATGGCCAGCGATCGGCAGAACGACGGCGACGTGCTGGCGATGATCGGTGCCTCCGCGGCACTCTGCATCTCGCCCATGCCCTTCCTGGGTCCGCTCGGCAGCGTTCGGCTGGCCCAGATCGACGGCCAGTTCGTTCCGTTCCCCACGGCTGATCAGCTCGAGGAGAGCGACCTTGATCTGGTTGTCTCCGGCAGCAAAGACGCCATCCTCATGATCGAGGGGTTTGCTCGCGAGATGCCGGAGCAACGGATGCTCGAGGCCCTCGACGAGTGCCATCGCATCATTCGAATCCTCTGCGAGATGCAGGACGAGCTGGTGGCGAAAGCCGGCAAGCCAAAGGCGAGCTATGTGGTTGCCGACTACACGCCCCTCACAGACCGGCTCACGCGGGAGTTCTACGCAGAACTCAAGGCCGCCTGTGCCATCCGTGAAAAGCAGGATCGTCGCGCCGCAATGAAAGCCGTCAAGGAAAGGGCCAAGGTCGCGGTGGCTCCGTCTGAGCCGGCCTTCGACTTCAAGCCCGGCGAGGCTGGCGGCATCTCGGAAGCCGATTTCAAGCATGTCTGGCATGACCTTGAGGAAAAAGCGATTCGTGAGCTGATCCTCGAGGGTACGCGTCCTGACGGGCGAAGCCACACGGCCCTTCGGCCGATCCACTGTGAAGTGGACGTGCTCCCGCGGGTCCACGGCTCGGCGGTTTTCCAGCGAGGCGAGACCCAGGCGCTTATCACGATCGCGCTCGGCACCGGGCGAGACGAGCAGCGGGTCGATGGCCTCATGGACGAGTACTCGAAGAAGTTCATGCTCGACTACTACTTCCCGTCGTTCTGCGTCGGTGAAGTGCGTCCAATTCGTGGCCCTGGCCGTCGCGAGTTTGGTCACGGTGCGCTTGCCGAGCGGAGCGTGAAGCCGGTGCTTCCTGATCCGGATGTGTTCCCGTACACGATCCGCGTCATCTCCGACATCCTCGAGTCAAACGGCTCGAGTTCGATGGCGAGCGTGTGTGGTGCGACGCTCGGCCTCATGGCCGCGGGCGTGCCGATCAGCCACCCGGTGGCTGGCATTTCCGTTGGGCTCGTGAAGGAGAGTGACAGCCGCTGGACTCTCATCACCGACATTCTCGGTGACGAAGACCACCACGGCGACATGGACTTCAAGATTGCCGGGTCGCAAAACGGCATCACGGGCATCCAGCTTGATCTCAAGATCAACGGCATCTCGCGGGACATCATCGCCGCGACGCTCACGCAGTCTCGCGAGGCGAGGCTCGAGATCCTTAAGGCGATGCTCACGGCGATTCGCCGGCCTCGCCCAGAGATTTCGCAGTGGGCTCCACGGCTCCTTCGAACAAAAATCAATCCCGAAAAGATTGGCCTCCTGATCGGCCCTGGCGGCAAGACGATCCGGGCGATTCAGGAATCCACCGGAGCGAGCCTCGACGTGGAAGACGACGGCACGGTCACGGTTGCCAGCCACGACGCTGAAGGGGCGATGGCCGCCATGGCTCAGGTCGAGGCGCTCACGGCTTCGATCCAGATTGGCCGCGTCTACGAGGGCCGGGTGACGAGCGTGAAGGAGTTTGGTGCCTTCATCGAGCTCGTGCCAGGCAAGGATGGCCTCTGTCACATCAGCGAGCTTTCCGAGGAGTATGTCGCGAGCGTGGCTGATATCTGCCGCGTGGGCGACACGATGCGGGTCAAGGTCATCGCGGTGGATGACCAGGATCGCGTGAAGCTCAGCCGCAAGGCAGCCATGCGTGAGGCGGCCGAGGCTACCGCTGGGAATGGCGTGCCGGCGGCAGAGTGATCTGCTGCCTGTCCTCGTGGTGATCGGGAGCAGACACGTGGCCCCTGATAACAACCGAGACATTCCCCGCGCGGAGACGTATGCGGAGTTTGCGGCGCTCGTGGGCGGTCTTGCCCACGAGATCCGCAACCCGCTTTCGACGATCCGGCTCAACATGGAGCTCCTCGCCGAGGATTTTGAGGAGACCGATCCCGCGTCACCCACGAAGCAACGCGATCGACGGGCCAGGGCCAAGATCGATCTCGTGCGCCAAGAGTGCGACAGGCTCGAGAAGCTTCTCGGTGACTTCCTCGATTTCGCGCGTCAGGAATCCCTCGCCCCCGAACCAGGCAACCTCAACACCGAGCTCGACCAGCTCCTCGATTTCTTTGCGATCCGGGCCGACGATGCGGGTGTTGATATCGTTCGCTATCTCGACGCGGAGCTTCCGAGTGTTCGCATCGACCGCGAGACGTTTCGCTCCGCGATCCTGAACCTCCTCCTCAACGCCGTGCAGGCGATGGAAGGGGGTGGGCAAATCGTCGTCCGAACCCGTGCTGCTGGGCTCGGCGTGCTTGTCGAGCTCATCGACACAGGCCCGGGCATGGATGCCGAGACGCTTGGGAAAGTGTTTCGCGCGTTCTACACGACCAAGCAAGGAGGCTCGGGGCTCGGTCTGCCAACGGCTCGAAAGATCATCGAGGCTCATGGCGGTACGATCGATGTGGAAAGCGCACCGAGACGCGGCACAAAAATCACGATCTGGCTGCCGGCTCCGCCGCGGCTGCCTCCTTCCGATCAGAACCGCGCCTGAGCCGTGGCCCGTAGCCGACACGGCGTCGTGCCGCTGGACTCACTCCCTCGCCCCCCCGTACCATCCGACATATGCCATCATCTCCATCGCCCCCAAGGCCAGCCGACCAGCCGGCCGCGAGCCCCTCCGCCAACGCTGCGGAAGGCGTGCGACTGCTCGTCGTCGATAACGACATCGTCCATGCCCGCACGATGGGCGAGGCGCTGGGGAAGCTCGGGCTCGATGTGACCGTGGTGGGCAGCGGCGGCGAGGGAGCCAGGCAACTCGGACAAGAGTCCTTTGACGTGGTCGTCACCGACCTCATGATGAACGACATCGGCGGCCTCGAGATCCTCGCCCGCGCAAAGCAGGTCTCACCCGACACCGAGGTCATCCTGGTCACGGGCCACGGCACGATTCCGTCGGCCGTCCAGGCCATGCAGCAGGGTGCGTTTACCTATCTCCAGAAACCTCTCGATCTTGGCCACCTCCGGGCGGCCGTCGAGAAGGCCACCGAGGGCGTCCGTCTCAAACGGCAGAATCTGGAGCTCCACCGCCGGCTCGATGAGAAGTTTGGATTCGAGGGGGTGATTGGATCGAGTGAGCCGATGCTTGCCCTTATCGAGCGGATGAAACGCATCGCGCCGACTGATGCCACGGTGCTCATCGAGGGCGAGACGGGCACCGGCAAGGAGCTCGTCGCGCAGGCGATTCATCAAAACAGCCCTCGCAAAGCCAAACCGTTCGTGGGCCTCAACTGCGCCGCACTGAGCGAGAACATTCTCGAGAGCGAGCTCTTTGGGCATGTGAAAGGGGCGTTCACCGACGCCTCGACTGATCGACTCGGAAAGTTCGAGTATGCCAATGGCGGCACGCTCTTTCTTGACGAGGTCGGTGACATGCCGATCGCGACGCAGATCAAGCTCCTGCGGGTGCTCGAATCCGCAGAGATCACACGGGTGGGCTCGAACACGCCCGTGAAGGTCAATGTCCGAATCCTCTCGGCGACGAACCGAAATCTCGAGGAAGCCATCGGGGCAGGTACCTTTCGAAGCGACCTCTACCACCGAATCAAGGTCGTCACGGTGAAGATCCCTCCGCTTCGCCAACGTACCGGCGACATCCCACTGCTTATCGAATACTTCGTCAAGCAGTTCGCGAAGCGGCATGGCAAGACGATCAAGGGGGTATCGCTGCAGGCTCGCATGAAGCTCGGAGCGTTCCCCTGGCCCGGAAACGTTCGCCAGTTGCGGAACGTGGTCGAGAGCATGGTGGTCGTGGATTGCGACGAGACGCTCGATCTTGATGACCTGCCGCTCGAACTCGAGCCCGACGTGCCTCCCGCCGAGATGCCGCCGCAGCCAGATGCCGTCATCGCCACGCTGGTCGGCAAGCCACTTGAAGAGATCGAAAAACTTTTCATCGCGGAAACCCTGAATCTCACCGGAGGCAATCGCGAGCAGGCTGCGGCACTCCTGGGCATCGGTGAGCGGACGCTCTACCGAAAAATCAAAGACTTCAACCTGTCATGAGTGCCGTGAACCCCGACACGGCACGAAGGCCGATCGTGACGCTCGCCCCTTCGGTGGTCAATCGAATCGCCGCCGGCGAGGTCGTGGAACGGCCGGCAAGCGTCGTCAAGGAGCTCCTTGAAAACGCGCTCGATGCTGAGCCGTCTCGGATCGACGTCGAGCTCGAGCAGGGCGGCATCGCGCTGGTTCGGATCGTGGACGATGGCTGTGGGATTCCCGCACACGAGCTCCCGCTGGCCATCGCTCCCCATGCCACGAGCAAGCTTCGCACGGCCGACGACCTCGACCGCATCGGGACCCTCGGGTTTCGTGGCGAGGCTCTCGCGAGCATCGGTGAGGTGGCCAGGCTCACCATCCGATCGCGGCGAGAAGGGGAAGCGGGCGGGTCGATCACCGTCGATGGCGGCCGCATCGGGGATGTCGTTCCCGATGGCTGCTCGGCCGGCACGATCGTCGAGGTGCGGCAGCTTTTTGGCAATGTACCGGCGCGGCGAGCGTTTCTCCGTGCCCCGCAAACGGAATGGTCCCACGCGGCTGAGGCATTTGTGCGGACGGCCCTGGCCCACCAGGGCGTGGCGTTTTCGCTGACCCACCAGCCCTCGGCCAACGCGCGAGTGCGTCGCGTGCATGACCTTCCGGCCGTGGGCGATTGGCGAGACCGCATCGCTGCCCTCTTCGGCCATGAGCTGGCGGACCGCCTCCTTGAGGTCGAGGCCGATGACGGCGATATCACGGTTTCCGGATTCGTCGGCCGTCCCGAAGACGACATGGCGAGCCAACGCCTCCAGCATTTGTTCGTGGCGGGTCGACCCTTTCGTGACCGGTCGATTCTGCACGCGATCCAGGAGGCCTATCGAGGGCTTCTGCTCTCCGGCCGACAGCCCATCGCATTTCTCCGATTCGACATTCCGCCCGACGCCGTGGACGTGAACGTTCACCCGGCCAAGATGGAGGTGCGATTCCGGGAACCTTCGCGGCTCTATCGCCTCGTCCTTTCGGCGCTTCGCACACGGTTTCTTGCCGGCGGCACGGGCACCCGGCTCGTGCCGCCATCCCCGGCGAACGAGGCAAAGCGATTTTCTGCGAACACACCTTCATTCCTGCCCTTCGCGGCTGGGTCGCCTGCAACCCATGGGCTGACCGCCCTCGCCCTGCACCCTCAATTGCCAGTCGCTCCTCAGGCGGCTCGCGAGTCGCCGGAGGTTCCGCCGTCACCGCCCGCCGGGGAAACCCACACCGATGCCGACGACGACGGCCTCGCGGTCCAGATGCACGACCGCTACATCGTCGTTGAAACGCCTGCCGGGATCGAGGTCATCGATCAGCATGCCCTCCATGAGCGGCTCCTCTATGAGCAGCTCAAGGCATCAGTCGCGTCAGGCGGGATCGAGGTGCAGCGGCTTCTTGTGCCGGAACGGCTCGAGCTTGCGCCTGCGGCGCTCGAGCTCGTGCAGGAACATGCGGCCACGCTCGAGCAGGCCGGCATGCGGATCGAGCTCTTTGGTGGCTCGACGGTGATCGTCACCTCAAAGCCAGTCCTCGCGGGAAACACGCCCGCTGCTGATATCGTCCGCGAAGTGCTCGACCGGCTCGCTCCCTCGGCCTCATCGGGTGGGGCCCCTGCCCTCATCATCGATGAAGTGCTTCACGGCATGTCGTGCAAGGCGGCGATCAAGGCGGGGGACCACCTCTCGGCGGCCGAGGTTGCGGCGCTTGTTCGCGACCGGCGGCGTGTGGCGGACTCGCACCATTGCCCGCATGGCCGCCCCACGTCGCTGACGCTCTCGCGACAGGATCTCGACCGCCAGTTCCGTCGGACGTAACGTTTTCTCGAGGAGCCAGCATGATCTGTGTGAGTATCGGGCGCGGCCGGCATCGGCACGTGATCGCGGAGCACCGCCATCTGGCAGACAACGGCATCGCGCTGGTCGAGCTGCGGCTCGACTACCTCCAGGGTGCCGTGCAGATAAAACGACTTCTCAAGGATCGCCCCTGCTCTGCCATTGCCACCTGCCGTCGCAAGACCGATGGGGGCCGGTGGGAACATTCCGAAGAGGCCAGGCTTCAGCTTCTCAGGCTGGCGATTGTGGAGGGGGCCGACTACGTCGATCTCGAGGACGATGTCGCCGGCAAGGTGCCGCGGTATGGCAAGACAAAGCGGATCGTGAGCCATCATGACATGATTCGCACGCCGGCCGATCTCCCTGGCCTCCACGCCAGAATGGCCGCGCTCGACGCTGATGTGGTGAAGATCGCGACCATGGCCAACCATCCGTCTGACAATCTCCGCATGCTTGATGTCGTGCGCGCCGCGACGATCCCCACCGTCGGCATTTGCATGGGCGAGATCGGGGTGCCAACGAGGATTCTCTGCGGCCGCGCCGGAGCGCCGTTTGTCTTTGCCACGTTCAATGACGAAAGAGCGCTTGCTCCTGGGCAAATCGGATGGAAGGCCATGCGAGACATGTACCACTACGACACCGTAGGTCCGTCCACCCGCATCTACGGAGTCGTCGCCGACCCGGTGGCCCACAGCCTGAGCCCGACCGTCCACAATGCCGCGTGCGCGGCAGCCGGCATTGATGCGGTCTATGTGCCATTTCGTGTGCCCGCCGATCAGCTCGAGGAGTTTTTGACACACGCGGATCGCTGGCCGCTTGCGGGTCTGAGCGTCACGATTCCACACAAGGAGGCGGTGCTCGCCCGGTGCCAAGGGCAAGACGACCTCGTCACGGGCATCGGGGCCGCCAATACCCTCACCTTCACGCCCGAGGGCATGACGGCTGCCAACACCGACGCCACCGCCGCGGTCGAGAGCCTCCAGGCCCTGCTCGCCGAGAACGAGCAGGCCACCGGTGATGACGGCCTTGCCGTGAAGACGGCGCTTGTCCTTGGTGCGGGGGGGGCCGCTCGGGCGGTGGCCTTCGGCCTGAAACAGCGGGGCGTCGAGGTCACGATCGCGGCGAGGACTCTCGAGCGAGGCCGGAAGGTTGCCGATGACGTTGGCTGCAAGATGGTCGAGTGGGCATCCCGGCACCGGATGCCCCATGATTGCATTGTCAATGCCACGCCGATCGGCATGCACCCGGATGTCAACGCCACCCCGTTCGACAAGGAACATTTCCGGCCCTACATGGTCGTCTTCGATACGGTTTACAATCCCGAGAATACGCTCTTCATCAAGGAGGCTCGGTCGCTGGGCTGTCGCGTTGTCACGGGGGTCGAGATGTTCGTGCGGCAGGCGGCGATCCAGTTTCGGATATGGCACGGCGTCGAGCCGCCGCACGCGGTCATGCGGGATGCCCTCAAGCTGGCCACCGCATCCGCCAAGCAACCTGACTGAACCGAACATGCCACGCGTGACGCTTATCGGCTATCGGGGCAGCGGCAAATCGGCGGTGGCCGCGGTGCTCGCCGAGCGACTTGGCTGCCCATGGTGCGATGCCGACGAGATTCTCGAGCAGGAGGTCGGGATGTCAATCGCAGAGCTCGTCGCGCAGCAAGGCGAATCGGCCTTCCGCGATACCGAAACTGCGATCCTTGATCGGCTTCTGGATCAAGCGAGAGGGATTCTTGCCACCGGGGGTGGCGTCATTCTCCGGGAGGCCAACCGGCAGGCGTTGCGATCACGTGGCCACCCCGTGATTTGGCTCTCGGCCCCGGCGGAGGTTCTCCGCGGACGATTGGCCGCTGATCCGAGCACGGCCCGCCGCCGGCCTGCCCTCGGAGGGGGCGATGTATTCGACGAGGTCGCCGCGGCCGTCGTTCACCGCGAGCCCTTGTACCGCGAGGTCGCCGATGGCGTCATCGACACCGCCGTTGACACGCCACAACGTCTTGCCAAACGAATCCATGCCTGGCTCGGCGGGCCACGTCCGGAGCTCATTCCATGAACTGGCAGCCTGTTATCACGTGGTTCACCTCGCCCGTCATGCTGCTGGCGATCCTGCCGATGGCCTTGATCGCGGGGCGGCTTCTCACCCGCGGGGTGGCGCGGCTCGTCGAACCCAAGGCGAGTGATCGTCGCGTCCATCGAATCGTAGAAATCGCGACCGTCGCTTTGGCCGTGGCGCTCTGGTGGTGGGAGGTGATTCAGCAGGCTCAGATTCCGACGGGCGTCACCGTCGCTACCCCCGAGCTCATCGGTCGCGCTGCGGCCCATGGAATCTTGTTTCTGTTCCTCGCTGCTGCCTCCTGGGTCGATCTCCGGCACCGTGTGATCCCTGACGCCATCACCGTGCCTGGCGTTCTTGCTGGCCTCGGATGGAACGCCCTCTTTCCCTTCACGCTTCTCCCGATCACCACGTCCATTGAGCGGTCATTCGCACCGCCCGCACTCGCGCCAGACGTGCTCGCTCTCGGCGGTGGCCTCGCTGGCACCGAGCTTCCAACATGGCTCACGGGCAGCACCGGGCTCGTCGTTGCCGTGCTCCTCTTCGCCGCATGGTGGTGGGTGGGCACAGTCCCAGACGACGCGCCGCCATCATCGGTCTCCGAGAGCAGTCCCCGCGCAAGACCAAGCAGCCGCATGCTCGTCGCATGCGCCGGGGTCGGCATCGTCGTCACGGCCTGGTGTGTCGGTGGGGACCACTGGGCAGGTGCGGTGACGGCGATGGCGGGCCTCGCCGTGTCAGGGGGGCTCATCTGGGCAACCCGAACGGGCGCATCGTGGGCGCTCGGCCGCGAAGCGATGGGGTTTGGGGATGTCACGCTCATGGCGATGGCGGGCGCGTGGCTCGGCTGGCAAGCCTGTCTCCTTGCCTGCATGCTCGGCGTCTTCATCGGTCTTGCGCATGGTTTGACGCAGCTCCTCGTGCGATCGGAGTCGGAGCTGCCCTTCGGCCCGAGCCTCTGCCTTGGTCTGGCGATCGTCGTCGTTGGCTGGCGTCCGGTGTGGGACATGGCCTCGCCACAGTTCGAGCGGCCGCTGGATATGGTGGTGGTCGCTGGCCTCGTGATCACGATGACGGCGGCCACACTCTGGGTATGGGCTAGGCTCCGTGGCTTTCCCTCACGGCGGCCCGACTGACTTTTTGCGGCCATAGGCAAGATTTTTCGTGGGCTTGCCTGGTCTGCCGGAGCCCCCTACGATCCCCGCCCCTCGCCCGCGGGATCGCCCCATGCGCCCACGCCTCACCCTCCACATCGTGGCTGTCTTCGTCGTCGCCCTCGGCGTGACCGGCTGCTCGAACAATCCCTTCAAGACCGCGCCTCCTGCTGCGCCACTTACGCTCGAGCCACCACCGGGCGTATCGGCCCCCGCCCATACGCTCCCTCAGATGAGCGCGATACCGACACTGCCCTCCTACGCGGACCTCGATGGCCGGCAGCTCGAATCGGCGCTCGTTCGGTCACATGCCGAGTCTGAGGTCATGCAGAACGAAATCGCCGCGCTTCGCGATCAGCTTGCAAGCACGTCGCAGCAGCTCGCGCAGGTGAGATCGGCGGGCATGCCACCAACGGCACCCACGTCTGGCGGCGCTCCCGGCGCAGCCGCCTCCACGCCGGTCACGACCATGCGATCGGCCCTCGCGGAGCTCGCGCTGCCTGACCTCGAGCCGCGCTTCGACGGCACTGTCGTTCGAATCGACATACCTGCCGATCGACTGTTTGACGGGAGCACGGCCAACCTTCTTCCCGGTGGCACGGCGCTGCTCACCCAAGTTGCTGGCGAACTCCAGCGGGTCTACCCCGGCCACTTTGTCGGCATCGAAGGTCACCTCGACAACGAGCCCCTTCAGAACGTGACATGGGCTTCGCCTCATCAGCTCACCGCTGCCCGCGCGGCGGCCGTCTTTGACTTCCTCACCACCCGCACACCCATGCGTGAGGGGCAGCTTTTTCTCGTTGCCCACGGCGGGAACCATCCGCTCGTCTCAAACGCCACCGCGGCCGGCCGCGCCCGCAACCGCCGCGTCGAGCTCGTGATCTATCCCGAGCGCATCGGGGGCGATGGCTGACAGTGAGCCGGGAGAAGCGGCCTCAGGCCATGATGCCTTTGACGACGTTGCCCGCGATGCCAGTCAGGCGGACATCAAGGCCCTGGAACTTCGTCGTCAGCCGATGATGGTCAATGCCGAGCAGCGCGAGCATCGTGGCGTGGAGGTCATGCACATGGACAACGTTGTCCACGGCCCGGTAGCCGAGCTCGTCGGTGGCTCCCCAGGTGATGCCGGGCTTGATACCGCCGCCCGCGAGGAAGACGCTGAAGCCAAGGATGTGGTGGTCGCGGCCCGAGCCCTGACCCATGGGCGTACGGCCGAACTCGCCGCCCCAGAGCACGAGGGTGTCGTCAAGCAGGCCACGCTGGGCGAGGTCCTCGATGAGCGCGGCGGAGGGCTTATCAACGTTGTCCGCCCCTTCTTTCATGCCGGGCTGGAGATCGCTGTGGTGATCCCAGTTGCGGTGGTAGAGCTGGATCATCCGCACGCCCCGCTCGGCCAGCCGTCGTGCAAGCAGACAATTGGACGCGAATGAGCCGTCGCCTGGCTCTTTGACACCGTACATGTCCAGCGTCTCCTGGGACTCACCGGAAAAGTCCGTGAGCTCCGGCACGCTCGCCTGCATGCGAAAAGCCATCTCGTACTGGGCGATTCGAGTTGTGATCTCGGGGTCGTTCTGTCGCTCCGCGAGCAGCCCGTTGAGCCGCCGCACCTCGTCGACGACCTGCCGCTGCGTGCTCTGACAGACACCCGGCGGGTTGCCGATGTAATGCACGGCGTCTCCCTTCGACTGGAAGAGGATGCCCTGAAACCGGCTCGGCAAGACGCCACTCGACCATTGCCGCGCCGAGATCGGCTGCTGGCCATACTTGCCCGCGGACGTAAGGACGATGAAGCCCGGAAGATTGTCGGCCGCAGAGCCGAGGCCGTAAAGCAACCACGACCCCATGCTCGGCCGTCCCTTGATGATCGATCCGGTGTTCATGAAGGCATGGGCTGTGTCGTGGTTGATCTGCTCGGTCTGCATCGAGCGGACCACACAGAACTTGTCGGCCTGTTTGGCGAGATGCGGAAACAACTCGCTGACTTCGATGCCCGCCTGCCCGTGCTTTTCAAAGTTGACGAAAGAGCCACGGGCCTTCAGGGCGGTGTTCTGGAGTTGGGCGAGCTGCTGCCCCTTCGTGAACGACTCCGGAAACGGTTTGCCATCGAGCTCCTTGAGCGCCGGCTTCCAATCGAAGCTCTCAAACTGCGAAGGGCCTCCGGCCATGCAGAGAAAAATGACTCGCTTCGCCTTCACGGGGAAATGAGGCCGCCCGAGCGCGCCCCGCCAGTCGTCCGGCTTGGCGAGTCCGCCGCCGGCCGACGGCGTCGCGGCCGTGCTGTCGCGATCGAGCATGGCCATCGCGATCCCACCGAGGCCAAAGGCGCTTTGGTGGAGGAAACTGCGGCGGGCGATTGCCATAGGCTCGTGCGGCATCTCAGTACCTCGTGATGACTTCGTGCGTGTTGAGGACGACCCGGGCAACCTGTGCCCAGGCCGCGTGCTCGACCGGATCGAGCTTTGATGGTGGTGCGATCCCCACGGCGAGGATTTTTTTTGCGTCCTCAGGCGAGGCTTGATACGTGTCGCGCTGGGTTTTCAGGAACGACTCGAGTGACGAGAGTTCTTCTGGGCCAACCTCGCGGTTGAGCGCCAGTCTGAAGGCGAGCCTGATCCGCGAGGCATCGTCTTTGGCGGCGGGGTCGTCGAGCAGCCTCGCCGCGAAGACGCGGGCCGCCTCCACGAAGATCGGATCGTTCAGGAGCGTGAGCGCCTGTTGGGGCGTGTTGCTCACGGTGCGGGCCGCCGCACACTCGTCTCGGGCGGGGGCGTCGAAGTTCGCGAGCATGGGATGGAGAAACGTCCGCTGCCAATGGGTGTAGACGCTGCGACGCCACTGCCGGTCGTCCGTGTCGGCCACATAGGTGCGATTGGGAAACTGAATCGCCGCGTAGTAACCATCGGGCTGGTAGGGCTTCACACTCGGGCCCCCGACGCTCGAAAGATCGAGGATCTCGGCGATCGCCAGCGCATTGTCGCGGACAAACTCCGCTTCGAGTCTCCGGGGGTTCTGCGACGCCAGGAGCCGGTTCGTCGGATCGACCTCGATTGCCTGCGTCTGAAACCGGCTGGACTGACGGTAGGTGCGACTGGACACGATGAGGCGAATCATGTGCTTCAGGTTCCAGCCCGATTCACGGAACTCGCACGCGAGCCAATCCAGAAGCTCCGGATGCGTGGGCAGTTCGCCCTGCGAGCCGAGGTCATCGACGGCGGCGCTGAGCCCCGCGCCGAAAAACATCGCCCACAGCCGATTCATCACGGCTCGTGGGGTGATGGGGTTTGCGTCGGACACGATCCAATTCGCGAGATCGAGCCGCGTGAGCCGCTTCGACGGCGTGCTCTCGATTCGGCCCGGAAGGAACGCCGGCGTGGCCGGCAGCACGACCGGGCCGCTTTCATCCAGCCAATTGCCTCGTGGGAGCACGCGAACGGTCAGCGGGTTCGGCACAGCCTTCGTGATGAGCGTCCAGGTACGGCCGCCAAAGAGGCCGGCCAGGTCACGGCCGAGGGCATGGGCTTGATCGAGCGCCGGTCGATCGAATGCAGTAGAAAGCAGGAAGACGGCGGACGCTCTGGCCGCCTGCTCTGGTGAGCGGGCCGATGCGGCGGTCGTGATCGCGGCGATGTCGGTGGCCGAGGCCACGAGGCCGGGCTCGACCTCGCCGAACGGACTCACCGAGACCACCACCGGCACTTTTCCGTCGCCGCCGATCGTGGCCACGATCCGATCCCCTGGCTCGAGCGCGATCGGATCCACCACCCACACCGCCTCCGGCCGCACGCTCGCCGGCAGCTCGAACGGTAGCCGCCATTCATGCGTAAGGCCAGGTACTTCGAAGCCCGATCGATAGATCGGCCGCTTCACATTCGCCTCGCCCGCTCGAAGTTTCACGGGCCGCGGCTTTCCCTCGGCTGGATGGATGGCAACGGCGAGCGTGTATCGGGCTCCTTCAGCCCTGGGCTGAGCGGCATCATTCGCTGACTCGATGGCGATCGCCAGGCGCACCGCGGCGATGGTGCGGATCCCGGCCGCGTCGAACACGATCTCCGTGGATTCGTTGCGGCCTTTATCCTTCTTGATGACTCCCTTTTCCGACGGCGCGAGTGTCAGCCAGCCATCTGGATGCGACTCGAGGAACTCCCGCGTCTGGGATTCCCATGCCTCACGTGCCTTCACGGCCGGCGGCTCGGTCGCAAGGCGGCTGGCGGCCGCGGTCAGGACGCCCGCGAGCTGTCGTCGCGACTGCTCATACCGCTTCTTCAGCCACGGGCTCTCGACCTGGAGCTCCGGGGGAAATGGGTGATCGTTGTCGAAACCGCGTAGCTCGGGCTCTTGGGTGTAGCCGTACGTGTTGTAGACCCCGTACTGCTTGACGTCGGCGAAGAATGCCTGGAGCTCGTAGAAGTCGCGGGAGGTAATCGGGTCGAACTTGTGATCGTGGCATTCGGCGCAGCCGAACGTGCTGCCGAACCATGCCGCCGCAACCGACCGCACCCGCTCCGCGCCGTACTTCGCGAGGTACTCCTTCGGCTGCGCGCCCCCCTCGCGGGTCATCATGTTGAGCCGGTTATAGCCGGTGGCCACGAGCTGCTCGGTCGTCGGATCGGGAAGGAGGTCGCCCGCGAGCTGCTCGCGGGTGAACTGGTCGAACGGCTTGTTCGCGTTGAACGACGCGATCACGTAGTCGCGATACGGAAAGATGCGCTGGTTCTGATCACCGTGGAAGCCGACCGTGTCGGCATAGCGGGCAATGTCGAGCCACCAGACTGCCATCCGTTCCCCGAAATGGGGCGAAGCCAGGAGCGCGTCGACAAGCTTGTCGCCGGCAAGCCGTGGCCCTGGCAGCGCCGCTTCGGGCGGCAACCCCGTCACGTCGAGCGCAAGCCGGCGCTCGAGCACGTTCGGCGCTGCGTCCTCTGACAAACTGAGGCCCTTCTCGACGAGTCGAGCCTCGACAAACACATCAATCGGATTCTCGCCTTCGCGTCCCGGTGGAATCGCCGGCTTCACCAGCGGCGCGTAGGCCCAGTGCGGCTCGTACACGGCGCCCTCGGCCACCCAGCGGCGAAACAATTGCTTCTGCGCGTCGGTGAGCGGCTTGTGGGCCACCTCCGGTGGCATGGGATCGTCGGCATCGAAAATCCGCTGGATGATGCCGCTTGAGTCTGGGTCTCCCGGCACGATCGGGATCAACCCTCCCTCGGTTGTTTGCAGGGCCGCGTCACGCACGTCCAGTCGCAGGCCGGCCTCGCGTGTTTCGGCATCGTTGCCATGGCAGTGAAAGCAGGTGTCCGACATGATCGGACGAATGTCGCGATTAAACGACACCTTGTCCTCCGCAAGCGAAGGACGCACGAGCCCTACGAGCCCGATCAGCGACGCGAAGAAAGCCACAGAGGGCTTGGAACAACGGACGACGTCGTTTGCCATTGGATCACTCCGTTGGAAAACGCCCGCGTCGCCGTCGGCCCAGTAAGAACATTGGCCAGACGCGGACCCAAAGGGTCGATCAGCGGACAGAATCACAATTCACAGTATACGAACGACTGTTCAGACCAGCAATTTTCTTGCCATGGCATATGACGCGGGAGTTGCCGCTTTCAGTCAGACCAGTTTGCACCTACACTCCCTCGCATGCTCACGATCGTTGATTACGGCAGCGGCAACCTGCGAAGCGTCCAAAAAGCCGTTGAGAAGTGCGGCGCTTCGGCCACGATCACGAGCGATCCTGACGTGGTCGCGAAGGCTGAGCGAATCATCCTCCCAGGCGTTGGTGCTTTCGGGGATGCGATGCGGGCACTCCACGACCGAGACCTCGTCGAACCCATCCAGCAGCACGCGCAGAACGACAAGCCGTTTCTGGGAATCTGCATGGGCCTCCAGTTACTCTTCGAGACAGGCTTCGAAGGGGGCGAGCATCGCGGGCTCGGCATCCTCGCGGGTGACGTCGTGCGGTTTGATCTGCCGACCGGCTTGAAGATTCCCCACATGGGCTGGAACACCACGCGATGGCAGGGCGAGTGGAGGCCGTCAGGTGATGACGCCTATTTCTACTTCGTGCATTCCTTCCACGCTCGGCCTGCTGATCCATCAGTGATCGCTGCCATGACCGACTACGGCGGCGACTTCTGCGCGGCCGTCCGTCGTGGCAATCTCTCTGCGACACAGTTCCACCCCGAAAAAAGCCAGACCGCCGGCCTCCGGCTGCTCGGCTCATGGCTCCTGGCTACCGAGTCTGCTTGTTCCTGACTGGAGACGATGACGATGGAGTTGTGGCCAGCGATTGATCTCCGCGGCGGGAAGTGCGTGAGGCTACTTCAGGGCGACTACGCTCGTGAAACCATCTTCGGTGACGACCCCGTGGCGATGGCACGTGGGTTTGTCGAAGCCGGCGCGCGGCGGCTCCATATCGTTGACCTCGATGGTGCCCGTGATGGCACGCCTACGCAGGCTGACCTCGTCGCGTTGATGGTGACCGCAGCCGGCGTGCCCTGCCAACTCGGAGGCGGCGTGCGGTCGCTCGAAACGATCGGTCGCTATCTGGCCGCTGGTGTCGATCGCGTCGTGGTGGGGAGCGTGGCAATCGAATCCGCTGAGCTGCTCGTGGAGATGGCCATGGCGTTCCCAGGGCGGATTGTTCTCGGCCTTGATGCCCGTGATGGCCGCGTGGCTGTGCGTGGCTGGCTCGAGACAAGCCCGCTCGAGGCGATTGACGTGGCCCGCCAACACGCCGAGCTACCGTTGGCCGCGATCGTGTTCACCGATATCGCGACCGATGGCATGCTGTCGGGGCCGAACCTCCCGGCCCTCGAAGCCATGGTGAAGGCGGTACCCGTTCCGATCGTTGCCTCGGGTGGCATCGCCACGGCCGACGACATCTGCCGCGTGGCGACAACCGGCGCGGCGGGCTGCATCGTCGGCCGCGCGATCTACGAAGGAGCGGTCACGATTCCGGCCGCGGTCGAGGCAGCCGGCGACGGGGCCTGAAGTTGCCCAGGCTGCCTGGCTTCCCGGGACCACGGGGCGAACCACGTTTCTCCACAAAATCCCCAGGGAACCTTCAATACCACCGAGGCATCCCGCCGACCGATACCGTGGGCCGTTTGCGGATTGTCACCCTCGCTCCCTACGATCAACTCCCATGTCGACTGACGTGCGCATCAAGGAGCAGTTGCCGGAGCTCACTCGGCGAATCGTCGAGACCTATCAGCTCTCACCGGCCATTCACCATCTCGGGCACTGCCCGCTGCCGAGTTATGACACGATTGTGAGTGTGTGCGAGGATCTCAAGGAGATTCTCTACCCCGGCTATCGCCGCCGGGAGAATCTCCACCTCGGCAACGTCACCTATCACGTTGGCGATCTGATCGACGGGCTCCACGACAAGCTCACCACCCAGATCGGCCGGGCGCTTCGGCATATCGTCTCGGCAGGACAGGCGGCGAGCGCGTCAGGCATCGAGCCGATCCCGATGCCCGATTCGGTTCGCGGCTGCACCGAGGAGGCCGATTTCGAGGCGCTCGGGCAGGCCAAGGCTGTCGAGTTCTTGGAGCGGATTCCGGAGGTCCGTCGCGTGCTCGCGACCGACGTGCAGGCTGCCTACGAAGGCGACCCGGCCGTGCGGACCCTCGATGAAATCATCTTCTGCTATCCCGGCCTCGAGGCTGTCACCATTCATCGCCTCGCCCACCTGCTCCATCGGCTCGACGTTCCGCTGATTCCTCGAATGATGGCGGAATGGTCTCATTCACGAACGGGCATCGACATCCATCCTGGCGCCACGATCGGCGATCACTTCTTCATTGACCACGGCACCGGCGTGGTGATCGGCGAGACCTGCGAGATCGGCAGTCGCGTGAAGCTCTACCAGGGGGTCACGCTGGGTGCCCTGTCGTTCCAGACCGATGCCGATGGCCACCTCGTCCGCGGAACGAAGCGACATCCCACGCTCGAAGACCGCGTGGTGATCTATGCCAATGCCACCGTCCTCGGCGGCGGTACCCGAATCGGCCACGACTCGGTCATCGGCAGCAGTGTCTGGCTCACCCGCTCGGTAGACCCGCACACAACAGTCGTCCTCGAGCGGCCCAAGCTCCGCATGCGAGGCGAAGCCCCCGAGCCCTCGCTCGACTGGCAGATATAGCCTTTTGCCCCGCGAAGCGGCACGGGTCACCACGAGCCTTGGCGCTACCGCCCCACCATGCGTCCCATGGCCGCCACGACGTCGAGCAGCGATGCCGACTGGGCTGAGAGCTGCTCGGCTGACGCCGATCCCTGCTCCGACGCCGCAGCAGTGTTCTGGCTCACCTGCTCGATCTGACCGAGCGATGAGCCAATCCGCTCCACGGCCTTGAGCTGCTCGCGGCTCCCGCCGTGCACCTCCTCCACGAGCGACCGAACTTTCGCCGACTGCTCGGCCAGCGACGCGATCGCCGCCGACAACTCGTCCACTTTGGACCGTCCAGAGTTTGCCTTGGCGATCGACTCCTCGATGAGCAAGGCAGTTTCCTTCGCGGCCTTGGCTGATCGTTGGGCCAGGCTGCGGACCTCGTCAGCGACAACCGCAAAACCAAGGCCCTTGTCGCCTGCGCGTGCCGCCTCGACAGCGGCATTGAGGGCCAAGATGTTCGTCTGGAAGGCGATTTCATCGATGACTTTATTGATCTTCGAGATGCGGCCCCCAGCCTCGTCGATTGCCTCCATGGCCCGCACCATTTCGCCCAGCCGCGCGGCAGCCTCGCCGAACTGGTCCCGCTCTCGACTCACCACTTCCGCGGCGGCTTGCGTCCGGCGGGCGTTCTCGGTCGCCATCGCGCTCGTCTCGCGAGACGAGGCCGAGATGTCTTCTACGGCGGCCACCTGCTCGGAGGCTCCCTGGGCGAGTGACTGACTTCCCGCGGCCAGCTCCGTCGCACCACTCCCGACATTCTCGGCCGTGGTCGCGAGCTGATCGATCGCGCGGCGAAGCCCCTTGCCATGGGCGGCGATGGCGGCCCAGGTCGTGAACGTGGCGACCGCCGCCAAGGCTAGAATCAACAGGGCAAGGATGTCGTTTCGCCAGTCGATGGCGACGACTTTCGCCTCGGTGCGGGCATCGATCATCGCCTCGAACTCGTCGATCGGGTTCATGATCGTTGCCTTATCCGCATGATATTGCTCGTCGTGCATGATTCGCCGGGCGAGCTCGAAGTCGGGCTCACCGTTCTTTGTGTAGCCCCCGTGACCGTCCGCAAACTCTCCTTTGACGGCATGCATAGCGATCGTCTCGGTCGTGACGAGGGCATTGGAATTGTCTTCGGCTTCTTCGAGCTTGCCGAGCTCATCTCGCGTGAACCCCTGTTGTTCCATGAGAGTTCGCAGGGCGACCGTCTGGCCGTCGGGCCGTGGAGCCTCGCCGTTTCGCACCGCGAGTATGTGCCAATACGCCTGTTCGTAAACCGGATCGCCCGTGACCACGTAGGTGCGGGCGGTGCGTGTCAACTCATCCGAACTCTGCCGGAGCTCGTTGGCCAGTCGGTACGACTCCTGGCGATTCTCGTGGGCAAGGCTCAGAGCCTGTTGATTCCAGAAGGCGAGAAACGACAGCACGAGAAGGCCTGCAACTGGACCGATCGTGGTGAGTTTGAGTCGCTGGAGCGTGTTCATGGATTCTCGGCCAAGGGATTCCATCGGCGATCGGAACGGGTCGGTTGCCAAGTCTAGTTCGCTGTGACGGGCGCGTGCCCGGCCGGCCTCATGACCGAAACGACCGTTCCAATCCGACCGAGACGCCGTTTTTTTCAGGCTCGGGTTTTCGCCACCGCTCGCAAGCTAGGATTTTCGGATGCTGCCATGCGCTTCGCAGGGCGGCCAGGGCATGGCAGCGAGCGACGATGCCTCCGGAAGAACTCATCGACGACATTCGGAACCTGCTCCGCAGGATCGGTCTCGAGTTGGCGTTTGTCGATCCTGCAAAGGACGGCAGCATGAGCCCGTTGGAGCCAATGCTCCAGGAGCTCGAGGCCGCTGTCCGTGGCACGGCCCCCGACGCGATCGTCTCGGCGGTCACGCTCGCCACCGCGTGGCTCAGCGGTGCTGAAACCGACTCGATCGAACGGCTCACGATCTGGCACCCATGGCTCGACGAGGCCATCACTGCCTGGAGCCGTGACACCTCGCTTCCCCCCTTGCCCACCGCCCTGATACAGCCACCGGCCACGACGTCTGCGAGCCCCGCGCAGGAAGCGGACCGTCGGCCGGCGCCGCTGACTCCAGACTCCGTGCCCGTGACCGTGCTGCCAGAAGGGCAGGATGGCGAGCTCATACGGCTGTTTTGCTCCGAAGCCCTCGAGCTGCTCCAAGAGATCGAACAGGGCGTGCTCGTTCTCGAGACAACCCCAACCGATGCCGACATGCTCGCGACAGTGTTTCGTGCGTTTCACACGCTCAAGGGAAACGCCGCCGTCATGAAGCTCGTCGTACTCCAACGCCTGACGCACGAGCTCGAATCGCTCCTCGACGCCGCCCGCCGCGGCGCTCGGTCGCTCGATCACGATGCAATCGAAATCGTTTTGGCAGGGGCCGATGCGGTCGCGACCTACGTTGCCGAAATGACCCGCCAGCTCGACGGCCATGAGGTCGGCCGAAAGATTTCTCTTCCCGTGCAGGCGATCGTTGACCGCGTCCACGCTCTCCTCGAGCAGCCCGCCGCGAGCGTGCCCAAGGCTCCGCACCCGGGCACGGTTCCACTCCCGGCGAAGCCATCGCCGCTCGTTTCCCCCCGGGCGGTCGATACACCGCGCG
>JBGTGN010000212.1:0-5361 GCA_041746715.1 Pirellulales bacterium | reverse complement strand
CCGGCGACTGGGCGTGGCCAACCCCGAGCCAGCACCTACTTGAAATGCCCCTTCTGGAGACCATTCCCATGTCATCGCCCCGTACCACAGCCCTCGCCTTCGCGTTGATACTCACAACGAGCACCGTCACGCACGCCGCCGACGCCAAGGTCATCACACAGGCCGGCACGGTCGATGCAGTGACGCTCTATCGTGGCCAGGCGATGGTCTCACGAACGGTTCCGGTCGAGGCCCCGGGCGGAGCCATCGAACTGGTCGTGCCCGATCTCCCATCCGGCGTGGTGCCCGACAGCCTCTTTGCTGAGGGAGCCGAGGGCGTGCAGGTTCGCGCGGTCCGCTTCCGCACGCGGGCGGTCGGCGAGGCTCCGCGCGAGGAGGTCCGAAAGCTGGATGAACAGGTCGCGACCCTGCAGGCAGAAACCCAGGAGATCGTTGCGTCGCTCGAACTGATCAAGCAGCAGCTTCAATACCTCGACAAACTCGAGGGCTTTGTGGCTCCCACCGCCCAGGCGGAATTGACCAAGGGCGTGCTCGATGCCGAACAGTTGATGAAAGTGACGGAATTCACGTTCTCACGACGCCTGGAGGCCACGAAGCAGCGGCTCGCGCTCGGCCAACGGCAGCAGAAAATTGCCGAGGAAATGACCCTCCTTCAGCGGAAGCGGGCCGAGCTGACGAATAGCTCGTCGAAGACCGTGCTCGAGGCGATCGTGTTCCTCGACAAGAAGATCGACAAGCCGGGCCGCGTGCGACTCACCTACCTCGCAGGCGGGTGTGGCTGGAGCCCGTCGTACAACTTTCGTGCGACGGCTGAAGCCAAGGCCGTTCAGGTTGAATACAACGCCATCATTGCCCAGCGGAGCGGCGAGGATTGGAACGACGTGGAACTCACCCTCTCGACCGCGTCTCCAGTGCTCAGTGCGAAGGGGCCCGGGCTCGCGCCCTTCGAAGTGACACTGGCCGCTGGCGATCCGCTCGGCAATGAAATTCAGGTGCCACAGGGCAAACTCAATGAACAGTTCAAATCCATTCAGCAGCAGCGCGCCGCCGCCCAGCAGGGGCAGATTCAGGCGTATGGCAACAAGGCCTCGCTCGACAACGCCTGGCGGTTCAACCTGGCCGCGAATGATGCCCAGACGCTCGAGCTGATGTGCCCAACCGACGCGCTTCGCAGCCTCGAGGAAGACTCGTCGATGCTCAGCGAAGGCCCGAGCATCGACTACCGTCTTCCGAATCGCATCAGCATGGCCAGCCGAAACGACCAGCAGATCGTGCAGGTGATGCGGGCCGATCTCGAGGGAACGGTCTACCACATGGCCACCCCCGTACTGACGACGTATGTCTACCGCGAGGCGGAGATCATCAACACGAGCGACGACGACCTGCTGGGTGGCCCGATTAATGTCTACCTCGACGGCCGCTTCGTGGGCCGGGGCGAGATCAGCACGGTGGCGCGAGGGCAGACGTTTGTCGTGGGCTTCGGTGCCGATCCGCAGCTTCGGGCTCGCCGCGAGCTTGTGAAGAAGGAAGAGACGGTTCAGGGTGGAAACCGCGTGCTCTCGTTTGACTACCGGCTCACGATCGACAACTTCAAGAAGGAGCCTGTCATGGTTCGTGTGGCCGATCGCCTGCCCTATGCCCAGCGTGAAAATGAGATCAAGATCACGCTCGACACGGGCAAGCACAGTCTTTCGGATGACGCGTTCTATCTCCGCCGCGAGCGGCCCCGTGGCATCCTGCGATGGGACGTGGAAGTGCCTGCTGGTGCCGCCGGCGAGACGGCGGCGGCGGTCGAGTACGACTACACGCTCGAGTTTTCAAAGAGCCTCGCCATCACGAGCCCCGGCTCCGACGGCACGCCGGCCGCAGAACTCCAGCAGGATCTCAACCAGCTCGAGCAATTCCGCCAGAACCGGAAATAGGTTCGTGACTCGTCTTGCGTGAGGTGCCTTCGGCATCACCACGTTTGTGGGTGGCGTCCGTGTCTTTGCTACCCGCTTGCCTCGGCGAGTGAGGCCTCAGTAGCGTCAAAGATCGCTTCGAATTCGGCACGGGTGCGGGCAGTGATGGATTGCACGTCGGACACGAGGGCGTCGGGAGCTTCATAGCCGAGCAAGTGGGTGAGCTTTCGTTGCTCTTCCGGATCGGACGGAAAGTCATGGCGGCCGGCCGCGTCAAGAAGCCGAAGCCGACCTTCGATCGATCGAAGCGTGCGGTAGGCACGCTCGAGGAATATTACTCGCTCGTCGGTGAGATGGCCCGCCGCGCGGAGCGCAACCAGGCCAGCGAGTGTCTCCGTCGTTCGCAGGGAACGGTCCTTCCCTCCATGCACGAGCTGGAGCATCTGCACGAGAAACTCGATATCGACGACTCCGCCCGGGCCCCGCTTGAGGTTTGACACCTTCGCCCCCTCCTCCATCCGATACCGCATCCCCCGAATGCTCGCCACGTCGGCGGCCGACCACGCACGGCCGAATGTGGCCTCGTCGATGATCTGCCTGGCCTCCGCCTTCGCCTCCTCTGAGCCAACGACCACCCGCGCCTTCATGAGCGCCTGCCGCTCCCAGATCGCTGCTGGCCCGTCGGGGGCAAAGTAGCGGGCGAACTCGGCCAGCGAAATCGCCGGAGGACCACTCCGGCCGGATGGCCGAAGTCGGGAGTCCATTTCATAGAGCCGCCCCTGCGGGCCGAATTCATTGAACGCCCTCGCGGTACGACCAGCGAGCTCGCCGAAGAAGTGGGCGTTGCTCGTACCGGCCCCCGGCCGGCGCCGGTGCCGCGACTCGCCGTCGTGATCGTAGAGAAAGACGACATCGACGTCACTCGCGTAGTTCATCTCGTGGCCACCGAATTTTCCCATCGCGAGAATCACAGGCGCGGCTCGCTCGCCTGCCCGTGTTCCAACTGCGACGATCGGCTCACCGAGCCGTTCCATGAGGCGTTCTTCTTCGTACGCGACAACCTGTCGGACAAGCACCTCGGCAATCGTGGTGAGGGCAGCCGTCGTCGTCTCCGCATCCTGGCGGCCCAGAACGTCCCGCACCCCCACCCGTAGCTGCTGCGACGCCTTGAACGCATGAAGGATCGGCGCGGGCTCGACGGCACCGGAGCAGAGATCGGTGAGGCTTGCCTCCAGCTCCTCTGGTGTCGGCAGCCGCTCGATCAACAGGCTGTCGAGCAGTTCGTCGATCATGCCGGGCGTGGTCACGAGGAGCCGCGCAAGAAACGGGCTCGACGCACAGAGCCGCACGGTGAGATCGAGCGTCTGCGGGCTGAAACTGAAAAGTTCCCACAGAACGCCCTTGCCGCCGAGCGAGTCGCTCACGTCGCGGAGCGTGACGAGCGTCGCATCGGGGTCGGGTGTTTTTCCGAGCGCGGCCAGAAGCCGTGGTGCAATGGCCGCAAGGAAGTGACGGCAGCGTCGTGTGGAAAGGAACCGCACCCGCTCCTCACCGAGCGCCACAAGCGAGCGATACGCCGCTGGCGGATCACGAAACCCGTGCCGTCCGAGGACGTCTCGGATCATTTCCGCAGGCGGTTCCGGGTCGAGCACGAGATCGACTTCCGGCTCCGGTGGCGCATCATCGGGAAAGGCATCATGCAAGAGGTGATCGAGGATGCGACGATTCAGGTCCGACGCCTCGGCAAGCGAACGACAAAACCGTTCTCGGCCTTCGAGCCCGGGCGTCTCGCCGCATCGCACGGCCAGCCGGCCGAGCTCAACGGGATCATCCGGCACGACATGGGTCTGCCGGTCGTAGAGCACCTGGAGGCGATGCTCTACCGTGCGGAGAAATGTGTAGGTTCGTTCGAGAATTTCCCGCTCTTGGTCGGTGAGGCTGCCGGCAGCCGCAAGGCAGCGGATGGCCTCGAGCGTGGCAGGCGTGCGGACGGCGGGCGCGTCACCGCCGCCGAGCAATTGGAGAAACTGGATTGTGAACTCCACATCGCGAATGCCGCCGCGCCCCTCCTTCACGTCCGCCGTATCGGTGCCCGCGCGGATCGCCCGCCGTTCGATCCTTCGCTTGAGGGCCTTGATCCCGCTGATGTCGGCCCGTGTGAGCCATCGGCGATAGACCCACGGCGCGATCTCCTCGAGAATCCGCTGCCCGAGCGTCTCGTCCCCTGCGACACACCTGGCCTTCACCCAGGCCTGCCGCTCCCACGTTCGTCCATGGCGATCAAAGTAGTGCAGCATCGCATCGCGAGAGAGCGTCGACGGCCCTGCGGAGCCATGGGGGCGAAGTCGAAGATCAACGCGATATCCGTTGCCCAGCGGCGACGACGCCGAGAGCAGCCGCACCGTCTCCTTGACCACGCGGTCAAAAAACTCCTCGTTCGTGCAGGGCCTTGGGCCCTCCACGCGGCCGTCCGCGGAGTGGACGAAAACGAGATCAATGTCGCTCGAGTAATTGAGCTCCTTACCGCCGAGTTTTCCGAGCGCGAAGACGGCGAGCGTGGCACGAGAGCCATCAGGCCCGCGGGGCACGCCCCGCTGCCGTTCGACAGTCATGGTCGCCGTGCGAACCGCCACGGCGATGATGCAGTCGGCCACATGCGAGAGCTGGGCGACGACGGTTTCGAGCCTGTTGCCACCGACGATGTCACCGTACGCGATGCGAAGTGTCTGCCGCCGGCGAAACCGACGAAGGGCGGCGAGCACCACGTCTGGTTCGTCGCTCCCGCCGATCTCTGCGGCGAGCATGACAGCAAGAGACTCTTTTGGCTCGGGGCGACCGTGGCCAAGCCGGACATCCTCCCATGCTTCAGGATCCGCGATCACCGTATCGGCAAGAAACGGGCTCGCCGAGAAGAGCGACACGAGCACGCCGAGGCTCTCGGGGTCGCGCTCGAAGAGCGTTGCCGTCGAGAGCGGGCTCCGCACCGCGGCGATGAATCGGCCGAGTGCCACGAACACGCGATCTGGGTCGCTCACCGTCGGCAGGATGTCGGCGAGCTTGCGACAGATGTTTGAAATGAGGTCGAACGTGACACCGTTCTCGGCAAGGCCGGTGAGCACGCGATGCGCGAGCGACGGATCGGCAAGGCCAGCCGATCGCCCCCACGCAGCCGCGGCATCTGGGTCATCGAGCAGAGAAACGCCGACCGCAGGCGGCGGTGCAGAGGCGTGGGCGCGTAGCATGAATGAATCCCCGAGTGCAGCCGCCTCGCCGCTCATCACAGTGTAGCCAATACGCGCCCACCGAAAGGCCACTTCCTTGTCGCTCGCAAGTGCTGGCCTCTGAAACACGGCAGCTCGTGGCGGCCCGTGCCGTGGAGCCGGCGTTGTTTGCAAGCGAAGCCAGGATGGCGAAGCGAGGCAAACATCGAGTGAGCGAAGGCCACGGATGGCCGTAGCGA
>JBGTGN010000211.1:0-31063 GCA_041746715.1 Pirellulales bacterium | reverse complement strand
CCCGAGGTCTGCGGCACCGCAGCGGTGCCCTGCGATCCCTTTGCTATTGAGTCGGTCACGCAGGCGATCCGCACGATCCTGGCGGCGCCTCCGATGGCGGCTGAGCTGCGTGCCCAGCGGGCGGCGGTGGCCGCGAGACAGGAAGCCGATATTGCCCGGCTTGTTGCGATCATCCAAGACGGCCGGCAGGCTCATGATGTGGGCAAGGAGGACGGTTCCGCGGCCGCCAGGCGGGCCGCGTGAAACGCGACCGAGTGTTGTCATGCCCGTGCGCATCCATCAGATCTTCTACGACGACGCCCAGCGACCATCGCTCGATCCGGCCTTCATCCCGTACGACAATCGTGCCAACGCGTCACCTGAGTGGCGGGAGTATCACGTCTTCCGCAAGGAGTGGCACGCGGGCCGAATCAGCGAGCGAGACGTGACAGGGTTTGTGTCGTGGAAGTTTGGTGCCAAGACCGGTCTGCGCGGTCGCATCTTCACAAAGTTTATCACGCGGCATCCGGGCTACGACGTCTATTTCGCCCATCCGTATCGAGTTGAGCCTCAGTCCTTCACCAACATCTGGCAGCAGGCCGAGCGCCATCATCCGGGCATTCTCGGCCTCACGCAGCGGATCTTCGACACGGTTGGCGTGAACGTCCATCTTGCCGCGCTCGAGCAGCCTCGCGAGCAGGTTTTGTTCTGCAACTACTGGGCCGGTACCTGGCGGTTTTGGGACGCGTACATGGCATTGTGTGAGCCTGTGTATCGGCATATTCGGGAAGGCCTTGACGAATCAGATCGCCGACTTGTCTGGTCGCGGGCCGATCGCGAGATCGATGCGCCGTATGTGCCCTTCATCATGGAGCGACTTTTCAGCACACTTCTGGCGATTCACCCGGGCATTCGCAGCCGCGGTCTCGACGTCGCGCGGGCCACCCGTCGGCCCTGGTATCGCCGGCTCATCCCACGCCTGCGATTTTCGTGATGGTTCGTCCATCACGGGCATGCGGATAATGACCCATGGCGTCGCTCAACTCCGCACGTTGAGTCGGCCTGTATGTTCGCCTGTCCCCACCCTCCCACGATTCACGACGAGTGTCACGGTCGTGTCATCAGTCGATGATCGGTCCGGCACGCACCACCATGTTTCGGCTCCTGAAAAAAGGCCTCCCGCATGGGATTTTCCACCCTCTTAGGGCGCCCGAAATCCGGGGTCCATCTCAGTCAATCACAGTAGGCCCGGTGTGATTCGAACACACGACCAAGGAATTATGAGTTCCCTGCTCTAACCGCTGAGCTACGGGCCCGAATCCGCACGAGTCTCCCTTAAGGGAGGGCTCAGCGGCGGTCTTGGAGCTTCGCGAGCAACCGAAGTATTTCGAGGTAGAGCCAGACAAGCGTCACCATGAGGGCGAAGCCGCCGTACCACTCAAGATACTTGGGCGCCCCACGTTCCGCCCCCTGTTCGATGAAGTCGAAATCGAGCACAAGATTGAGCGCGGCGATCGCCACGACAATCACGCTAAACCCGATGCCGATCACGCCGCTGCCGTGAAGCGAGGCAAAGAGCGGAAACCCAAACATGCTCGCCACGAACATGACGAGGTAGAGCATCGCGATCCCACCCGTGGCCGCCACGATGCCGAGCTTGAAGTTTTCCGTTGGCTTGATGAGCCCCGACTGATACGCGGCGAGCAGGCAGAAGAGCGTGCCGAATGTGCCCCCCACCGCCTGGACCACGATGCCCGGATAGCGCGCCTCGAAGCCGGCGGAGATGCCTCCCATGAAAAGGCCTTGCGCCAGGGCGTAGACGGGAGCTAGCGTCGGTGCCCAGGTCTGTTTGAAGCAGATGACCATCGCCGTGATGAACCCGACGATCGCTCCACCAAAGACCCACGGTGCCACCGAGCCGATCGCCCCCGACGGGTCGGCCTCGACCTGCTGGAACGTCCGCGACCATGTGAAGCAGGCCGATCCGAGTGCCAGCACAAGCAGGAAGAAGGTCTTCTGGACCGTGCCGTTGACCGTCATGCGATCGGCCGACGCGGTGGACGAATCCTCGCGAGAGAGGCCGAAGTTCTCAAACGTGTTGGCATTGAGCGCGGGGTTGCCCGTGCGCATGGGGAGTCTCCGAGGTGAGGACGGTGGGAGTTCAGCAGAGCCAAAACATCATACCGCCGCCGCGAAGGTGCGGAAATGTCACTCCCGCGGAGCAGTCAGAGCGACCCAAACTGGCCTTCGCGGAAGTCTGCAATCGCTTGGTGAATCTCGTCGGGCGTGTTCATGACAAACGGCCCGTGGGCGACGACGGGCTCATCGATCGGCTCGCCTCCCAGGATGAGTAGCTCACAGTCATCGTGGGCAACGAGCTTGATGTCGCTGCCGTCGGTCGAAAAGAGCGCAAGCTGCCTTGCCAGTACGGTGTGCGTGTCATCGGCGAGGACCGAGCCCGAGCGCACGAAAACCCCCACCGAGAATCCGCCGGGGACCGGGAGCCGGACGAGCACGCCCTTTCGGAGATGAACATCCCAGAGAACGACCGGCGTGACGGTGCGAGCCGCACCGGATGTGTCACCGAATGCTCCGGCAATCACACGCACCGTGCCGCCGCCGTCGGACAGTTCCATGGAAGGAATCGTGTCGCTGAGGAGCTCCTGATACCGCGGCGGGTCCATCTTGTGCTGCGCGGGCAGGTTCACCCAGAGCTGCGCCATCTCGAGCACGCCACCGCTGCGAGTGAAATCAGTCGAGTGCTGTTCTTCATGGAGCACGCCAGCGGCGGCGGTCATCCACTGCACATCGCCTGGCCCGATGCGGCCGTGGTTGCCTGCCGAGTCGCGGTGTGAAAGCTCGCCGGCATACACGACCGTGACTGTCTCGAAGCCGCGGTGCGGATGAGAATCAACACCACGCGGCCGATCCGACGGCTCGAATGTCGCCGGCCCGGCGTAGTCGAAGAGCACAAAGGGGCTCAGTCGATTCTGGAGCGTTTGCGGCGAGATGACCGAGCTCACCGGAAACCCATCGCCCACCCAGTGGGTCGCCGGGCTCTCAAAGACGGCGTCGACGTGTTTCAACGCGAGCATGGATTCCCCATGGGCACCACCCATTCAGTCGCCAGCAGGGTCTGCTGCTGCCGCGGGCTTGGGCGATACACGCTTGAGAAGCTTAAAGAGATCGCTGTCGGTCGTGAGCACGACGGTTGTGCCGCTGCCAAGGGTTGCCCGGTAGGTCTCGAGCGTTTTCTGAAACGCATAGAACTCGGCGGCCAGTGGGCTCGAGCCATAGGCCTTGGCATACACCTCCGAGGCTTGCGCGTCGGCGTCGCCCCGAATCTCCTGGACCTTTCGATAGGCCTCCGACTGAATTCGCTCGAGATCCCGCCGCTTACGGCCCTCGATCTTGGCCGCCTCGCCGGCCCCTTCCGAACGGAAACGCTCGGCGATCTGAATCCGCTCCGATCGCATGCGGTCGTAGATCTTGCCGATCACGCCCTCTTTGTAGTTGACCCGCTTGATGCGAACATCGAGAAGCTCGATTCCCCAGATGCCCATCTTTGGGGCCGCCGCCTCGAGGATTTTTCGTTCGAGTTGCCGACGACCAAATTCAATCGGCGGCAGCGTGCCAATGAGCCCCTCGACCTTCTCGAGCGACTCGTCACGCTCGGCCGTTCGGCTATCGTCGGAGCGAATGAGCTCGATGAGGTCGTGGCGGGCGACCACGTTGCGGGTCTCGCTGCCGATGAGGTCATCGATCCGGGAGAGGGCGCTTCGCTCATCCCGAAGGCTCTCGAGATAGACCAGCGGATCGACAATTCGCCAGCGGGCGAACGTGTCAACCACGACATAGAGCTTGTCACGAGTGGTCATTTCGACCGGGGTGCCGTCCCAGGCGAGGATCCGTTTGTCGAATCGGTTGGCCGCCTGTACGAACGGAATCTTGAAGTGCAGGCCTGGCCCGGCACCGTCGGGATCATTGTTGGCGTTGATCGCCTTGCCGATCGGTCGGCCAAACTGCGTGATGACCACCTGCTCTGTTTGGGCCACCGTGTAGGCACATCCGAAGAGCACGATTCCAGCAAGGATCACGACAGCCGCGCCCATCGGCGAAAGGATCGCATCAGACAGTCGCCGCAGGAAGACGAGCACAGGATGGTTGATCGGGAGACGACTCATGGTGTGCGGCCTCCTCGGCTGGTGGCCGCTCCGCCAAGATTCAAGAGGGGCAAGAGCTGCTTAGCCTCCTCGTCGAGCACGATCGTGCCGCCGAGCCGTGGGAGAAGCTCGGCCATCGTCTCAAGGTAGAGCCGCTGCCGCGTGACGTCGGGGGCCTTCTCGTATTGCTCGAGCAAGGCGAGGAAGCGAGCGACATCACCCTCTGCCTCGTTCACGCGACGGATGGCATAGCCCTCCGCCTCGCTCAGCATCTTTTGAGCCTCACCGCTCGCTCGCGGTACGACCTTGTTGTATTCCCCATTGGCGAGGTTGATCATCTCTTCCCGCTCCTGCTGGGCGCGGTTGACTTCGTCAAACGAAGCCTGCACGGGAGCAGGGGGCTGCACGCTCTTCAGTTGCACATGCTGCACCCGCAACCCCATCTGGAGGTCTTGCACGAGCGTGGTGAGCCGGGCGATGGCCTCGGTTTCGATTCCCTGCCGGCCAATCGTGAGCACCTCATCGACCGTGCGATCGCCCACCACTTCCCGCATCACGCTCTCGGCAAGCGCCCGAAGCGTGGGGCCAGGATCACGAAGATGAAAGAGGTAGGCCTGCGGTTCGTTGATTTCATATTGAACGACCCACTCGACATGGGCGGCGTTGAGATCACCCGTCACCATGTCACTTTCGAGGGCGGGCTCGTAGGCCACCTGATTTGGGTCCGTTGCCCCCCGCGTGCCGAACCCAAATTCCATCTTGAGTTGTCGCTTCACCGGCACGATTGTGACGGTGTCGATCCCGAAAGGAAGCTTGAATCGCAGCCCAGGGCCGACGGTTCCCGCATACCGACCGAACCGCTGGATCACCCCGACGCTCTCGGTGCTGACGGTGTAGACGCCGCGGGCCAGGCCGACGACCAGCAGCACGATCACCGCGGCGGCCACGAGCCAGCGAGGGTCGAGGGCAGGGCCGTTTGGCGACGATGGGCGGCGGGGCATGCTCACGCGGGGTCTCGGCTGGGAGGGGGCTGGCGAGACGGGCTCGTCGCCTCCCTCATTCATAGTTCGCTGATCGTCGCATGTCGAATGAGTTGACCGCAGGAATGGCCATCCGTGGCCCTTTTCCGCGACGGCCGACCGGTGGAAAGCCACTATTTTCCATGGCCGGCATTCGCTGCATCCTGCGGCGAGGCTGTCCCGATTGCTGCCAGCCGCTCGGCGTGCGACACTCGGCATCCTGCCGCGGTCGCAACGCACCGCATTCACGGGAGAATCCGCATGATCCGTCCATTTCGACTGCTTTTTTCGCTCGCTGCCCTGGTGCTCGCATCGCCCGCTGGCACGCGAGCCGACGACCCGTGGATCGTTGTGCCCGGGGCCGAGGGCCCGGGGAAATCAAAGCACATCGTGCTCGTGAGCGGTGATGAAGAGTATCGCAGCGAAGAGGCGCTCACGCAGCTGGCCAAGATTCTCGCGACGCATCACGGCTTTGACTGCACCGTCGTCTATGCGATCGACCCTGACTCGGGAGAGATCAGCCCGAACACCACGACCAACATCCCTGGCCTTGAGGCGCTCCGAACGGCCGATCTCATGGTGATCGCCACGCGTTTTCGGAACCTGCCCGATGAGCAGATGAAGGAGATCGACGATTACCTGCGGGCTGGGAAGCCGGTCGTCGGCCTGCGGACGGCAACGCATGCCTTCAACATCCCGAAGGATCGGGCCTACGCCCACTATGGCAATGGCTACAAGGGCGACAAGAAGGAATGGACCGACGGCTTTGGACGGCTCGTGCTCGGTGAGAAGTGGATCAATCATCACGGCCACCACGGGAAAGAGAGCACGCGCGGCATCGTCGCGCCGGGCGCCGAAAAGCATCCGATTCTTCGAGGTATCGCTGATGGCGATATCTGGGGGCCGACCGACGTCTACGGCGTACGCCTGCCGCTGCCAGGCGATTCCACGCCGCTCGTGCTTGGGCAGGTGCTCACCGGAATGACGTCCGATGCCGACCCGGTGGAGGGCAAGAAGAACGATCCCATGATGCCAGTGGCCTGGACGAAGACCTACTCCATCGACGGCGGCCCGAGCGGTCGCGTGTTCACGACGACGATGGGCTCATCGACCGATATGGAGAGTGAGGGCATGCGGCGGCTGCTCGTCAACGGCTGCTATTGGGCCGCGGGGCTCGAAGACGCGATTCCCGAGACATCGTGTGTCGATGTTGTAGGAGTGTTCGAGCCGACAGCATTCGGGTTCAACAAGGCCAAACAGGGCTTGAAGCCCGCAGCACTGCGATAGGCGCGTCGAAACAGCGGCCAGGCCACGCAGGATGTTCGAAGGACCCCAGGCGCCGTCGATCTAATCCGCAGAATCGGAACGGCAACGCCGATCGAGGAACCTTTTCGAGGCCGTGGCCTGGCGCAGAAGGCATCCCGAGGCGGGTTGCACAACGAGCATTTTTGGCTTGGATTTGAGGCGTTTTTGCGAACGACAGCGCCTCATACCCATTCGTTGTCTTGCATTTTACCGGATGTTAGGCTGCCTGGTCGGTTTATTCTTCAGCCTACAGCGACGCGTCCGATCACACAAAGAGCAGTGTCGGTTTCCAGGGTCGGCCTGGCGCCGTGGTGCGGGTGAGCGGATCGTCGTACGGAAACTCTGGCCAGGGACCAAGCATGTTCTCATCGTGGAAAACGTCTCTCCCCCGACTTTTTGACAGACAGAATCGGCGTCCCCGGCGGGTTCGTCGTGGCCATCGAGACAACGGCCAGCAGCGGCATCAGATCGAGCAGCTCGAGCCACGACGCGTCATGGCGTTTGACCTCGTTGCCGCCTTTGCCGAGAGCACAGCGCCCTTCTACGTCAGTGGCATCCATGGCGCAGGCGCCGTCGAACTCAATGACGCTCCGCAGCAGATCACGCTCCGGTTTGGCCCAGGGGTGAAGATCGACCCCGCGACGCTCGGTGGCATTTCGATCGTGCGCAGCGGTGGCCTCGGCGACATCTTCGGCAACGGCAACGATGTCGCGATCGTGCCCGGCATCGTTCAGGTCGATGACGCTCCGAATGAAAATCAGGTTGTCATCCGGTTTGCCGAGACGCTCCCGAACGACCGTTACCGCATTTCGGTCTCGAGCCTGCTCGGCTCATCGACCCATGGTTCTGCCACTCCCGCGAACATCGATCTGCGGCTCAATCTCGGCGCGTTTGTAACAGCCGTGGTGCCGCAGCCTGTGACCCGCATCGGTGGGGCGCTTTCGCAGTCGCGAACCACGATCGATGTCTACTTCAATCAAGAGGATCCGCTCAACCAGGCGTCGGCCACCAATACCGCTTTTTACAGGCTCATCGAGGTGGATCCCGCAGGGAACGACGTGGGCGCACCGATTGTGCCAACGGGCGTTACCTATGATGCCAGTACGGGTCGCGCGGTACTCGCGTTTGCCTCCAATATTCCGGGTGGCACAACGTGGCGGCTCGAGATTGGCGGAGCGCTTGCGGCAGGGCCAGCCATGCCGGTCGTCGAGGCTGGTGATGCGGTCGTGAGCGTCAATTCGAGCTTCTCGACCGCGCAGCTTCTCGGCGCCCTTGGTGCCTCTGGGATTTCGATCACGGGGGCGATTGATGTCCGCCCCACGGTGACGACGCCTGCGGGCGACCTTGGATTTCTGACGCAGCCCGGCACACTGGACGAGCCGGGTCATCGCAACTCACCAGCCGATAGCGGGCAGAATGGCCTGCCCTTCGCGTCGGTCGATCCGGCCACGGGTATCCAGTCCGTCGAGTACAACTTCCGCGCGGATTACGGTCTCGATCCGCAGGGGAATCCTCTTCAGAACGTCATTACGGAAACGCAAAAGCAGCGCGCCCGCGAGATATTCGAGCTCTTCGGCCTCCATTTGGGAGTGCGGTTCGTTGAGACTCCAACCCGGGGCATCACCGTCGTTACGGGGGACATGCGAGCGCTCGACCCCAATATCTCGACCGGTCCGATGGGGCTTGCCGGCGTCTTTCCAAACGGTCCTGCCGAAGGGCAGCGTGGCGCGGTCATGGACGGCCTTGAGAACTGGGGCTCGAGCGAGTACGGCGGCGAGTGGTTTCGTGTGGCGATGCACGAGATCGGTCATGCCCTCGGCCTTGCGCACTCATACCATCTCTCATCGATCATGGGGGCAGGGCTTACCGGTGAGCCAGTTTTCCCAGGCGACTACGACCTCGTTCAGGCCAAGCAGCTCTACGCGCCCAACGGTTCCGACATCGATCTCTACAAGTTCACGCTGCCCGAGGCAGGAAGGTTCTCAGCGGAAACGGTCGTGGGACGGCCAGAAGCTGTGGTCACCAGCCAGCTCGACACCGTTTTGTCGCTTTACAAGGAAGAGGTCGTCGGCGGCAAGACCGTGCGAACGCTTGTGGCCCGCAATGACAATTCCATCGGCCGCGACTCGTTTATCGGGTTTGACCTGACCGCTGGCACCTATTACATCGCTGTAACGAGTGTGGGAAACACGGCCTTCAACCCGGAAGTTGCCGATTCTGGTTACGGCGGCCGGAGCGACGGTGCCTACGAGTTGAAACTCGGTTTCGTGCCTCAGTCGTCGGACACGAACACGGTTGTGGACATTTCCGGAAAGCCGATCGATGGCGACAACGACGGACGGATCGGCGGCACCTACAAATTCTGGTTCAACACGGCCGGACTGGGAAATCACGCGTTCGTCGACAAGACCGCGGCCGCTGGTGGCAATGGGTCGCTCGCCTCGCCCTACAATTCCATCAAGGCGGCGATCGACAACATCGGCACGCGGAAGATCATCCGCATCGTCGGCAACCCAACCGAAACGCCGTACCTGATTGGCACGACGCTCGCAGGGCAGCCCCTCGGGGATGGTGCGACCTTCAACGTGCCGCAGGGCGTCACCGTGATGATCGATGCCGGCGCGGTCCTAAAGTTCCGCGCCGCGAACATCGACGTGGGCTCGTCGTCTGAGCTCGTGTCACGTGCCGGCGCTGCGCTCCAGATCCTTGGCACGCCCGATTCACGGGTCATGTTCACGTCGTATCATGACGACTCGATCGGCGGTGATTCCGACGGGTTTGGACCGGCCGTCGCCGCAGGCCAGTGGGGTGGCGTGACGTTCCGTCAGGACTCCGACTCGGCGTCAAAGAAGGCCTTCGTCAACACCGTCCACCAAGGAACATTCCGCTACGGTGGCGGACAGGTGGCCATCGACGGGCAGTTTGCCTCGATCGCCCCTATCCAGATCGAGAGCACACGGCCGACGGTGGCGTTCAATCGCGTCACCGCGAGTGCGGGTGCCGCCATTGCTGCTACGCCGAACGCGTTTGAAGAGTCAAACGGCCGCGTGGGTCCGGAGATCAAGGGAAATAAGGTTTTCAACAACTCGATCAACGGTCTTTTCATCAAGATCGACACAGGCTTCGGTAGGCCGCTCGAGCAGCTCAATGTGCCGGCTCGATTCAAGAACACCGACATTGTTTATGTGTTGCAGGAAAACCTCGTCATCGCCGGCGGGGCGGGGGGGTTTCAGCGGAACGACATCGTGCTCAACGGCAACATCACGGCCGCGAGTGCCATCGTGACCGGGCTTGCGTCAACGGCCGATCTCCTGGTTGGGATGCCCGTCTTCGCGCCGGGGATCGCCGCGGGCACCACGATCGCGAGCATCCTGAATGGAACGACCATCACTCTGTCGTTGCCAGCCGAGCGCACGACAACGCCGGTGCGGCTGACGTTCGTCGTGCCTGAAACGCTCGCGCGCTCAAGTGGACGGCTCCAAATCGATCCAGGAGCGATTGTCAAACTCCAGGGAGCACGAATCGAGCTCGATCGAGGCCTCAGTCAGTTTGTTGCCGAAGGCCAGCCCAATAACCGCGTGGTGTTTACGAGCCTCGCCGACAACCGCTTTGGGGCCGGCAGCACGTTTGACACAAATGGCAACCTGCCAAACACCTATGCGCCGGGCGACTGGGGCGGCATCATTGTGAACGCCGGTGGGTCGGCGAGCATCGACAACGCCTACATTGGGTACGGTGGCGGATCGACGCCTATCGAAGGTATTTTCGACTCGTTTAACGTCCTTGAAACCCATCAAGGCGACCTGCGAGTCGCCAATAGCCGCATTGAAAACAATGCTTCCGGGCTCGCGTCAACGAACCGGTCGGGTCGCGGCATGAACGCCGAGGCCACGATCTTCGTTCGAGGTGCCCATCCCATCATTGTTCACAATGATTTCCGGTCGAACGCCGGCGCTGTGGTGAGCGTGAATGCCAACTCCATGTCGGAGGTGTCTCGGCCTGACTCCGGTCGCACAACCGGTGGCATAGCCCGATACGCTCAGTACGACGCCAATGTTGGCCCGCTCCTCGCGGGGAACCGGCTCGCGTATGCACCGGGCGGCCCTGCGGCGATCGCGGGTGTGTCGGTACGCGGCGAAGAGATCACCGTCGAGGGCGTGTGGGACGACACCGACATTGTCCATGTGCTTCAGAATGAAATCATCGTTAACAACTTCGAGACCGCGACCGGTATTCGGCTCCAGAGTCGCCCCGATGCCAGCCTCGTCGTGAAGATGTTTGGACCCGACGCGGGATTCACGGCGGACGGAGTGCCGCTTGACATTACCGACCGCATCGGCGGGACGGTTCAGGTCATTGGGCAACCCGGTTTCCCGGTCATCCTCACCTCGTTGCGTGACGACACCGTGGGGGCGAGCCTCGATCCGCTTGGTGAGACCGTCAAGGACACCAACGTCGATGGCTCGAGCACCGCTGCGGCCGCGGGCGATTGGAGGAGCCTGAAGTTTCTCCCGTATTCAAATGACCGAAACGTATCGGTCGTGATTGAGTCGGAGAGGGCGGTAACCGGGGGAGTGGACACGAACAATGCCACGTTAACGGCGCAGTCGCTCGGCGTGCTCGCCCCTAATTTCCCGACCGGCTCGAATACGAGCGAGTCGGCACAGGAGAAGTCGGGCGACGAGTCGCGTCGGCTCGGTTTTGAGGTCCACGGCACGATCTCACCAGACTCCTCAGGAGACGTGGATGTCTACCGATTCACGGGGGTTGCCGGCTCCGAGGTCTGGATCGACCTCGACAAGACAGCGACGTCACTCGACTCGATGGTTGAGTTGCTGAGTTCCGCAGGCACGGTGATCGCGAGGTCGGTGGACACCCAGGTTGAAGGGGGCGTCGTCCAGCTCGAGGAGCATGCCGATGCCGTGGGGGGCTCGTCGGTCACGTACCAGTTGGACAACGGCAGCATCAACGCAGGCACCCTTACGGGAGTGATCATCGACGACAGCGGTCTTCTGCCCGTCGTGATCCAGACCTTCTGGTTTGACACTGCGGGGAACGTGTCATTCCAAAACGTGCTCGGCAGTGATCGCCTGGGCAGCGCCATTGTGCCTACCTCGTCGGCGATCGGCGGGTCGGTGAATCTCGCCACCGGTGAGCTCACCCTGAACTTCTCGGGGCCCATGGGTGCCACGATCATCCAGGCACGGTACGGCTACACGCGGTCCACGCTCGGAGGCACGATTGGCGCGGCCAATGTGCTCGGCAGGGAGGCGTGGCGGGGCAATGATTTCTACTCGCAGAACCCGAAGGACGGCGGGATGCGAGTCATCCTGCCCGGCACGGTGGGAACGCAGCAGCAGTACTTTGTGCGAGTCCGGAGCCAGCCGAAGTATGAGCCGGTATCAACCGCTGGTTCCAACGGCGGCGTGACAGCGACGTCCCTGAACGACTATCGGCTCGACCTTGCCAATCCGGCCAAGGTCACCACGGGTGCAACCAGTGGCCGGTACGAGCTTCGGATTCGACTCCGCCAGCATGACGAGAAGCCAGGCTCGACTGTTCGCTACGCCGACATCCGCTATCCCACGATTGGGATCGATGCCCAGGGTTTGCCGGGCCGGTCGAACCTGATTGGCGAGACGGCCGAGAACGCAACGGATGACAACGGTACCTACGAAAACGCCCAGTACATCGGTAATCTTCTCGAGACGGATCAGGCTACGCTCAGTGTGGCGGGTTCAGCTACGGATGCAGGTGATATCGACTGGTACATGTTTGATGTCAATTACAACGGTGTCCAGGCGGGCGGCGGCAACTGGGCATCCATTCTCGATATCGATTACGGTGACGGATTCCGTGGGGATCTGACGATTTCCGTCTTTGATTCCCTCGGACAGCTTGTCTACGTGGGCCGTGACTCGAATGTCGCCAACGATCAGCCAGCAGCAGGGCAGGGAAGTGACGTCGATGACTTGTCGCGGGGCTCGGTAGGCAAGCTTGATTCTTTCCTTGGTACGACCCAGCTCTTTACGGGCACGGTGAATCCACCGCTCGACGGCGATTTCGGGCCGGAGTTGCCGCCGGTGACATCTCGTTACTTTGTCGCGGTGTCGTCAAATGAACGGCTGCCAACGGCCCTCAATGCCTATTATGTCGATGCGGCCCTCAATAGTCTCATTCGACTCGAGCCCATCAGCTCGCTCGAACGGGTTCTCAACGATACGATCGGTGCCCCCCTTTCGCCACCGTCCCCGAATGCCGCCTTCAACACGACGGACCAGTTCACCCTTTCAACAAATGTCACGCCATTTACCCTGGCCGACGTCAACTTGTTTGTGACGACTGCCACGACCCTCGTGACCGTTGATGCCATGCGCGGCGGTGTGCAAACCATCATCGAGGATGACTACGGCGCGGGCCGCAACATCGGTGATATCGTCATGCGTTCGGATGGCAGGCTGTATTCCTATGCCGGGGTCGCCAACCTGGCCAACTCGGCTGGTCGGCTCGAGATCATCAACACTGGCGATGGTGTCCGGACGGTTATAGGAAACGACAATATTGTCGATCGACCGGCCAACACAAACGTTGCGAACGAGAATCCAGGGGCGCCGACACTGACCAACCCAACGACGCTCCGTTGGAACCTTGCCAATCCGAACGTGGTGGTGAACACCGTTACGGGAACGGTCACCTATTCAGGGGCCGTTGTGCCTGGTGGTCCTGTGCTCAACGGTGTCTGGACATTCACAGTGAATGGTGCGGGACAGTTGATTTTCACCGCTACGGTACCACCGCCTGCCGGACTCCCGGAGCCTGCTGCCGGGAACGTCACTGGAGGAGCGGGCCAGATCACGATTACGTGGTCAGCGCCTGTGATCGCAGCCAATTCCGCCATGACCGGTGTCGGATATACCTTCGTGCCTCTCCCGGAGTCGGTGACAACCGACACCGTCGATGCGCTTGCGTGGCGACGTGCCGGTGTTGGGCAGTATGACAATTTGATGTATTCGGTTCGAGATGGTGGCCGCTCGCGTTTGTACATCGCCAATTCCGGTACGGGATCCGCGGCGGGCGGGGCGGCGTTTCAGGGTTTCATTCAGGATGGAGCTAATAGCCTTGGAATTGTCACAGGTATGGCCTGGGCCAACAACGGCGTGCTCTACGGCGTCGATACCAACGGCTGGTTCTTTACGATTAACTCGGCCAACGGGGCGGCCACGCTCATCACTCAGATTCCAGGCGCAACCTTCCAAGGGCTTACGGTGGGGCCACAGAATCTCGGAGGCGGCGCCTACGCGAATTTGTTGTTTGCCATCGACTCGGCTGGGGGCCTCCGCGCCCTCGACACGACGGGTGCCCTGCTTCCGGTATTCGATCAAAACGGTGACGGGATTGCCGGTGACACCGTTGTGAATGTGGGCGTTGGCGGCGGCACTGGTTTGGCGTTCTCACCACTTGACGTCAACCTCTGGCATCCGACGAGATTTCGGGGGGGCGAGGCAGGTCACGGGATCAATAACTCGCTCGCCGCCGATGGGATTCGGCCGTTTGATGTGCCCGGTGGCCGGAGCATGTACTTCGGCTTCGAGCAGTACAATCCGCTTCCTCCCTATGCCGGCTATGCATTCGTCAATGGTCAGCACGGCGCGGTCTCGAGCACATGGCATGTTGATCTCAGTACCAATCCTGATTTTCCGAATACGTATAACCTGCCCGGAGGTACGTACGGAACGATGCAGTCCAATCCGTTCACCCTGGAAGGCTATGTCTACTCCGACAAGCCGACGCTCTACTTCAATTACTGGCTCGACACGCAGGGTGCTGCGAGCAAGACCAGTGGGATGAGAGACAGCGCCCGCGTGTTGGCATCGATTGACGGCGGCCGCACCTGGGAGCTTGTCGCCACGAATAACTCGGTGCGTTCGTCACCTGGCACCGAAGACGCAGAGCTCCCGGTGAGTGCGACGGCATCGTCTCGGATTACCGGGTATACAAATCAGAAGGTACAGGAGTTGTTTGACTCGGTGTCCTGGCGGCAGGCGAGGGTCGACCTTGGCGACTATGCCGGCCAGTCCGACGTACGCCTTCGATTCGACTTCTCAACCTCTGGCGAAATGGACACGACGAGGCTTTGGCAAACGAGCAAGCCCGTGTTGCTTGGCGTGGTTGCCTCGAACAGCGTCGTTTTCGGCGACATCTCCAACCTCACCGTCGGGCTCACGATGGTTGACGCCACGGGACTGCCACTAGGCACCGTGACGGCTCTCGATGCCGCCACCGGTGCCGTGACACTGAATAACCCGGTGTCGCTTGCCATGAACACAGTGGTCACGTTCGTGGATGCCACAGGATTGACGCTTCTTAATAACGTGCCGATTCCGGGTTTCTCGCCGATTCAGAACCTTGGAAACACGACTGGCGACTTTTACAATGCCGACCGCGGCCGAAATAACAACTTCGGTGGTTTCATGGTCGACGACATCATCGTCGGCTTTGCTGAGCGCGGCGAGATGGTAACCGCGGCCAAGGTCGATCAGGTGGACTACTTCGACACGGCCACGTCGGGGGCAGCGTCGCAGGTGCTCGAGGGTGCCTACCAGCTCGAAATCCGCCGTGGAACGGATTATGTGGCAGGCGGTTCGATCTATCAGGTCTTTGACACGGACAATCCACTGATCGGTGCAGTCGGTACAGCGACTCCGTACGGGGCGAAGTTCGGTGACATGAACACCCAGCGGCAGCAAGGGCAGTTCATCGTTGAAAGCAACATCATCTCGAATGCGGCGACCTACGGGATCAGCATTACTTCCGGTGATCGCGACGAACTTGGGTCTATCCCGCACCCCGGTGCCCCCCGCAACCTGCCGGTCCTCAATAATGGCCGGCTCATGCAGGGAGCGGCAGTGGTCAACAATGTCGTGGCATCGAGTGGTGTGGCCGGGATTCGCGTCAGCGGTGACCCCAACACCGGCAACGTTCCCCTCGGGGCCGTGCCGTTCGCTCGGATCGTCAACAACACGATCTACGGTGGGTCGTTGACCACGCCTTCTGGCACTGGCATCGAGGTGTCGCAGAACGCTGGCCCCACCATTCTCAACAACCTGTTCGCCAGCCTGGCATCGGGTGTGACGGTTGATGCCACATCACGGTTCGATGGTGCAGGGCAGCAGCGGACGGTCGTTGGCACATCTGCGTACTGGAACACGACGACCCAGGTAACCGGCGTGGGGCAGAGTCTTCCGATTCCGATCGCTGGAAATCCGTTCGTGAATGCCGCGGCCCGAAACTTCTATCTCGTGCCGGGAACCGCCGCGATCGATAGCTCGCTGAATTCGCTTCAAGATCGCGAAGAGTTCCGTGTCGTCAACGCGAGTGTTGGCATCAACAGTAACACCTCGACGACCCCGGACGGTGCGTCACCAATTGTCGCGCCCGATCTCGATCTCTACGGCCAGCTCCGATCCGACGATCCGAATCAAGCCAGCTTCCCGGGCCTCGGGGCGAATGTATTCAAGGACATCGGTGCGATCGACCGTGTCGATACCACCCAGCCCTCGGCGTCGCTTGTGGCGCCGCTGGATGGCGGCCCATTGGACCGCGATGGACGGACCGATTTCGTCATCCTCCGAGACAATGACGCTCGGTCGGTGACCCAATTTGATATCCAGTTTTCGGATGTCGGTGTCGGCATCGATAAGTCGACCATCACCTCGGCGGCGTTCGTCATCACCCGCGGGGGCGTGCCACTCGTCGAGGGCGTGGACTACGTCTTCCGCTATCTCGAGTCGAGCAATCGGGTGGTGTTTGAGTCGTCGTCGGTGTTCCCGCTCGGCGGGTATCTGATCACAGCCACGAGCCGACAGTCCTCGGCCGGGGTCACGGGGCAGCTCACGGACCTTGCCAACAACATGCTTCTCGGCAACCGCCAGGATGGCACGAAGGTCTTCATCCTTCACCTTCAGGACGTGCCCCTCGCCCCGACGGGCGTGACGGGTCAGCCGCTCGAGGAAGCTGTCGCGCTCCAGTGGATCGCGCCGTCGTACGGAGGAACGACTCCGATCACGAACTACGTGATCCAGTACTCGTCGAACAACGGCATGACCTGGACGACCTTCCCGCACGCCGCATCGACCGCCACGGCGATCAACGTCACGGGGCTTGTCAACGGCACGGGCTATCGGTTCCGGGTTGCGGCCGTCAATACGTTCGGGCAAGGGAACTTCTCGGCGCCATCGGCCGTGATTACGCCGAATGCTCTTCCGCCGGCGGCGCCGACAAACGTCGTGGCTGTCCGTGGGGATGCATCGGCAAACGTCACATGGCTGGCGCCGACAAACATCGGCACGGCGCCGATCACCGACTACTCGATCCAGTACTCGTCGAACGGCGGGGGCACGTGGACGACGTTCCCCGATCCTGTATCTCCTGCAACGTCGAGAACGGTGACCGGCCTCACCAACGGAACGTCCTACATCTTCCGCGTAGCGGCCTGGAACAAGAACGGGCCGAGCCCGTGGTCGGCACCGTCGGCAGCCGTGACGCCCGCCGCGATCGCGTCGGCGCCGGTGATCACGAACCTCTTCGCTGGCAACACCACCCTCGGCGTGTTCTGGACAACGCCGAATGGCAACGGACTCCCGATCACGGGGTATGCCGTGCAGTATCGAACTGGCGGCACCACGCTCCAACTCAACATCGCCGCCGTGAACTCGCGGCTGATTACGGGCGTCACCAACGGCTTGCCCTACACCGTTCGCGTCGCGGCAGTGACCGCGGCCGGCATCGGCAACTTCTCGGCGTGGGCGGGCCCTGTGACGCCGGTCGGGCCGGCGGCAGCGCCGACGAACCTGTCGCTCCTGCCACGGAACCAGGCCGTCGATGTTTCATGGCTCGCCCCGAGCGATACCGGTGGCGCGGCCATCACCGACTACATCGTTCGCTTCCGGCTCGCGTCGTCGGGTGTCTGGAGCACAGTGACCGTCGGCTCGGCAGCGACATCACGAACCGTGGCAGGCTTGATCAACGGGTCGCAGTATGTGTTCCAGGTGGCGGCTGTCACGAGCTTCGGCACTGGCGCCTTCTCGGCCATCGCTGGTCCGGTGACCCCGCAGCCACTCGCTCCGGCGCCGACGAGGCTCACCGGGTCAGCCCTGAGCCCGGGCGTCGTGCGGCTCGTGTGGACAGCCCCGGCGAGCACCGGCGGATTGGTGATCACCGATTACCTGATCCAGTACTCGTCAAACAACGGTTCGTCATGGACTACGGCGGGTGACGCGGTATCGACCGAAGCGAGGGCAACGGTGGCGGTGCCGCCAGGGCAGACCTACATCTTCCGCGTGGCGGCGATTGCCGGCGGGGTCGTGGGCACCTTCTCGGCGAATTCGCTGCCGGTCAATGCCTAGTCGGCTCGCCGTTCGTCGTGAGGCGCGCAGGGCCCGCTCACCAGCGGCCCTCGAGGCCGAGCGTGACCGCCTGCACGAGCACGCCACCATTGGCAGTGATCGTGCCCGACGTCGGTTCGATGCCGCCGGCCGGCTGCGTGAGCACCTGGCCGCTGAGTTGCTGTGTCGGCTGCACGATTCCTGAGAGCCACCAGCCGGAGTAACCGACCCTGATGTCGAGCCAGTCTGTCACCGGGACGACACCGGTGATGCCTACTTCGCCGAGGAACGCAGCACTCACCGGCGATTCACCGACGGTGACCGACTGCGACAGGAATCCGCCGGTGGCATCCGACTGATAGAGCGATGTTTGGACGGCATTGTTACCGTAGACGCCCGCCTTGACGACCGAATCCACACGCATCCAGGGAAGTGTAAAGAGCACTGCGTCGAGGCCGATCTGGCCGCCGTAGAGACTGTTCATGGCATCGGTGCGGTAGAAGTCTTGGATCGTCGCAGTCCCGACGAACTCGTCGGTGAGTGAGAAACTCTCCTCCCACTCGACCCACCGGAACCCGGCGAGGAAGTTGAGGTTTTCGCCGAGCACCCAGTGGCGGTTGACTTCGAGGCTCTTGAGTCGGGAGCCGAGATTCGCGACACCGGTGTCGAAGTTGAACGTATTCGTGTTCCCGTAGAACCCCGGCGGGGCGAGGGCATACCCATTTGACTGTGCGGCGAGTGGCCGCTCGCTTCGCCAGTTGGCAAGCTGGAAGAAGCTCGTCTCCCAGCCGGTGCCACGAGCATGATTGAAGCGAAAGATCGAGAATCGTGGTCCGGCGGCGGCCGTGCTGTCCATGCCGTTGGCATTGAGTACGGGCACCCCCGATAGGCCAGTCTCGACGAGCGGCCTGTCGGGTGGGGCGCTTCGCCAGGCGATGAGGGCATCGACGCGGCCGACCCAGGCAATGCAATCGGGTTCGCACAAGGGTGGGCACATGGGCGGGCACGCACCAAGCAGCCCGGAGTCGCCAACACACCCGTCATCGTGGTACCCATTCGGCAGGTCGCCGACAAAGGCGTCTTGGTCCCCGGCCGGGGTGGGAGTGGTGGGGCTGACCGCACGGTCACTGACCACGCGCTCGCTCCCGATGCGGCCTTCGCCAGCGGTGGCCCGCGCGAGCACGGACCGCGAGGCTTCAAATTCCTCGAATGGCGCGGCCCCGAGTGGGCTCAGGGATGCCAAGCTCAAGGCGATCCCTGCGGCAAACGCGGCAACGTGTGGGCGACAGCCAGCCTGGCGAGTCGCATTCATCCGGACAGACATCTCGATCCCTCCCTGGACCATGAACGGTTCCAGGGATTGGATCGGTTGTGCCGGTCGTCACGGGATAATCGGTCGTGCGGGATTCCTGTCAGAAAGAATGCGGGGACTGGAGAACGGCAAACTCACCGTTACCGGAGGTTTCGAGAGAACTGGAAAGGAGGGCAAGGGCCGTTTCCCTTTCCCAGAGCCCGCAGGTTCGTCGGAGGACGCATGTGCCGGCCCTCCAGAACCCTCAAGCTTCACGGGCAGCGGGTTCGCTCGGGAGGCGAGTTTCCACTCCCGGCGAGCCTCTCTACCAGCGGCCTTCGAGGCCCACCGTGGCACCCTGCACCAGCACGCCGCCATCGACGTTGAGAGAGCCAATGGCCGGGGAGCCGGGCGTGAGGGACTGGCCCGAGAGCTGCTGCGTCGGCTGGGCGATGCCCGAGAGCCACAGGGCGTAGTAGCCCAGCCGGACGTCAATGTTCTGCGTGATCGGCATGACGGCAGTCAGACCAACATCCCCGGCAAAGGCACCGCTCGCCGGTGACTCACCGACAGCGACTGACGCCGAGCCCGGATTACCCGGTTCGTTCGTGGCATAAAACGACGACTGAACCGCATTGTTGTAGTACGCACCGGCCTTCACAACGCCATCCAAACGAACCCATGACGACGCGAAGAGGTTGGCATCAAGGCCGATCTGGCCGCCATACAGGTCATTGACGGTGCCCGTTCGGTAGAAGTCGGTGATGCCGTTGTCGTCGGTGGCGAGCGTGAACTCTTCCTGCCACTGAATCCAGCGGAAACCGCCGACGAAGCGGATGTTTCTGGCCAAGGCATGGTGCCGATTAAACTCGAAACTCTGGATTCGACTCCCAAGGTCGGCGTTGCCCGTAGTGAAGGCGAACTCCGGGTTGCCATAGATGCCGGGAGGGGCGATTCGATACGGGATTCCCAGATCGGAGAGAGGCCGCTGGCTCCGAAAATTGGCCGCATTGAAGTAGGTGGCCTCGATGCCATGGCCGGTGGCGTTATTGACTCGCATGAGGGTGAACCGCGGGCCGGCAGCGGGCGTGCTATCCAAGCCGAAGGCGTTGAGAGCACCGCCGGGGATGTCGCTCGTGGCGATCGGACGGTCTGGCGGAGCGTTTCGCCAGAGAAGCATGGCATCCACGCGGCCGATCCAGACTCCCTCTCGGTTGCTCGCACACGCGGTGTCAAAGAGCGCGGAAGGGCAGCATTCGGTGCAGCCGACGCCGCCACATCCTGTGCAGCCGCTCGAGCACCCTGGGGCTGTGCAGGACGTTCCAGACTCCGAGAAATCGTCGCCAGCAAAGGCCTCGTGTGCCTCGGGAAGGGCACCCATCCGGAAGGGCTCACGACCGGCGAGGTTGCCCCCTTCAACGAGGACCGAGGACTGCGGCTCGCCGTCCCATTGGCCACGAGCCGTTTCGGCGGAGACACCCGCGAGGCTCACGATGAGTGCTCCCATCGCGAGCGTCTCTCTGGTGAGGATTCTTCGTGAAAGTCGGTTCTGAAACAAACGATCCGCCATGATGTGCTGCCTCCGAGGATCATGCCACTACGACCGGTGGAATCGGTCATGCGGATCATCCGACGGCAGCCTTCCAACCAGCTTTCGCGTCAAAGAATCTGGGTAGTTTCTACGGCCCCAGCAAGGCTTCTGAGGCTTTACCAGAGTCACAATCCGCGGATCAGTCCGCACACGAGAGGGGACGTCTGGTTAGAAAGGCTTCCAGGGCTTCACCTGTGTGACTTCGGAGGAGGGATTCGGTGCGTTGGGCGGTCTTGCCCGACGCCTGTCGTCGCCAGAGCCCCGAATGGATGACGAGGTCATCGGGCGGTCCTTGGGCCACGATCCGGCCTCCGCCCGCTCCCGCCTCCGGGCCCATGTCGATCACCCAGTCGGCCGCGGAGATCACCTCGAGATTGTGCTCCACGACAAGCACCGTATTGCCCGCGTCAACAAGACGCTCGAGCACCCGGAGAAGTTTCTCGATGTCGGCGAAGTGGAGGCCGGTCGTCGGCTCGTCAAGCACATAGAGCGTCTTGCCCGTGCCCTGCTTGGCGAGCTCGCGAGAGAGCTTGACGCGTTGGGCCTCGCCGCCCGAGAGCTGCGGTGCCGACTGGCCAAGCGTGACATATCCGAGCCCCACATCGACGAGGGTGTCGAGGATGCGGGCCACCTGCGGCACCGTCGCGAAGAACGCGGCGGCTTCCGCCACACTCATTTCGAGGACGTCGGCAATGTTTTTGCCATGCCACTTGGCATGGAGCGTTTCAGACGAGTAGCGGCGGCCCTTGCAGTGTTCACACTCGATCCAGACATCGGGGAGAAAGTGCATCTCCACCCGCCGCTGCCCAAGGCCCTCGCAGGCTTCGCAGCGGCCGCCGGTGACGTTGAATGAGAATGTCCGCTGTGTGAAACCACGGGTCCGCGACTCCGGCACCTTCGAGTAGAGCTGACGGATGTGATCGAAGACGCCGGTGTACGTGGCCGGCGTCGAACCAGGCGTGGTGCCGATCGGCTCCTGATCGACGAGGATCACCCGATCGATGCCATCGAGCCCGACGAGCTTCTGAAATCGCCCAGGCTGCTCACGGGATGCGTGCAACCGCCTCGCGAGTGCCCGCCAGAGCACTTCGAGCACAAGTGACGTTTTCCCTGAACCGCTGGGGCCAGTCACCGCCGCGAGCACGCCCAGCGGAAACCGCACATCGAGGCTGCGGAGCGTGCGGTGCTCGATGCCACGAAATTCGAGCCAGCCTGAAGCCTCGCGAAGACCGTCCTTCTTCTGCCGCGCGAGAATGGCATCGCAGGCCCGTCGCTTTGTGAGATACGGCCCCGTCACACTCGGCGTGAGTGTTTCAAGCGCCTTGGGGGAGCCATGCGCGACAATCTGACCCCCTTCGCGTCCGCTGCCCGGTCCGAAATCGAGAGCATGATCGGCTGCCGCCACGACGTCACGATCATGCTCGACAACGACGATGGTGTTGCCAAGATCACGGAGCTTGCCGAGGGCCGTGATGAGGCGATGCGTGTCGCGAGGATGGAGGCCGATCGTGGGCTCATCGAGCACGTAGAGCACGCCTGTGAGACCACTGCCGACCTGGGCCGCGAGTCGGATGCGCTGCATCTCGCCCCCCGAAAGACTTCCGGCGGGCCTCGCCATGTCGAGGTAGTCGAGCCCCACATCGACGAGAAAACTGACGCGGGCCACGAGCTCCCTAAGAAGATCACCAGCGATCGTGCGGTCGGCATCGTCGAGTGTGACGCGTGCAAGCTCATCGCGAAGTCGCCCCAGCGGCATCCGGCACCAGACATCGAGCGAACGGCCCCAGAGCGTGACCGCGGCGGCCACATCAGCCAGTCGCGAACCTCCGCATTCGCTACACGGCACCTCATCCATGACAGCATCGACCTTGCTGCGGTAGCCGGCAACGAGCCTCGCCGATTCCTCACAGGCTGCTTCGAGGCCTTTGAACTGAAAGAAGAATCGCGGGGTCGGGGACGGCCCGTCTTTTCGCTCTCGGAGCGACCGGCCTCCCTGAGCCGGCACCTCGATCCACTTCTCACCCGTGCCCTCAAAGAGCACCCGCTGCTGAAGCCCCGAGAGATCACAGAGCGGCACGTCGATCGGCAGGCCGGTCGTTTTGCAGGCCGCTTCAAGCATCGCCCTCGCGATGCCCTTTCCTGTGGGCCCCGTGAGCGACGGCCAGAGATCGAGCGCGCCATCGGCCAGCGAAAGCGACGTATCCCGTACGAGGGCCTTGCGGTCGATACCAACCCGCGTGCCAAGGCCGTCGCAGCTCGGGCACCATCCCAGCGGGCTGTTAAACGAAAACTGCCGCGGCTCGAGGGGCTTGAAGCCACGACCGCAGTCGGGGCACGCGAGCCGGCGACTCTGAACCTCGACGGGCCAGTCGGGCTCCTCGACGCCGTCGATGGCCCGCGCCACGAGCATTGTGCCACCACCGGCATCAAATGCCGCCTCGATGCTCTGGGCGAGCCGGCTGCGTTCGCCCGGCGACGCCGTGACACGGTCGATCACGATTTCGAGCTTGCTCTTCCGTTTGCGGTCAAGCGCAGGCTTCTCATCAAGCCGGTGCGTGCGGCCATCGATCCGGATGCGGACATGCCCCGCTGCTTGGAGCTGCGCGAAAAGAGACTCGGGGCTCTGCCCGGTCCGCAGCTCAATCGGGGCAAGCAGCAATAGTCGTGTGCCTGAAGGGTGCTCGAGAAGCCGATCCACCACCTGATCGACGCTCTGGCTCCCTATCTGCGTGCTACAGTCAGGGCAGTGCATGATGCCAAGCCGCGCTGACAGCACCCGAAAATGGTCGTACATCTCGGTGAGCGTTCCCACCGTTGATCTCGGCGTGCTATTGCTGCTTCGCTGCTCGATGGCGACCGCCGGGGCGAGCCCTTCGATCTTCTCGAAGATTGGCTTGGGCACCTGGCCCACGAACTGTCGCGCGTAGGGAGACAGGCTTTCGACATATCGCCGTTGCCCCTCGGCATAAAGCGTGTCGAACGCGAGCGAGGTTTTGCCGCTGCCGCTGGGACCGCAGCAGACCGTCATCGCACCACGAGGAATGTCTGCATTAACATGTTTGAGATTGTGAAGGGCCGCGCCGCGGACGATGATCGACGGGGGCCCGGGATCAATCGACGACTTGGTGACGGCCGCGAGCATCGCCGCCACCACCGCATCAGCATCGACTTCGCGGGAGCGCCGCACCGCGGGCTTCCGACGCCCTTCACGGTCTTTGCTCGCCTTCAAGAGCGGTCCGAGGGCCCGGCCGGTGTGAGAATCCTTCACGCGGGCCACAGCCTCGGGTGTGCCTTCCGCAACGAGCTTGCCGCCCCCGCCACCACCCTCCGGCCCGAGGTCGATCACCCAGTCGGCCCGCTTTACAACGTCGAGATTGTGCTCGACGACAAGCACGGTGTTTCCCGCTTCGACGAGTCGTTCGAGCACCGTGAGAAGCTGCCGCACATCCGCCATGTGGAGGCCAGTCGTGGGCTCATCCAAAATATAAAGCGTGCGGCCGGTCGATCGCTTCGCAAGCTCACGTGAGAGTTTGACACGCTGCGCCTCGCCACCGGAGAGCGTGGGTGACGGCTGGCCAAGATGGAGGTAATCGAGGCCGACGTCGTGGAGCGTCTGGAGTTTTCTCGCGATGTCCGGAGCGTCGGCAAACAGTTCGAGGGCGTCGCCGACCTCCATGTTCAGAAGCTCGGCGACGTTCTTGCCCTTCCAGCGGACCTCGAGCGTGTCTTTCGCGAAGCGGGCTCCACCGCACACCTCGCAGGTCACCCACACGTCGGCCAGAAAATCCATGTCGAGGCGGACCGAGCCGTTCCCCTCGCAGGCCTCACACCGTCCACCGGCCACATTGAAGCTGAATCGACCCGCCTTCCAGCCCCGCTTCTTGGCGTCGGGCAGCATCGTGAAAAGGTTGCGGATGTCGTCCCACACCTTCACATACGTGGCGGGGTTGCTTCGCGGCGTGCGTCCGATCGGCGACTGATCGATGACGATCACCTTATCGAGTGCATCAGTCCCTTCGATGCCGTCAAACTCACCAGGCGTGGCCAGCTCGCTCCCGAGCACCTGCCGCAGCGCCGGCTCGAGCACGTCGCCGATGAGCGAGCTCTTGCCGCTCCCCGATACCCCTGTCACACACAAAAAAAGTCCCAGCGGAATCTCGACGTCGAATCCCGTGAGGTTGTTGTGCCGCACACCTCGCAGCACAAGTCGCTCGTCGGACCGGGGCCGCCGCTTGGCCGGCACCTCAATCGCATCTCGGCCACTCAAAAAAGCCCCGGTCACACTCCGCGGCGCCTTGGCAATTTGCTCGGGCGTGCCTGCCGCCACGACCTCGCCGCCACGCTTCCCGGGCCCTGGTCCGAAATCGACGACCCAGTCGGCCGCCCGGATCGTCTCCTCGTCATGCTCCACGACGACCACGGTGTTGCCTTTGTCGCGGAGCTGTTCAAGGGCGCCCAAAAGCCTCGTGTTGTCTCGCGGGTGGAGACCGATTGATGGCTCGTCGAGCACGTAGAGCACGCCCGACAGGCCGGCCCCGATCTGTGCGGCCAACCTGATCCGCTGGCTTTCCCCACCTGACAGCGTTGGCGCCTTGCGATCGAGTGAGAGGTAGCCAAGCCCCACCTCATCGAGGAACGCGAGCCGACCGCGAATCTCCTTGAGCAGTTCGGTGGCGATCACTTCCTGCGTGGGGTCAAGCGCGACGCTTGAGAGAAACTCCCGTGCGTCGGCAACGGGAAGCCCGCAGAGGCCATCGAGTGAAAGCTGCCGTGCATCGCCTGTGTTCGGGCCGGCAGCCATAGCCATCGGCTTTCCGCTTTCCGCTTTCCGCTTTCGCCCCGCTTTCTGCTTTCCGGCTTCGGCTTTCACATCGCGACCCCATCGGGGCGACGCGGTCGTGATCCTGACCGCCCGTGCCTGCGGCGCGAGCCGCGCCCCATGGCAGTCATGGCAGGGCGTGACGCTCATGAGCTTCTCGAGCATCCGCCGGATGATGCCGCTTTTGGCATTTCGCCAGCGGGCCGCGAGCAGAGCCCTGATCCCTTCAAATTTTGTACTGGCCCCGCGCTCGGCCCGCCCTCGCTTCCACGAAATCTTGATCGTGTCGATGCCCGTGCCATCGAGCCAGATCTTTCGTTGGGCCGGAGTGAGATCCTTCCAGGGCGTGTCGAGCAACGTGCCGGGATCGAGTTTCTTCTTCTCCTCGGCATAGGCGGCGACGCCATTGAAAAGCCGCCGCATCCAACGGGGCATATCGCGGAACGTGCCGAGCACGCCGAGGGCACCCTTGCGAAGTGACTTGTCTGGATTCGTGACGAGCTTGGCAGGATCGATGCCGTAGATGTCACCGAGGCCATCGCAGGTGGGGCAGGCACCTTGCGGGCTATTGAAGCTGAAAAGCTGCGGCTCAGGCGTGTCGTAGCTCACACCACAGGCGGCACACGCGTAGCGACTCGAAAGCACGAGATCGGTAAGCGTCTCTCCCCGCGCGGCCTTGTCGCTTGGCTCTTCCGCCACGATGACCTGACCGCTCCCTGTGTCGAGCGCAAGCTTGACGGCTTCGGCTAAACGGCTGCGGGTGTCGTCACTGGGGACCAGGCGATCGACGACCACCTCGATCGTGTGCTTGAGAAGTTTTTCGAGCTTCGGAGGTTCCTCGACACGGCACACTCCGCCATCGACCCGCGCCCGTGTAAACCCTTGGCGCACAAGATCGGCAAAGAGATCGCGGTGCTCCCCCTTGGCCTCTCGCACCAGCGGCGCGAGAATCATCATCCGTCGGCCACCGCATGCCGCGAGAATGCGTTCGACGATCTGATCCCGTGGCTGGGCTTCGAGCACGGCATCGCACGTCGGGCAGTGCGCCGTGCCCACTCTCGCAAAGAGGACTCTCAGAAAATCATGGATCTCCGTCATCGTCGCGACGGTCGAGCGAGGGTTTGTGCCCGCTGACTTCTGGGCGATCGAGATCGAGGGCGACAGACCCGTCACTGAATCAACGTCGGGCCTCGGGAGCTGCCCCAGAAACTGCCGAGCGAATGTCGACAGGCTTTCGACGTATCGCCGTTGCCCTTCGGCATAGAGCGTATCGAAGGCGAGGCTCGACTTGCCAGAGCCGCTGACGCCTGAGAGGCACACGAGTCGGCCTCGCGGCAGGCCTACGGTCACGTCGCGGAGGTTGTGCTCGCGGGCGCCGCGGATGACGATCGGAGGGACATGCATGCGGGGCAGAGGCCGAAGGCAGAGAGCCGAATACGAGGAGGACGTCTCAAGAATAGACGATTGCCACTCACCGGCCGCGGGCGTCGCTGGACAGGCTCTCGGGGCGGCCGTACGATCGGGTTTCCCCATTTCGGGGCGGTAGCTCAACTGGGAGAGCGCGGCGTTCGCAATGCCGAGGTTGGGAGTTCGATCCTCCTCCGCTCCATATGTTACGGCTGGCGGGCCATCCATGGCCCCGGCAGCCTTGCCGCCCCTCCGGGCGGCCGGTCGCACCTCCGGGCTCCCGTGCTCGTACGCGTTGCGGTGTGGTTCGCATGAGCAGACGGGGCGCTGATCGCTTGGGAAGCATTTGAGTTGGCCGCGGGTTGGTTGGAGAGCCGTTGAGGCGCGGTGGTATTCTGGGACTGACCGCAGGAATCTCGTGATGGCGACTGACTCGGGCGTGATGCCGGTGACGGCGAGCGGGGATCGCTCGACCGAGCTTATGCTGCGCGTGCGAGACGGTGACGCAGCAGCTTTCCCCGAACTTGTTGAGCTGTGGCAAAACCGTCTCGTTACCCTGTTTCTCCATCAGACCGGCGACCACTCCACCGCCGAGGATCTCGCGCAGGAGACATTCCTGCGGGTTTACCGCGCACGAGATCGCTACCGCCCCACGGCCAAGTTCACCACGTGGGTCCACACAATCGCCCTCCACGTGGCCAGCGACCTGCGGCAGCGGGCCTACCGACGGCGGGAGCGGGGCGTGCCCAATACCACTACTGCCTCATCGAGCGCGATTGGGCTCGATCACCTCGCCGTCGCCGCGAGCGGCCTCATGCCGGCCCGCGTGGCTGACCGCGGCGAGTTGCAAGGCGTCGTGCAACGAGCACTCGGAGAGCTCGGCGAGCGGCAACGGATGGCACTGCTCCTGGCCAAGTTCGAGCAGTGCTCCTACGAGGAGATCGCCGAGGCACTCGAGACAACCGTGCCCGCAGTCAAGTCGCTTCTGTTTCGCGCCCGTGACCAGCTCCGCCAGGCGCTCTCCGGCTACGTCGAGGAGTGAACCGGATGCGAGATACTGACACTCCCGTGAATGGCACAACTGGCACCAATACGCGTCCAGCCGACGATCTCGCCGATGTGTGGGATGTGCTCGATACCCTTCCGCAGGCCATGCCCGCGGCCGATCTCTCGGCGACGACCGTGGAACTCGTGGCCGCGCGGGCGGCAAACGACGTGGGGGGTCGTGTGGCCCCTCTCCCGCGTTCGACCGACCGCATCATCCCACTGGCCATCGTCATCGGGAGCCTGGTGATCGGGATTCTCGCCGGCCGGATGACAGCGCCAGACCCAGACCAGCGAGTCCTCGAACGGCTGCCCGTCATCGAACATCTGAGTCTTCTTCAGGAAGCAGGAAGCGTCGAGTTTCTCGAGGCCTTGGCCGCCAAGATGAAAGCAGGCGAAGGGAACGGACCCCGTTGGCTTCGGCTGCTCCGCGACCCCTCCGAGCTCCGCGAGGAGGCCCAGGAGTTTGACGCGGCGGCTCGATCGCTTCGGGATGAGCTCCGCAGTGACGGATCATCACGCGACCGGATCACCGCACGCCGCGAGAAGGTTGAAGAACTCTCCGCAGGCGACCTTTTGGCGCTCGAGAAATCAGCCGCCACGTTTGAGTCTTTGCCGACCGTCGATCGCCGTGACCTCGAACGTGTCGCCACGGCGCTGGCCGATCCCGCGCAGGCATCGCTTCGCGACGCCGCGAAGCTCTGGCACATCATCGTCACCGCCATCAACCCAGCCTTCCGGCGAAACATCATCGACATGTCGTCGGATGAAAGGATCGAGTGGCTCACCCGCACCGCCGGCCGGTTCGATCCACGGATGCCAAGCCGATCCCGCGACGATGATCGCGGTGGCGACAGGAGGCCACCCGAAGTAAGGGGCGATGGTGGCGAGAAGCGGGGTTGGAATGGCCGCCCGCCAGGAAGCTTCCAGCGGCCGCCGACCGGCGGGCCGGGTTCCCCGAATGGTCGTCCCGGTCCCGGGAAAGGAATGTCACCGACTTTCCAGGACCCGTCTATCACAGGCCCGGCGACGCCACGTCCCGCGGGTCCGGGTGAAGTTCCTTCAGAAACTCGAGCAGCGCCGCGTTGAAGAGATCGGGCCGCTCGAGCGGCACGAGATGCCCGGCGTGTGGCACTTCCAAGAGTTTTGCGTTGGGGATCACCGCTTCGGCTTCCTCCATGCAGGGCGGCGGGGTGATCGCGTCTTCAGCGCCGACGACCAGGAGCGTCCGGGCGGTCACCCGTCGCATCGCGTCGGTCATGTCGGGCCGCCCGCCGAGGGCGGAGAGCGCCGCCTGGATCGTGGCCACCGGCTGTGACTCGATCATCTGTCGGAGGAGCTCAGCCGCTTCGCTTCGACCGGGAAGAGCACGGGCCTCGGGCGATGTCCCCAAGAGCTTCGGAATCATCGCATCGGCGAGAATCGCCTGACCGACTCGGCCCACACTCGCGGCGAGATCGGCTCGTCCAGCGCGGGCTTCGTCAGTGTCGGCCTCGAGGCGGGTGTCGACAAGCACAAGCGCCGCAACCCGCTCGGGATACCGTGCCGCCACGTGCTGGGCCACATAGCCACCCATCGAGACGCCGCAGATCACCGCCGGGCGGTCAACATGAACCGCATCCAGCAGTCCCACGCAATCCTCAGCTAGGCTCGCGATGCTCTCGGGGAGGCCGTCTGTGCTTTGCCCAAAACCCCGCATGTCAGGCACGATGAGCCGCAGGTGTTCGGCAAGCGGTTCCTGCGGCTGCCACATTCGGTGGTCAAGCGGAAAGGCATGGAGGAGGAGTACCGGGAGCCCTGAGCCAGCCGTGTGAACGGCCAGCCGCGTGTCTCGTACCGTGACATGGTGCGTGGAAGTCATAGGATCATGGAGTCTCATTCCGTCGCATGCCCGTCGTCAGCACGCATCGTGTATCGGTGGGTGTTTTCTCAGTTGCGGCTGGCCTCGGCGGCACGGGATTCAAAGCGGGCGAGGTTGCGGCGGATCGTGTGGCTGTGAGGTTCCTGCCTCACAGCGAGCCGCTGGGTGCGGACGGCGCGGCCGAAATCTCCCGCGGCGGCGTGGCAATGGGCAAGCGTATCGAGGTAGCTTCCGCTGTCGAACGTGCGTTCGAGTGACATCCGCGAATACTCGAGCGCGCGGGTGATATCACCCTCGGTGTTGGCCACAAGCCATGCGTATTCGTTTCGGCAATTGGGGTCGTCGGGCAGTGCCCGGATCTCCTCTTCGATGGCCGCGAGCCCTTTGGCCACTCGCTCGGAGGCCTCGGCCTTCTGGGCCGGTGTATTGTCGGTGAGGCGGTAGAGGGCGATGAGCGTATCGACGTCCTTGGAATACTCACGAATCGATGCCTCGAGCTTTTGACGCTGGCCAGCGGTGTCGCCAGCGGCGGCCGCAACGCACGCCTCGAAATACAGCATGCGGGACCGCACCGATCGAAGATCCCGCTCGATGAGCATGAAGGCGCCTTCGACGTCGTCGTCTTTGCCATTATCCTCGCCCTCGAGCTCACGGCGAAGGATCGCAGCCGCTTCGGTATCCCGCTGACGGTCGTGGAAAAACTCCGAAGCGAGGACCGCGGCCAAAGCGCGGAGCGCCCGAGGCGACTCACGATCGTCGAGCACCGCGCGATACTCTTGCTCAGCCCAGTCTTCGGCGCCAAAGCGGGCTAGCACCATCGCCACCTGGAGCCGCTGGGTGAAGTCGCCGTCCTCGGCGAGCCTGGCAGCAGCGACGGCCGAAAGCTCACGTGCCCGCGCGGTTGCCTCGGCGCCGTTACGGGCCCGCCAGGCAAGGGCCGCGGCATACTCGAGGAGCGGTGATGCCGCCCCTTCGACGAGTCGATCTTCGAGCAGATCGACGGCCTCGGGGAGCCCGTGGGACGTCAGCCATTCGAGATCCGCGACGGTCTGGGCGTCGTCGCCTGCGAAATCGCCACGGGCGGATTCAAAAAGCCTCGCGGCTTCGGCGAGCGCCTCCGTGCGACGACCGGACCGCGCCATGAGTTCGGCCATGCACCGCGTGAAGACTCTCCCGGCCCCGGCGCTGCCCGCCGCGTCG
>JBGTGN010000210.1:0-4698 GCA_041746715.1 Pirellulales bacterium | reverse complement strand
GGCGCATCGGCTGCGTCTGCGGACCAGGTTTCGAAGCGGGCGAGCGTGTCGGTGTCGCCGCCCGTCCATGTGTCGCAGAGCCGTTCGGCGACCTGCGGGTCAGCCGCAATGACGCCGGTGCTCGAGCCAATCGCGGCCGACACGAGCCGGCGAAGCGACGGGCGCTGTTCGGCCGCCAAGAGGTCGTTGGCCGATACGTGTACCACGACCGGCGCCCCCGTCTCCACGGCGAGATCCGTGAGAATGCCAGCGTGAAACACAAAAATGACGTCGGGATAGAGCGAGTCGGCAGCCTCGGCAATGGTCTGACGAGCCGCCTCACGGGCCAGGCCGAGAAGCCGCGAGGGCACCGTTGCGACCGCGGCGAGGAACGCGTCGGCCGAGCCAGACTGGACGGCTGCAAAGAACGATCGCGATCCGGCTGCCACATCATGAAGATGAATGCCAAACATGCCCGCAGGCTGCTCGTCGAGGCGATGGTGACTCGAGGGGCCGCAAACCGCGACCGTGAAGCCCCCCGCCTCGAGCCCCTGACGCATTCGATGGATACGGGTGTGCGGATGGTCGCAGCAGCCGTGATCGATAAGCAGTATTCTCATGCCGCGTAGACACCGTCCGAAAGACAGCACACCGTCCTGAAGACAAGCATCAGCATGACGTCCCGGAGAGGCTTCTGCCAGCGGGGCATTGGCCGGTCAGCACCATTCCAGCCAGCGGGCGAGCGCCAGGCATGCGGCCCCGTAGATGGCCGCGGCCATGTCGTCGGCCATGATCCCGAGGCCGCCCGGGAGCCCTTCCAGTTGACGGCAGGGGGGCGGTTTCAGGATGTCAAAAATCCGAAACAGCACAAACGCTGCCGCGAGCACAAGCCAGCCGCGGTCGGCCGGTGGCACCACGGTGAGCACGAGTGGAACGGCAATCACCTCGTCGATCACCACGCAGCCAGGATCTTTGGTTGCGAGCCGCTTCGCTGCGCGGGTGGCGATTGGCACGCCCGCGGCGAAGAGCAGGGCGATGATCGCGATCTCGACGCCCGCCACGCTCGGGGGGACCGGGAGTTTGGCCGCCGTGGCCGCCCACGTCGCTGCCGCGCCGATCACGATTGAAAGTGGCACACCCACGAGTGAGCCGAAGGTACCGGGTGCCCAAGGGATCCAGCCGACGCCGCCGCAGGTCGCCAGCCAGACTGCTGGATCACGTTGAACTGTTGGTGAGGCCATGAATTCTCGGCGGTGCTCCGGGCAAAGCTATATATAGCAGCCGCCTTCCGCGGTGAGCGGCTCGGCTATCATGGGGTTTTTCCCGCACCCCGCCCCGCACGCCTGCTTGCCGTCCCGATGCCCGACGCACCAGCCCCTCCAAACGCTCATACCATCGGGCCGCTCGACCTCGTCGAGTATCCGCATCCGGCGCTGCTTCGACCAGCCAAGCCGCTCGCTCGGCTTGACGACGCGATCGCCGACGCGGTCGAGCAGATGTTCGAGATCATGTATGAGGCCGAAGGCATTGGCCTCGCTGCGAATCAAGTGGCGCTGCCATACCGGCTTTTTGTCGTGAACTGTGCCGGGCGACGCGGCGACGGGGAAGAGCATGTCTTTATCAATCCAGTATTGAGCCGGCCTCGCGGCACCGCTGTTCAAGAAGAAGGTTGCCTGAGCCTGCCGGGTGTACGGATGGACGTGCGGCGGCCCGCGAAGATCGTCGTTGACGCCTGGACGCTCGACGGCGAGCCAATACGCTTGGATCTCGATGGCCTCATGGCCCGCGTCGTGCAGCATGAGTTTGACCACCTCGATGGTCGCCTCTTTACCGACCGTCTTCCCGAAGCCGCGGCGCTCGAGGTGCGAGGCGAGCTCGACGTGTTTCGCGAGGTGTTTGCCGGAAAGCAGTCGCGCGGTGAACTGCCCGGCAATGCCGCAATTGTGGCCGAGCTCGACCGGCTGGAGGCGGCGCGGTGCCGAGCGTGAGACCGTTGCGAATTGTCGTGATGGGCACGGGGCCATTTGCCGTGCCGATGCTCCGGGCGCTCGTGGCGTCGTCCCATGACATCGTCGCGGTCGTGACCCGGCCCGACCATGCCCCGCCAGGACGCAAGCCGCCGCCGAATCCCGTCCGGGATGCGGCGATATCGTGTGGCCTCACGATTCTGGACCCCGAGAAGACGTCAGCCCCCGATGCCGTGGCAGTGCTCCGCGGCCTCGCGGCTGACCTTTTCGTTGTGTGCGACTACGGCCAAATTCTTTCCCGCGAGGTGCTCGCAATTCCGCCGCTCGGCGGGATCAACCTCCACGGCTCGCTCCTTCCGCGGCACCGCGGCGCGGCGCCCGTGCAGTGGTCGATCCTCGAAGGGGATATTCTCACCGGGGTGAGCGTGATTCGGATGACACCGAGCCTCGATGCGGGGCATGTGATCACTGCCCGCGAGACCCCAATCGGCGAGCGTGAAACGACCCCCGAGCTCGAGGCCCGCCTCGCCGAGATCGGAGCCCCCGCCGTGCACGATGCCATCGATCGGCTTCAGGCTTCCGTCGCCGCCGGGCATTCACCCTTTGATGTCGGGATTCCACAAGACGACGCAAAAGCCACGCGGGCGCCGCGGCTCTCGAAAGCCGACGGGCTCATCGAGTGGTCGCGCTCGGCCGCTCACATCGAGCGCATGCGCCGCGCCCTCGAACCCTGGCCACGGGCCGCAACGTTCTTCACGCGTGGTGACGGCGTGCGGCAGCGGCTTGTCCTGGCAGCCGTGGATGTCGCCCTCCCCGAAGAGTTTTTGATGACCGCGATGCCCCGCGCGCCTGGCACCGTGCTGGCCGCAGAGACGGGCCCCGACACCGGCCGCATCATCGTGGCTTGCGGAGACGGCACGGCCCTTTCCATCACGAAGCTCGTGCCGGAAGGCAAGCGGCCGATGACCGCCGGTGAGTTCTTGCGAGGCAGCCCGCTCCGCGTCGGCAACACCCTCGGATGACGGTATCCGCGAGGGGTTGCCCATGTCACGGAGCCGGCGTTGTTTTCAAGCGAAGCCAGGATTGCGGAGCGCAGAAAACATCGAGCGAACGGAGGCCACGATGGCCGAAGGTGCGTCCGGCGACGTGCCATGGGCAACCCCGAGCCCCTGCTACACTTTCCCCCAATGACCAAGCGGCTCTGGATCGAAACTGTTGGCTGCCAGATGAACGTGCTCGATAGCGAGCTCGTGGTGGCGGCGCTGCGTCGGCAGGGCTGGGAGATGGCGACTGGGCCAGCCGGGGCCGATGCGATCTTTTACAACACCTGTTCGGTGCGGCAGCACGCCGAAGACAAGATTTACTCGGCCCTCGGCCGGGTGCGACCGCTCAAGGAAAAAAACTCCAAGATCGTTGTGGGTGTGCTCGGATGCATGGCTCAGAAGGATCAAGACCTCATTCGCCGTCGCGCGCCCTGGGTCGATCTCGTCGTGGGCCCGGGGCAGCTCCACCAGGTGCCATCGCTCGTCGATGGCGTGCTCGCAGGCAGCGGGCCGCGCATGGAGGTGAGCCTCGAACGAAAAGGGGCGAGCCGCGAGGCGATCTCGCGGTCGTTTGAGAGCTACGATCCCGACCGCGATCCGGCGATGCGTCCCACGCCCTTTCAGGCGTTCATTCGCACCCAGACCGGCTGTGACAAGTTCTGTGCGTTTTGCGTCGTGCCGCATGTCCGCGGGCCGGAGCAGGCACGGTCGCCGCAAACAATCCTGGCCGAAGCCCAGAAACTCGTGGCCGACGGCTGCCGCGAGATCACGCTCATCGGCCAGACGGTGAACTCCTACAAGTTCGCCGACGGTGGTCGCACAACGCGGCTCGCCGATCTGCTCGTGATGCTTGACGCAGTCGAGGGCCTCGACCGCATCAAGTTTGTGACAAGCTATCCCAAAGACATGACAGACGACCTCATCGCGGCGGTTCGCGACCTGCCGAAGGTTTCGCACTACCTCCATGTGCCGGCCCAGCACGGTTCCGACGACGTGCTCGCGAGAATGAAGCGGGGCTACACGATCGGTGAATACATGGAGATGCTCGGCCGCGTGCGTGAAGCGATCCCCGAAGCCGCCGTGACGAGCGACTTTATCGTGGGGTTTTGCGGGGAGACTGACGCGGAGTTTCAGCGCTCGCTCGACCTCGTCAAATCGGTTGGCTTCAAGAGCAGCTATATCTTCAAGTACAGCCCGCGGCCCGGCACGAAGGCGTATGACCGGCTGCCCGACGATGTGCCTGAGAACGTGAAGAAGGAGCGGAACCGACTTCTCGAGGAAGCCCAGGCTGAGGCGAGCCTCGTCGGCAATCGTCGATTCATCGGTGCCCGTCGGCAGGTGCTCGTCGAAGGGCTCTCGACGCGGGAGGAGAGGCGGGACGTTGTGGCCGGCCCCGACGACACCGTGCAGCTTACGGGCCGCACGATGTGTGACCGCATCGTGGTGTTTGATGCGCCGAGTCGGCTCATTGGCCGGATTGTTGATGTGGATATTCACGACGCCGGAGCCTGGTCGCTCGCCGGCACGGTGGCCGACGGCCTGGCCGACGCCGTGCCGCTCGACGGGCTTTTGTTTTCGGGTGAAGCGGCCCCCGCCGTGTATCAGATCGCGCCGCCACGACGGTGATTCCGCTCGTGGCAGCCCGTGCCCCGTCGCCGGACGTTCGCTACGGCCATCCGTGGCCTTCGCTCACTCGATGTTTGCCTCGC
>JBGTGN010000209.1:0-37205 GCA_041746715.1 Pirellulales bacterium | reverse complement strand
GGCAGCGACCCAGCCCAGCCCGCCGCCCCGGTGGGCCCGACAGGACCGGGCTGGGTCGTGCAGATCGTCGGCCATCACTTCCACAATGAAGACCGCCACAAGCCGAAGGAAGGCGAGCAGTTTGTACGCGAGACGCTCGTGCGGGGTCTCCTCGGCGATGCCGGCACCGTGACGGTTTCGGCCGGGCCTAAGGCGGGCCAGCAGGTGTCGGTTACCGAGCTTGGCATCGGCTTTCCCGTCATCGTGCAGCGGACGACCGTCACACGGGTTCGCGTTCAAACAACCCCCCAGGCGATCGCTGCCGACTCGGGCATGGCGGCGGTTGCCACGGAAGACGATCCTGGCATCGAGCTTCGTCAATACAGTTTCGTCTTGCAGTTTGTGTGGCAGCCAACGGTGCCTGGGGGCTCTCCCAAGCCGGCGCCCGCTGCTCCATCACCGTCCGAATTCGGTCCCTGAGTAAAGCAAGGTGTCATCGTGGAGATTCCTGACTCAGCCCGCCCCTACGTCGATGGCTTTGTGAAGTATCACTTCTGGATACTCGCTGCGATCGTTCCGTTTCTGCTACTGCCGATGGTGTTTGCCGCGAACGGCGGGCTCCTGCAACGAATCCAATCCCAGAAGTCGTCGATTGACGGACACGTCTCGGCGCTGCGTGGAATTCAGGCCGAGACCGAGCATCCCAACGCCGCATGGGTAGCAGTGGTCGATGGTCGCACGGCCGAGCTTCGCAAGGCCATCCTCGAGCAGTGGCAGGCGTTTTCGGCCAGCCAGCAGCCCCTTCGGGTGTGGCCACCGGAACTGGGGGCGGATTTTCTGGCCACGATCCAGTCGCTCGAGAATGGACAAATCGATCGACTCCCGTCCAACCTCCTTCAGCGTTACCAAAACACCGTGCCCGACCTCGTCCGCAAGCTGCCCGCGCGAATGGGGTGCGAGGAACACATGATGGAAGACCAGACGCTCGGCCTCGGAGTGGCCCCGGGTGGCATCGGGTCGGGCGACGACATCGAATCCCCCGAGGCTTCGATGACGCACGTGCCGCTGGTCTGGCGATCGGAGGATCAGAAGCGACTCTTTACGTCGTTCCTCTGGCCGCGAGAGCCATCGACGGCACAGGTGCGTCTCGCGCAGGAAGAGCTCTGGGTCTACGGCCTGTTTTGCGACACGATTCGCACGCTCAATGCAGGGGCCACCGGGGCCTTCAACGCCACGATTACCTCAGTCGAGACGCTCGCGGTTGGCCACCCCGCTGCCGAGGATGCCCCGGGCGGTCGCGGCGGAAACCGGGTCATGTGGCAGGTCGATCTCAATCAGCTTGCCCCGCCGGCTGAGGGCATGGAGGGAATGCCTCCGCCCGACGCCACAGGCGGTATCACCAGCGGTCCGCTCACACGGCCGAGCCATCCGCGGTTTGATTCGTCGGCCGGTTCCGGCTTTGTGGCAGACATGCCCATCGGCCCGACGACTGGCGAAGGCGGCCTTGGCGAAGATGGGGGGCTCGTTCCGGCCGCCTCGCCCGATGATCCGCTCCACGAATGGATCTACGTCGATTTCCAAGGCCGACCGCTCACGGCGGCTGAACTGAAAACATCACCCGATGCCGCGATGGTGCATTTGATGCCCTTCACGCTTCGCGTTGTCATCGATCAACGGAAGCTCGACACCCTTCTCCAAAACCTCGCCGAGAATGCCATTCCGATCGATGTGCGTCAGGTGCGAATCAATCCGGGCAGCCAGGCGACCCCAGGGACCGGCCCCCTGGGATCGGGCGGTGGGGTCGGGTTCGCCGGGAGCCAGAGCGCTGATTCAATGAGCAGACCCCGACGCCCGTTTGATGTGATGGTCGAGTTGCGGGGCACCGTGGGCTTGGCCACCCAGCCAAACGAGGCGGCGCTTGGCGGAGAACCGGGCGGCGAAGACGCCGCGGGAGGTTCACTATGAAGGCGCCATCGTTGAATCCCGCTGCCGCTGGAGAGTTCTTCCTTCATCACGGCGAGAAGTTTGTTGTTGGCCTCCTCGGTCTCTTTGCCCTGATGATGGTGTGGTGGGGCGTGAGTGCCGCGCAGTTGCACGCCGTCGATAGCACCCGCACACCCTCAGCGATCGCCAATTTGGCGCAGCAGGCTTCGGCGGCCATCGAGCAGGCAAAACGCGTTCCGGAACCGCTCGTGCCATCTGTGCCTCCGCTTGCGCCGCGGGTCGATCCATGGCGGCCTGGGCAGGTGAAGCTTGCACCGCCACCAACGCGGCCGCTGGTCCTCGACGGGCCAATCAACTCGGAGCTGCGAAAGCGGACCAAGCCCGATATTTTTCCTATCTCCGACCTGAGGGCAATCGCTGGGGTCGCGGTATTCGCCGACCCTGCCGCGGAGGCCCGTGGCGGGATGGTGAGGCCGGAACCGGCGTTCGTGCCGCCACCACCTTCTCCACCTCCGACAACCACGAGACCCCGAGGCCGTGGCCGAGTCGAGGAACAGCCCATGGATCCGCATTTCGGCGGGTTTGATGGTCTCGCCCCGATCACGCCTGAATTGCCGCCGGATGAACCGATCAAGCCGGGGAGGATCGCCCCGTTTATCGTCGTCACAGGGTTGATCCCGTCGGCGAAGCAGCAGGCCGAGTTTGAGAGCCGGTTTCGGTCGGTGAGTTATCGTGATCCTCGCCGGGATAATCCCCGCTGGAGTGAGTACATCGTCGAGCGGATGAAGGTGGCACCCGTGCCGCCGGAGACACAGCCCCGGTGGTCGCGCATGCCACTCGTCAACATCACGCGGTTTGGGGCTGACGGCCTTCCGCCTGGTGCTCAAGGGGGCGGTATGGGGCTTGGCATGGGTGGCCCACAACTCGCCAGCGAGCTCCTGCCGCCCGGATTCTTCCTCCAGCCCGGTGAAACAGAGGTCGAGTATGCCGCAGCGTTGCCAGACCGAGTCGACAAAGGCTGGGGGGAAGAGGCCATTCACCCCTGGTTTGTGCCACGGGTCCGCGAACTGCTCGAGGCTCGGGCTCTCGTCAAAGACGAGGAAGTCGAAATCGCCGATCTGACCCTTGAAGCCATCGCCGCGAAGCCGCTTGGCCTGGTTGGCAGACAGGTGCGGCTCGCTAGCGTGGCGCTCGACACCGCATCGCAGCGGCAGCGGAACGTCGGGCTCTACAAGTTCGGCGTTCTCACCGCCGACGGCAAATTTGCGGTCAAGCCGAACGTGATTGGGGAAGAAGAGGCTCTCGTGTTTGCGACGAGCGAGGAGCTTGGCCGGAAGCTCTCCTTTGATATCGAGGGCGACAAGCCAAGGGCATGCAACCTGCTCGTGCGGGTCGATCTGGTGGGCAAAACCCCCGTGGCCCGCCTTCTCGAGATCGAGCTGCTCGATGAGGCCGGCGCAGAGATCGGCAAGCGTGAGGAAACACTCCGAGAGCCGGTCGTCCTCCAAGGTGATCTGGCGGCCGGCGGAGGAGCCATGCCACAGGAGCAATTGGGCACGATCGGCCCGCGTGAGGAGAGCCGCATCTTCCGATTCGTCGATCTCAATGTGGAGCCTGGTGCGGAGTATCGCTATCGCGTGCGATTCGCCCTGCGAAATCCGAATGTGGGACTGGCCCTCCAGCACGTCGCCACCGTGGATGTGACGAAAGGCGACTTCCTCCTCGCCGACTACAGCAACGAGACCGCTGCGGTTCGCGTGCCCGACGCCACGCGGATCGTCGCCCGGATGATTCCTCGCGATGCGACCCGTCGGCTCAAAGTTCGGGGCGACAACGTCGAGGTGATGGTGCTCGCGGAATCGGAAACAACCGGAGGAAACTTCGGGCTCCGTTCGGTGGTGATCACACCGGGCGGGCAGGCCAATATCGACCCTTCCCTCAATCGCCCAGGCGACAAGAGGCACTACGGCGACCCCGTGACGACCGACCGGCTCCTCCTCGACTTCCGGGGAGCGCAGGAAGAGCGGGTTGAATCGAAAACGTCTCGGCCCACGGAGCCGCTCGAGATGATTTTCCTTCGGCCCGATGGTGAGTTTGATATGGTCTCCGCCGCTGAGTCCGAACGGCTCATCAAAACGTACCGGAGCTCGCTCTTCCAGCCGGGCGAGGATCTGCCATGGGAGCCTCCGCCCCCAGGGAAGCTCCCATGACAACTCGCGGAACGGCCCCAGCACCACTGACACTTGAAGACACCATGCGCCCATCCCGCTGCTTCTGTCGCAGGCTTGTTCCCGCCACCCTGGTGCTGGCCATCGGCGCTCTCGTTGTTGGTGCCCCCCGCCCGGTATTCGCCCAGAGCTACGACTCGTGGAACAAGGTGGAGTCGGCGGCGGAAACGCGGGAATACAGCCAGAAGATTCGTGAGGGGGCGTTTGAGGATGCGCAGCGAGCGGTTCTCGAGCGGATCATCCTGCCCCAGCTTGCGGTCGAGGCGAATCGACCCACGATCGTGCAGGTTCGCCAGCGAATGCGCGACATTCTCACCCGCGGCGCCACGGCGCCGAAGACCTTTGATGCGGTCAACGCCGTGGCTCGTGATTTCATGATCGAGGTCGCGCAGGATGACCAGCAAGACATCGTCATACGCGTGAACGCCATGATCATGGTCGGGGAGCTCTTGGCGGCCGACCGCAAGCCATGGAGCGGAAGTGTCGAGCAGCTCGCTAAGGCCGTTGCCGACCCGAAGCTTCCGCTCGCGGTTCGCATGGCCGCCATGACCGGGCTCGCGCGATTTGTGGCCGAGGGCCGTGCCGATGACGTCTTCAAAAAGGCCGTGGGTCCTGAGGTGGCATCGATCGTGACGAGCCCACCAGAGGGTGACCAAAATGCCGTCGCGTGGTTCGTGGGGCGGGCTCTCGATGTCGCGAGTGTCACCGGTGGAACGCCGGCCGTCACGGCCGCCGCCGCCACCATCCTGGCTGACGAGAAGGCCGACCTCGATCTTCGCATCCGTGCCGCGGCGGCGCTGGGCCGGCTCGTAAAACCGGAAGATTCAACCACCCTTTCGACTGCAATCAGTCAGATTCGTTCCCTCGCCACGACGGCGCTCGAGCAGGATCTCGCGGCCGCGGAGGAAAGACGATTCACTCGCCAACTGCGAAGTCTCCGAGCCGAAGCCACGACAATGCTCCCGGGGGGCGGCATGACACCCCCTCCTCCAGTTCCTGGCGGCAACATGTTTGGTGGCGGTGGCGGCGGGCTCTTTGGCCCCCCCGGAACGCTCAGCGATCCAGGAGCATTCGGTGGAATTGACGAGGGGCAGCCGGTCATGCCCACGGAAATTGACAAGGATGCCGTGCCGGCTCTGGCCTGTCGCCGCAACGCCTGGCGGCTTGTGACTCTCGCCGATTCAATAAAGCCCGAGGGCTCTGCCGCCGGCGGGATCGCAGCGGTGCTTGGCGAGGCTGCCGCAGCAGCGGCCGTGGAGCTTGCAGCGCTTCTCCGCCGCGAAGCCTTGGCCATTCACAATCAACCCGATGAGGCGGCAGTCAAGGCAGCACTTGCGGCCCTTGCGCCACCCGCCGCAGCCGCGGCCGATGCTGTCGAGCCGACAGCCCCAGATGCCGTGGCGCCTGCACCCACGCCGACGCCAGGCGACTCCCCAGGATCGCCCTTCGGCGCACCGAGCGGTTCAGCCCCACCGTTCTGAGGCGGTCGCGATCTACCGCTTGATGAGCTCGCGAACCGTCATGCCCGATGGGATCATCGGTAGCACGTGCTCCTGGTAGGGCACCTGCACGTCGAGGATTGCCGGTCCCTCGGCCGCGAGGAGCCGCTCAAGCGCGGGCACGAGATCAGCCTTCTCGACGACCGTCTCGGCCTGCCAGCCAAAGCCCGTCGCGATGCCCACGAAGTCTGGGTAACGGCACTCCGGTGAAATGCCGTCGCCCTGGCCGCACGCCTCCGGGGCATCGATCGGCCCAAGGTAGGTGTGGGCTCGGTTCCCCTTGAAGAAGCGGTCCTCCCACTGCACCACCATGCCAAGGTGCTGGTTATTGAGCAGGAGCACCTTGACCGCGATGTTCTCGGTCTTGCAAGTGGCAAACTCCTGGATATTCATGAGGATGCTGCCGTCGCCATCGATGTCAACGACAATCGAGTCGGGGCTCGCGACCTTGGCCCCCATCGCGGCCGGCAGGCCAAAGCCCATCGTGCCCAGGCCGCTCGAGGAGAGCCAGGTTCGTGGATGGCGAAACTTGAAGAACTGGGCCGCCCACATCTGGTGCTGCCCCACGCCTACGGCCACGATCGTGTCGCGGTCTGCCGTGAGCCGAGAAAGCTCGGCGATGGCATGCTGCGGAAGGATGCCCGGGAAATCCTTGTCGTAGGAGAACGGGTCTTCCTGCTTCCACTCATTGATTTGGGCGCACCAGTCGTCGAGCGGGGTGGTCGGCTTCTCCACGATCTTGTTGAGGGCGTGAAGAGCATCCTCAACATCGGCCACCATCGGCACGTGAACGACCTTGTTCTTGTTGATCTCGGAGGCATCGATATCGATGTGAACGATAAACCCGTGCTGGGCAAACTCAGCAACCTTCCCGGTCACACGATCGTCGAACCGCACACCAATCGCGATCAGAAGATCCGCTTGATCCACGGCATAGTTGGCGTACACGCTGCCGTGCATACCGAGCATGTCGAGGCAGCGGGGGTCATCGGCCGGAAAGGCGCCCAGACCCATGAGCGTCATCGTGACGGGGATGCCCGTCTTGCGAACGAGCTCCCGCAGTTCGTCGGAAGCGTCGCCCGAAATCACGCCGCCCCCGGCATAGATCACCGGCCGCTTGGCCCGCTTGATTGCGGCCGCCACTTGCGCGATCTGTTCGGGCCGCGGCGGCGGGGCGTCGGGCCGGTAGCCAGGGAGCTGAAGTGGCGCGTCGTAGTCGGGCTCGACGGTCGCCACCTGGATATTCTTTGGGAGATCGATGAGCACCGGGCCTTGGCGGCCTGTCGTCGCGATGTGAAACGCCTCGCGAATCACGCGGGCGATGTCTTTGACGTCGGTCACGAGGTAGTGATGCTTCGTGATGGCTCGGCAGACCTCGACAATCGGTGTCTCTTGGAAGGCATCGGTACCGATGACGCTTGTGCCCACCTGGCCGGTGATCGCGATCATCGGGATCGAGTCCATCTTGGCGTCCGCGATGGCCGTCACGAGATTGAGCGCACCCGGGCCGCTGGTGGCCATGCACACACCGGGCTTGCCGGTCACGCGGGCGTAGCCCTGGGCCGCAAATCCGCCCCCCTGCTCATGCCGTGGGAGGATCGTGCGGATGCGATCACCGTATCGAGTGAGCGCCTGATGGAGGGGCATGCTCGCACCGCCCGGATAGGCGAAGATCACGTCCACGCCCTGGCGAACGAGCGACTCGACGACCACATCGGCGCCCGTGACAAAGGCAGTCGAAGAGGCGGGTCGAGAGACGGTGGCCATGAGAAGGGCTCCGGGCATGGATGAGGGAATCCGGGCCGGAAACACGCCGGCCGAAGGGGCCCTCAAAAATACACGAAAAAACACCTCGAGGGGACGGGGCCGACTCCGGAGGGAAACTCACCGCGTTTCCTTCGGGAATCCAGCCAGTCCTTGGGTGCCGACGGCTCACCGGCTCCGTGCTACCAGGTCAGCTCCATCCCAACGAGTGCGCCGTGGGCAAACATGCCGCCGAGGGTGTCGAGCGGCAGGGGTGGCACATCCTGGCTGAACTGCAACTGATCTCCTGCCAGGGCGACCCCCTGCATCCAGAGCAGTTGGTAGCCGGCCCGAAGGGCGATGCGGTCGGTGAACTGATACACGGCCGTAAAGGCCATGTCGCCCACAAACGACACGAGACTGTCGTTGGCAACATCATTGAATCCAGCCGTGTTTGTGTAGTGTGCCTGGGCAACGGTGCCGTAGATGCCCGCCTTGGCATTGCCTTCGATGCGGAACGGGCCACCACGGTCCCAGAGGATCGCGTCAACGCCTGCCTGGGCGCCGTAGAGATAGTTTGCCGTCCGCGTCGCGAAGGCGAAGCTGCTAAAGCGGTCCGCATTGTTCATGAGCTCGTGGAGCTCGAGCCATCGGAATCCGGCCAGGAATGCAACACGGTCGGTGTGCTGGCGGCGGACATTGACTTCGGTGCTGTAGAGGCTGGCGTCGTAGGTTCCGTTGAAAAAGAGGACCGGATCCGTGTAGTCGTACTCGGCACTCCAGCCGATCACGCTGAAATACCGGGCTTCGATGGAGTCGGTGTCGGTGATGCGGCGGGCAACATAAATGTCGGGCCCACCGATCCAATCGAAGTCACTCACATTGCTCACGGATGTCGTGGGAGGCGCCGAGAGCACCGGCCCGCTTCGGTTCAGAATGACCGCCCCGGCGCGAATGTCCCAGAGCGACTCGTTGAAATCGAGCGACGTGCCTTGAAGAACGTTTGGCTCAGCGTGGGCCAGCGTCGCGGCCATGCACCATATCGCAGCGATACCGCCCACGGCCAAAACAATCCCTCTCATGCCCATGCCCCCCCCGGATGACTGGAATAACGCAAAGCCTCGATACGGTCGCTACAACACAACCCACTCCATCGGTATCGCCCCCTAGCCAATCGCTTCCCGAGGGGCGGCCATGCCAGTCGTCATGCCACCCGTGAGCCGTCGAACCGGCAGAACTGTCGCGCGCGGATCAACCCGAAAGGTTTGCCATGGCACGTCAGGCATGGCACCGTTTCGGGCTACACTCGCCTCCCGGGAGCGATCCGGCAGCGTTTTCAGACGGCCATGCTGATTCCATACTCCACCGACGCGCCGGTGTATCACTGGCCCTACGCCACGGTTGGCCTCATCCTCGCCAATGTGATGGCGTTTTATGTGGCGCACCTTGGGGCCCCTGGATCGGTCGATGCGTGGGTGCTCGCGTATGGCAACGGCCTCCACCCCGTGCAATGGGTGTCGTCGATGTTCATGCACGCCGACCTGATGCACCTCATTGGCAACATGGTCTTCCTCTGGGTCTTCGGCCTCATCATCGAAGGCAAGCTGGGGTGGTGGCGATTCCTGGCCTGCTACCTCGGCATCGGGATCATCCAGAACCTGCTTCAGCAAGTCGTGATGCTCGACTACGGAGGCCTCGTGATTGGGTCGCTCGGAGCGTCGACTGCGATCTACGGCATTATGGCGATGGCCGCCATCTGGGCACCAAAAAACGACGTGACCTGTTTTCTGTGGCTGGCTGGCTTCATCGGGCGGATCGTCTCGGTGCCGATCTATGTCTTCTCGTTGATCTATGTTGGGCTCGATATCTTCTCGATCGTGGTCTCGTCTGAACGGGCCGGGACCGGCTTGCTCCACATGAGCGGATTTCTGTTGGGGCTTCCACTCGCCATCGTGCTGCTCAGATGGCATGTCGTCGATTGTGAAGACTGGGATCTCTTCAGCCTCATCAGAAAGGCTCATGCCGTCCCGAAGTTTGGGCCGCCGCTCGCTGATCGGCTCGCTGCCGCAAAGGCAGCCGAAGAGGAGCGAAACGCCTCGAAGCGCAAGGCCGCGCGGGAACACATTGCCTTCCTTGTCCGTGAGGGAGACATCGCGTCGGCATACACCGCCTACCGCACGATGCGAAACGTGCTCGGCGGCGCTGACATTGAACGTCGGCACATGCTGGCAATCATCAAGTGGCTCCATCAAGAAAAGCGCCAAGCAGACTCGGCGCCCGTACTGGCGGATCTCATTGCTCGATACCCCGCGCAGGCAGCAGCCGCCCGCATCACGCTGGCTCAGATTTGCGTTGCGGAGCTCGAGCGGCCTGGGAAAGCCATGGACCTCCTGGCCGATGTCGACACGGGAGGACTCCCTCCAGCGTCGGCCGCACTCGTCGCGCGAATCACCGCACGGGCGCGGCGCATGCAGGCGGAAGGCACGATCGAGATTGATAGCGACGCCTGGTAGCTGCTCGCGCCGAAAGCATGCTCGCACATCGGCGATGCCACTCTGAGATGACGGAATAAATCCCGATCGTGCGGGCGAATTCCTTTTCGTAACACGTCCTGGTTGCCCTTCTGGCATCCATACAAAAAGGACGACTATGGGGAGGTTGCCATGCCGCGCGATATCGATTCAGACATTCTCCATATACCCCAATCACCCCGGCGGCCAGCAGGCACCGAGCGACCGCCGTCTCGCTCACCGGCGAGGCCGAAGCCTGTGAGACAGGTGCCTCTCCAGCCGGCGAAACAAACCACACCGCGGAGGAGCGCGGCGGGTGATGCGGAAACAGACGACGAAGGCGATGGGCATGCCCTTCATCGCCGTAGCGCCGCAGGAGAAATTCCCGCATGGGTTGTCAGCATGCTCGTGCATATGACAGCACTCATGGTGATGGCGCTTGTGGTAAGCGAAGCGGCGAATGTCACCCGCCCGATGGTCATCACGGCGACGCCGTCAGACGCCGAGCCCGAACCCGATCCTGTCGAGATTCCAAAAATCGACGATGTGCCTGAGCCCGAGGAGGTGAGCGAGCCTGTGCCCGAGGTTGTCGTGGCCAGCGATGTGGCGATCGAGCCGATCGATCGTTTGGCGATTTCGGATCAGTTTGATACCGCCCCGCCGGATGGCACGCTCGTGGATTTCAGCGAGCAGACGGCCCCGGCGGCGGGCTTGATGAGCTCAATGGGCATCGCGGGCAGCACTCCTGGCGGCCTCGCTGCCAGGCGGGGTGGCAAGAAAATTGGGATGCCAGGGGTCTGTTCTGCCGGCGAATCGGCGGTCGATCGCAGTCTCAAGTGGATCGCGATTCACCAATTGCCAGACGGCGGCTGGTCGTTTGATCTTGCGGCGTGCCCGAGCTGCATGGGCACGTGTTCGCATTCGGGCACGTCTAAAAAGGATGACCGCGCCGGAGCCACGGCGTTGGCCCTGCTTCCCTTCCTCGGCCGTGGCTACACGCATCGTGAAGGCCCCTACAAGAAGCAGGTCGAGGGCGGCATCGCATTTCTCGTCGATCGTGCGATGAAGAACAACGGCAAGGTCTATGACGGGAGTGGGAGTCTCTACTCACAAGGGCTCGCGGGCATCGCGCTTTCGGAGTGTTATGCGATGTCGCAAGACGCTCGCCTCGCCGCTCCCACGCAGGCCGTTCTGAACTTCATCATGACGGCCCAAGACCCTCGAGGTGGCGGCTGGCGATATCGTCCGGGCCAGTCTGGTGATACCTCTGCCGTTGGTTGGCAGATCATGGCGCTCAAGAGCGGCAACATGGCCTACCTCCAGGTCAACCCGCTGACGATCAAAAAGGCTGTCGAGTTTCTCGACTCAGTCGAGTCTGACTACGGAGCTGCCTACGGCTACACCGATGCGGGAAGTCCGACACTCCCTCGATCGTCGGTGGGCTTGCTCTGCCGAATGTACCTCGGCTGGAAAAAGGATCACGAGGGCCTCCAGGAAGGGGCTCGTCGTATCGCGAAGGCTGGGCCTTCGAAGGATCTTTACTACGACTACTACGCAACCCAGATCATGCACCACATGGAAGGCGAGACATGGCTCGCGTGGGACGCAAAGATGAAGAAGATGCTGCTCGACTCGCAGGCCACGAAGGACCACGAGGCCGGCAGTTGGCATGCTGGCGTTGACGGCGGCCATGGGGCCCATGCCGCCGGCCGGCTCTACTGCACCTCTCTCGCCACGATGATTCTCGAGGTCTATTACCGCCACCTCCCGATCTACCAGAACCAAAGCTTTGAAGAAGAGTTTCGCGAGTAGCAGCCAGCTAACGTGGCGAGCACACCGCCGAGAGGCGTTCAGAATCGCCAACGGGGACATCAATCGCGACGAACCGATCTCGCGGATAGAGGTAGTCATCGCCGGAATCATCAACGATCCGAAGAAATCCCTCGGCAGCCGCTTTGGCGTCAGGAAGGAGGCGGTAGACCATGCCGCACGAAATGTCTTCGACACCATCGTCATTCACACACACCACAAAGACGCGAGGGAGAACATCGTTCGGCATTGCACTACTCCATGAATCGCTTGATCTTGATTTTCCGTTTCCCGACGCCATGAGCTACGTACCAGTGAATTTCCACTCGATGAAGTGATCCGTTTCGAAGGCGAACGACCGTATCACCCTTTCGCTTCCGCCATCGACGACCACCATAGCGAGCCCGGAGGTCCGCTCCCTCGCGAATGGAGAGATTGATTGCGATGGTTTCCACGTTCGAGATGTCGCCTATGATCTCGAAATCCATCGATTGTGTCCCGCTCGCGCACGGTTCCAGAACCTCTCTATCTTACGCCAGCGGCGACAGGCGTATAATCGCCGGCCGTGGCAACAGAAACCACACGGCCTCATGACCAGCTCGCCCAGCCAGGACGGCTGGCCCGGCTGGCCAAGACGCTCGAACAGCACAGCGGGTTCGCCGATGTCATCGCCGCCCTTCGTGAAGGGCATGGCGGGTCAATCGGCGGAACCTGGGGATCGTCCTGCGCGCTCGCCGTGGCCTCAATGCTGCGAGCGATGCCCGGCACGGAAGCACTCACTGGAACCCAAGGCCGCGGCACGCTCGTCGTGATTCTGCCGCATGCCGCCGAGGCTGAAGCGTTTGTTGACGATTTTGCACTCTTTGATTCGCTCCCCCCGCTGCTGCTTCCAGCCTCAGAGGATTTTGGTGAGGAGGAGACCACCGCCGACGACCCCGTGGAGGCTGCACGCCTCGCGGCCGTCAAGCGTCTCGTGCTGCCCGACGCCGCCCCACCTGCGCTCGTGGTGACAAGCATTCAGGCGATCCTCGCGCCGCTCGTTGATCCACGGGCGATTGAAGCGGGCACCAGACGGCTCGCCGTTGGCGGCATGGTGAATCCTGAGGAGCTTGCCGAGTGGCTCGCCGCCCGTGGCTGGCGGGCTGCCGATGCGATCGACACGCCAGGCTCGTTTGCCCGACGCGGCGGCATCATCGATCTTTTTGCTGCCGATTGGGACCGTCCTGTGCGCATGGAGCTCTACGGCGACGAGATCGAGTCGCTTCGCACCTTCGATACGGTGTCGCAGCGGAGTGTGAACACGCTCGAGTCGATCGATCTCACGGCGCTCGCCGCCGAAGTGGCAGGCACCCGGCACACGCACCTCGCCGATCTCGTGCCGAAAGACTCCACGGTCGTGTTCGTTGAGCCGGGGGAATGCGAGGAAGAAGCGAAACGGTTTTGGCAGCGGCTGGGTGACGTTGCGAATCTGTTCACGCCCGAGGATGTCTTCGCGAAGCTGCATCGGTTCCCTTCGGTCGCACTTGCCGCCATCCCGCCATCGAGCCTCGATGCCTCGGCAAGCCTTGCCGTTGAGAGCGTGGAGCGATTCACGGGGGCCCTCGACCGGGTTCGCGAGGAGCTCGAAACGGTTGGCCGCGACCAGGAGGTGTGGGTTGTCTGCCCGTCGGAGGCCGAGGAGAAACGGCTCGGCGAGTTGCTTGCCGATTCCGCGCCGGCTCGCACGGGTCGCCTCCACTTCGCCCGCGGTCGGCTTTCCAGCGGGTTTCGCGTTGTGCCTGAAAAGCTCGTGCTTGTCAGTAGCGCCGAGCTTTTCAACCGTGAGGAGGTTTCGACGCGGCCGACCCGCCAGCGGCTCTCACGGGCGATCGACACGTTTCTCGACTTGCACGACGGGGATTACGTCGTCCATCTGGCCCACGGCATCGGCCGCTACTGTGGTCTCAAGCTCCTCGAGAAGCATGGCCGCACGGAAGAGTTTCTGGAGCTCGAGTTTGCCGAGGGCACACGAATTTTTGTGCCGGCCTCGGCCATCGAGCTGGTGCAGAAGTACGTCGGCGGTACAAAGCTCACTCCCAAACTCGCGAAGGTCGGCGGGGCGTCGTGGGCCAAGCAAAAGGCGGCGGTCGAGCAGGCGGTGGCTGACATGGCTGCCGACATGCTCCGGCTTCAGGCCACGCGGGCGAGTCGGCCAGGCATCGCGTTCCCGGCCGACACACCCTGGCAGCGGCAGTTTGAGGAGGCGTTTCCGTGGGACGAAACGCCCGACCAGCTCACGGCGATGGAGGCCATCCGCGAAGACATGCAGAAGCCGCGGCCGATGGACCGGCTGCTCTGCGGCGACGTCGGCTTTGGGAAGACTGAACTGGCCATGCGGGCAGCCTTCAAGGCCGCCGAGGCGGGCATGCAGGTGGCTGTACTCGTGCCCACGACCGTGCTCTGCGAACAGCATCGCCGCACATTCACGGCGAGGTTTTCCGAGTTTCCGTTTGTTATCCGGGCGCTCTCGCGGATGACAAGCACCGCCGAGGAACGGGACACGCTCGAGGGCCTTGCTCGCAAGAGCGTCGACATCGTGATCGGCACGCACCGGCTCGCCCAGGCCGATATTCATTTTGCGAACCTCGGGCTTGTGATCGTGGACGAGGAGCAGCGGTTTGGTGTGGATGTGAAGGAGCGTCTCAAGGCGCTGCGGGCGAGTGTGGATGTGCTCACGATGACTGCCACACCGATCCCGCGCACGCTCCACATGTCGATGCTCGGGATTCGCGACATCTCAAATCTCACAACGCCTCCCACCAACCGCATTCCTGTCGAGACCAAACCTGCCCGTTGGGACAAGACCCTCATCCGTGCAGCGATTGAACGGGAGCTGGCCCGCGACGGCCAGGTGTTCTTTGTTCACAACCGGATCAACGACATCCACAAGGTGGCGACTCGCCTTCAGTCGGTCGTGCCCGAGGCGTCGATTGGCATTGCCCACGGCCGACTTTCAGAGACGGAGCTCGAAGACGTGATGGTGGGCTTCGTGCAGGGACGCATCGATATTCTCCTGGCCACGACGATCATCGAGAGCGGCCTCGACATCCCCCGCGCCAACACGATTTTTATCGATGAGGCCGACCACTACGGCCTTGCCGACCTCCATCAGCTTCGAGGCCGCGTGGGGCGTTCGCACCACCGCGCCTGGTGTTATCTCCTGGTGGACGAGGCCGCGAGACTTACGCCCAACGCCGCCAAACGGCTGCGCGCTATTCAGGAATTTTCGAGCATGGGAGCGGGATTTTCGCTCTCGATGCGGGATCTCGAGATTCGCGGTGCGGGCAACCTTCTGGGCACCCAGCAGAGCGGCCACATTGCTGTGGTGGGCTACGAGCTTTATTGCCGGCTCCTCGAGCAGGCGGTGCGGGGCATCAAGAAGATGCCGCCTGCCGAGCCACCGCCGGTGAACATCGACCTGCCGGGTGAGGCATGGCTGCCGCGGGATTATGTTCCCGACTTCCGCGCGAAGATCGATGTGTATCGTCGGCTCTCGCGGGCCACGGCCGAGCGGCATGTGGACGACATCGCCACGGAGCTCGCCGATCGGTTTGGGCCGCTGCCCGACGAGGCCCGCCGGATGCTCGACTTCGCGAAGCTCAGGTGTCGCTCCATTGATCTCGGCATCGATTCGATCACGCGTCATCCTGGCATGATCATGATTGGCCATCATGACCGCGAAGCGATCGACCGCCTCCGAAAAGCAGCGGCCAAGAAGAACCGCGTCGTCCGGATCGTGGATCAGAAGACAGCCGTCGCGCCGCTCCATGCCGACACGCTCGCCGATCCTGATAAACTCGTGGCCAGCGTGCGGTCGCTCTTGGCGTTCCAGTGACTTTGCTTCGGGAATCTCGCTCATGCTCGCCACTTCGTTTCTCCGTGTTACGGCAGCGTTTTGCCTGACGTTGCTGATCGCCTTCGTCCCCGCGGCTGCGGCCGAACGGCCGAATGTGCTCCTCATCTTTGCCGACGACATCGGCTACGAGGCGTTGGGCTGCTACGGCGGCCTCGACTTCGAGACGCCCAACCTTGACCGGATGGCCAACGAAGGCCTGCGGTTTTCGCGTGCGTATACGAGCCCGATCTGCACGCCATCGCGGGTGAGCCTGCATACGGGGCTCTATGTGCCGCGGCATGGGCATGGTGACGTGCTGCCGGTCCACAAGGGCACCGACCGAATCGTCGATTTCGGAAAGATGCCAACATTCGCCCAACAGATTCGGGGCACCGGCTATCGCACGAGCGTGTCGGGCAAATGGCAGCTCGCCACGCTCTCAAAACATCCCGATCACGTCCGCACAGCCGGGTTTGATTCGTGGTGTGTGTGGCAGATTTGGAACGACGGCCAGAAGACCGATCGTCATTGGAATCCCACCTTCAACCAAGACGGCGTGATTCGTGACGACATCGCTGATCGCTTTGGCCCCGATGTGCTTGTGGACTATGTGACGGAACAGATGCGGGAAGCAGCGACCGATGGAAAACCGTTTCTGATCGTTCACAACGAGTTGCTTCCGCACTGGCCAGTCGTGGAAACGCCCGACGACCGGCGACTGGGCCGCACGCCGTCGCTTGGGCATTTTCTTTCCTACATGGACAAGCTCGTGGGTCGATTGCTCGATGAGGTGGAGGCGCTCGGGATTCGCGACAATACGTATGTCGTATTCATGGGGGACAACGGCACATGGGAGCCTGATTTCCGAAACCCGCGGGCTGGCGAGCCGGGCGAGGGGCCGCACACGCGTCACACCATCGCCGGCCGCGTGAACGGAGGGAAGGGTCAGCTCAATGACGGGGGTAGTCACGTGCCGCTCTTGGTATGGGGGCCGCCCTCAGTGCCGACCGGTGCCGTGTGCAACGATCTCGTCGACGTGGTCGATCTCTTTCCGACGTTCTGCGAGCTGACAGGTACGGCGATCCCGGCCGCGATGGCGCTCGATGGCCGCAGCATCGTGCCGCAGATTCATGGCCAGCCGGGCGTGCCGCGACCGTGGGTTCACCATGCGCTCGCGAAGCAGCGTGGTGGTGAAAACCTCTTTGACGGCCACTTTCGGCTCTTTCGCACGACGGGCAGGCTCATCGACGCCCACGGATTGCCAGCCGAAAAGCCATCCGATTCGGCCGATCCAGAAGCCGCTGCGGCGAAGGCAGAGCTCAAGGATATCTTTGAGAAAATCCGCCCTGACGGGCCCAGGCCGCCAGAGCCATGGCCCGCCAGCAGTCGGTAGCCTTCTCGCGGGCCGAGGCCCCTCACGGCAGTCGTGCGAGCGGCTCCTCGTTTCAATTTTTCGCCTGCGGCCGACCGCTGCATGGAAATCGATGAGCGGGATGGCGCAGAATACGGGGCGGCGTTTCGCCGGGGGCATGGGGCGTCGATTTCGGAAGGGGATTCGAGATGACCGACATCAAGCGGGTGGGCGTGATGATGGAGCTCGAGCAGTCCAACAAACGCCATGTGGAAGTGTTGGCCGGGATTCACGCGTACGCCAGCACGCACCCTGACTGGCAGCTTGTCGTGGACGATTGGGCCGACCACACCATCGCTGACCTTCAAGGCGGTTCGCCTCGCTACGACGGCATCATTGGCCGCATCACGTCGCTCGGAGCACGGCAGGCGCGGCGGCTCGGCGTGCCCGCGGTGAATGTCTGGATGTCGTCGCCCGCCGAGGGATTGCCGGGCGTGTTTCCCGACTATGGAGCCAGCGGAAAGCTCGTTGCAGAATACCTATTCAGCCGTGGGTTTCTTCGTTTGGCGGCATTCATCCACCCTGACGATCGGGCGGTGCTCAGCCAGACTGCCGCGTTCAGGGCCGTAGCGTCAGCCGCGAGCCACGCGACATGGTGTGGCACACTGGCGATCCCTTGGGCCACCAATCATTCCGAATGGCAGCAGACGATTCTCGATGTCGAGAAATGGATGGATGGTTTTGAATTGCCTGTGGGCCTTCTCATACGAGACCCGGGTCACGCTCGACTCGTTGTCAACCTGGCCCACGCCCGCGGCTGGCGTATTCCTGAGGATGTGGCCGTCGTCTGCAGCTACAACGAGGCGGCCCTCTGCGAGCTGCCCGAGCCAGGCATCACCGGCGTGAATATGCCTCACGAAGCGTGTGGCCGGGAGGCCGCGAAGCTCCTCGATCACCTCATTAACGTTCGCCGACGCGGTGACGATCCGTTTGCCACTCCTCAGACGGTGCTGCTGCCACCTGGGGGAATCGTCTGCCGAGCCTCCACCGAACGTGCCGTGGCACGGAGCGTGAGTTCGAGCAGGAATCCAATCTGATTCCCACGATTTCCAAACGCGCCTCGATCGGCTCCGGGAAAGGCCTCTGTCCGTTCCTTGCCACGATCAGGCAGGCTTGCGACGACGATACACGGCAAGGCCGGCGATGGCACCAGCCCCCAGGAGGGCAAGCGTGCCTGGCTCAGGCACGACGACCAACTCGAGGCTGCCAATCTGAAAATAGGCAGACTTTCCACCGCCAACATCAACTGCATTACCGGATCCGACATTGATCAGGTTCGTGTCGTCTACGGTGCCCGCGATGAGCGTGTACGTGTCTGGGGCTACATCATTCCAGTCGAACCCGGCAAGGTTTGCGATGCCAAAGGTATCCGCGAACGACACCGTTCCACTGGACACGGTGAATGGCGTATTGAAATCCTCGACGTACAGCGAGGAGCCTACACCGAACACGAAACTCCCTTGGACTTCACCCGTACCGCCAAACAAGGCACCTGCCGAAATCGTGAGTGGTGCCGTGAGGGCTACTGAGGAGTTCTGCAACAGCGTGGCACCGCTGGCAACGGTGACGCCGCTGGTGGAGTTGATGTCGCCCGAACCGGAGATTTCCAGAGTGCCGCCCCTGATTGTCGTGGCTCCTGTATAGGAATTGTCACCGCTAAGCGACAGCGTCCCGGTACCTCGCTTGACCAGACCGATCGCACCGCTGCCCGTTCCCGTCGGATTGGCGATGTTGTTTCCGATCGTGAACGTGCCCCCGGAGGCATTCGTAGTGTCGAATCCGATCGTGGATCCAGATCGCAGGCCGTTGTTGTTGATCGCTCCGCCGATCGTTCCCAGCAGGGTCGTCACATCGGTGTTGTTGAACTCACCTGTGCCGCCCACATTGAGTGCCAAGGTGGCGCCCGTGTTCACGACGACCTTGGCGGCAGTCCAGTTGGCGTTGTTGCCGCCCATGAGCGAGCTTCGCTGCTGCAAAGCAAGCGTGCCGCCGCTTGCACTGACGGTGAGAATGCCCGTGCTGCCGACCGCCCCGCCGAGCGTCCAGGTGCCGGCGCCTGACTTGGTGAGGTTGTTGAACGAAAATGGCAGACCTTGGACGAATTCGCCGTTGCCGGAACCCTGAAGAATCACGCTGCTGTTGGTGCCGTTGCTGACGGGGGCGCTTGTGAACTTCAGCAAGCCGCTGGCGGAGGAGTCAATCACTCGGTTCGAGTTGCCGTTGAAGAGGAAATTGATGATGCGGTCGGTGGTTTCGCCGGAGCCCGTGTAATTCAAAGTGGCGGTGACTTGGACGCCGCCGCCAAAGTCAATGGTGCCGTTGGCCACCGTCGTGGGCGCGCCCAGCGAACTGCTGGCAGTGCCGCCAACAACGCTGTTGAATGAGGAAACCGATACCGTGTTGCCAACAGCGTTGGTAGCCACCAAACCGATCGTTGTCTTGCCGGTATACGTATTCGCGCCGGTAAGCGTGGTCGAGCCACGAATAAGGTTCAAGTTGCCGTCACCACTAATGACCCCGCTGAGGGTGTTGCTGGAGTTGCCCGTAAGTGTCAGGGCGGCACCACCGGCAATGAAAATGTTTCCGCCGTACGTGCCACCGCTCAGCTGCGCGTTGCTGCCAGAAACGCCAATCTGCAAGGTGCCTGCGTTGACGGCCATGTTACCGCCAAAGGTATTATTAGCGGCGGACAGAATGACGAGGCCAGAGCCAGATTTCACGAGGTTGGTGGTTCCGCCACCATTGGTGACAGGGGCGCTCACGGTGATGGCGCCGCTCCCGGCGGTGATGTAGAGATCGCCGCCGCTGGGGGTGGTGACGACACCGCCCGTGCCCGGTGCCACAGTCAGGAGCGTGGTGGCACCGTTCAGGATGCCATTCGTTCGCAAGTCCGCGCCACTGGCCAAAGTCAACACCGTGGTCGCGCCCGTGTTACGAAGGGCGGTCATGGTGCGATTGCCCGTCAAGGTGACCGTCCCGCCTGCGCTGGTGGTGTAGGCCTTCGTGGAGTCGGTCCATGTGGTTTCCGCAGAGTCCACCGTATTGGCGGCAACTACATAATCCCCGTTGTAGAGCAGCCGTGGTGCCGACGGTGGCCCAGGGTCCGATGATTGAATTGGAGGCCGCACCGTCTGTCCACCCGCTGGTGGTGCCGGCCGCGGTGACAACGATCATGTTTTTATTGCCGGACGCCTGCGGCCCGGTGGTGGCGGCAGAGAACGTGACGGCAGAGGTGTTCGACGCACCGCTGCGGGTGAGGCCGGCAAGGGTAAGGGTCTGCGCACTGGTGCCCGTGCCGGTCTGGTTCGTGGAAAGCACCACGTTCAATTGGCTGCTGGCCAGGCCAACTGAGCCAAGCGACTCGGCATACACAATGCTGTTGCCCGACGTGTTGGTCCAGACAATGCCACCACCATTCGAGGTGATACCGGCACCGTTGGCGAAACGGTCCACCGCAGTCTGCGTGGTCCCATTGATCATCTGGAGCGAGCCGCCGTTCAGGGTGAGGCCACTCGTGGCACTGATCCGCCCTGCGGCGCCGCTCAGGGTGATCGCACCGCTGTAGGTAGTCGGCGCCGAGGGAACATTGGCGCCGGTGATGGTGGTGGCACCGTCGTAGGTGTTGTTGGCAGTAAGAATCAGATTGCCGCTACCGATTTTGATGAGGCCGGCACCTGTGCCCGTGATCGCATAGTTGACGGTGGCACCGCCCGTGGTGTTTCCCCCGAGCGAAGCAATCGTGCGGGTCGCCCCATTGAGGTCGATGGCGTTGTTGAGCACCATGGCTCCGTTGGTGTTGACCGTGGACGCCTGGAGAACGAAGACAACTGGATCGAAGTAAGTGCTACCCCACTGGAGCGTCGAGCCTAGGGTGCCGATATTGAACGTAGTACCGGCACTGCCCTGGCCCGAGAACCCACTGGTGCCGCCCAGGATCTGGATCTGCCCGGCACCTGTTCCCAGACTCCGCGCGAACGTGCCACCGAAGTATCCTTCGACGACGCCATCGTTGATGGTCAGGCTCGTGCCGGTGCCAAAGCTATCATTTCCGGAGATCCGCACGACGCCGCCGTTGATGACGGTGGCACCTGTGTAGGTGTGAGTCGCCTCCCTGAGGACCAGCGTGCCAAGGCCGTTCTTCACAAACCCGCCGCCGCCGCTGAGAATTCCCGTGATCTGTGTTGTCCCGACGCCGTCGATCGTGAGGGTGTTCCCACCGTTGTCGATGGTGCTACTGGTCCTGAGCGAGCCAGCGGATGTCACTGAAGTTGTGTCGGGCTTGCTGTTCAGCCACGTCTGACTCCCGCCGAGAACGAGCGGACTCGCGACGACCACGGAACCCGTTGGGTTCATGGTGATCCCACTATTGAGCGTGATCGCCTGGCCTGCGGTGCCCAGCGTATAAGTGCCGGTGAAGTAGTTGAAGGTCAGCGAATCGACGGTGGTGGGGCTTGCGAGCGTGACCGCACCGCCGGCGCCGCCGAAGCCAAACGAGGCAGCATCACCCGACGTCCACGTGACGTTGGTCGTGCCGTTCCACCATTGGTTGGCGTTGAGCCACACGCCAGCGCCGTCGGTTTGGCCACCCGTGGCGCCGTTAGCGTCCCACGTCACGTTTGCCGCAGGAGCCTGGCCCGCGGCCAGGAGGGCGAGCATGATCGCCAGGGCAAACGAAAAGCACTTCTTCATGATGTTCAAAACCTTCGCTGTATGGACCAACGGTGGGTGCGAGAACTCCTGCCCAGACTCTGGAGCAGAAACCCAATGCACCATGAGGAGTTCTAGCACCCACGTCTTTCGATTACGGGCAAATCTTTTGCGAGACAGGGCATTTCATGGCCCTTTCGCTGTCGAAGCCAACAGAATTGCCGCGTGAGCGTTCGTTGCAGCGGTAGGATTCGGTTGACGCTTGCGGGCCTGCGGCGTTCTCGGATCGGGAAAAACGTTCATGCCTTCACCGCGACGTGTCGCCCTCTCACTCGACATCCAGCTCCTCTACAAGAACCACACCGAGGTCTTCGCTGGCGTCCAGCGGTATGCCGATGAGGCCGGCTGGGGCACGATCATCGACAACTGGCCCGAAGAGACCCTCGGCCGATCGCCTCGCGGCCAGCCAGCCTTTCACGGCGTCATCGCCCGTGTGACGGCCCATCGGTTGGGCCTGATCGACGTGGCCGCCAAGTTCGGCGTGCCGGTCGTCAATGTGCAACTCGACTCGCCAGCATGTGACCGATTGCCGGGAGTTTTTCCCGATTTCAGAGAGATCGGCCGGCTTCAGGCAGAGCACCTGCTTGCCCGCGGCGTGCGAAACTTCGCGTTCATGGCCATCGGAGGGAGACGGACCGAAGTCCTCCAGTTCGATGCTTTCAAGGCGACCGTTGAAGCAGCAGGCCATGCCGTCACCCACCTCAGCATGCCAGAGCTCTGGGACGATGCCCTCGCCGACCACCGTCAAGCACGAACCAGCATCGAGCACTGGATGAATGCATGGCAAAGGCCCATCGGCGTGGCGAGCGCCACCGACGACGTTCTCCGATTCCTTGCTCAGTTCAGCCGGGAGCGAGGATGGCGAGTGCCCGAGGATGTTGCCTTGATCGGAAGCCGCAACGAAGAACACCTCTGCGAGAGACCGCGGCCTGGAATCTCGAGCGTGGAGATCGGATACGACCGGATCGGCTATGAAGCTGCGAGGATGCTGGATCGGATGATGGGTGAGGCGAGGAAGCAGCAGGCCAAAGGGGCCAGAAGATCCAAGCAAGCTCCGTCGGCCAAGCCGGAGCATGTGATCCTTCCCCCCGTGGGTGTGGTGGGGCGGGAATCGACCGATTCACTCGTTACCGATGACCCTCTGGTAGCCGAGGCTCAGGCTTTCATCCTGGATCAGTGCCACACGGTGCTCGACGTCGCGGACGTGGCCGAGAAGGTGTCTGTGAGCGCCAAGACGCTCCAGAATCATTTTGTGGCGGCCCTCCAACGGACCGTTGCCGAGGAAATCCGACGGGTCCGTGTGGAGAAGGCGAAGCGGGACCTGGCCGGCAGCGATCTCTCGGTTCACGAGATCGCGAAACGGGCTGGTTTTACGTCGAACGCACGGCTCTGCGAAGTGTTTCAGCGGGAAGTTGGGATCAGCCCCAGTGAGTATCGGCAGCAGCGGACAGTACCCCGCAAGAAGTGAGGATGCCGCGGCAGAAGTTCCGGAAAAAAGTGGCCCGGATCGAGGCATCCCATCGGTTGGCCCTCTGAGTTCGGCCACGATCGGTGCCGCCATCCGCGATCTCGACTTGATTTGCCGCGCCATGGCGGACGAGGGCATTCAAGTCTATCTACCGCTCTGTGACGCCTGCTCATGCATTCAGACGCCAGTTGCTCTCTCTTGGCGAGGAGCTCTTATTCGGAAGGGTCCGCACCGAAGCGATGCCAGGAGGCAGTGATTCGGCGCTGGATGCCCGCGACGATGTCACGTACCTCGACGAAGTCGGTGTCGGACAAGTGCCGCGACAATTCGACGAAGATCGGGTCCATTTCCGGCTGGTATTCCCGCAGCAGCACGGCGATGTCGTGCTCGTAGTCTTCAACACGAGAAAAGCGGCCTTGGCGGTAGAGCGAGGGAAGGGCGAAGAGCTTCAAGAGTAAGAGCCCTTCGACAGACGCGCAGACGATCTCCCTTTCGACAAATCGCTCGCGGGTGGCGTGTCTTTGGCGCACGAGGTCGAAGAGGTCGTGGCTCCCAAGCAGAAAATCGACATCCAATCCGTTGAAATCGCCCCGCACAAACGGGTCTTTTCGGTCGATGATTCGAATTTCGGGGAGCCGCTCGAGGGCATCCACAGGCACGATGAGATCGACGTCTTGCGTATTTCGGCCGGCCACGTGGACCCGCATCGCGATTCCGCCGACGAGGACGTAGCTGACGCCACGCGCATCGAGGAGATCGAACAGCCGAGGAATCACGGCGACGATCTCATCGAAATCCATGTGGTGGAGCCTCGGTGAATTCCGCGGGTCGAAGATAATTCCCAGGGCGATGATGTCACCCAACGGCAAGGGCAATCGAGGCACTGGAATCGTTCCGCGAGGAAACTTCCATTATACGTCCGCCTGCTTCAGCCCGCTCGCGGACGGGCCAGACGAGGTGATCGGTGCCGCCATCCGCGATCTCGAATTGATTTGTCAGGCGTCGGCGGCCCCGTGGGCTCGAGCCGCTCCCGGAGCTGCTCGGTCTCGCACACCCGTGACCAGAACTGATTCGCGTGACAGGCCGCGTCGTGCCACACGTGGAGGTTCAGGGCGGTCGGTGGGCGTGGTGAGAACGTCCGCTCGACAAGAGTTCCGTCGGCAGGAGCGAACACCATCGGCAGCATGTCGAAGCAAGCCAACTATCTGCTCTGCACTGTGTCGCTTCTTCATCAAAGAACCCTTTCAAACCCCACGCGGGGGAGGAGGATTCTCTCACAAGAACTGGCTCAAGATTTGGGGAGTGGGTCAGGGCCACGGGCGTCTGCTATTCTGCTCCCACCGATGCCCGACAACCCCTTCGACATGACCATCTGGCTGACAGCCGCCGCCATCTTTGGCCTGCTCGTGCTGTCGGGCTTTTTCTCGGGCTCTGAGACCGCACTCACGGCCGCCTCCCGCGGCAAACTCCGCTCGCAGGCCGATAAAGGCTCCACCGGTGCGAAAACGGCGCTCGAAGTCAAGGAAGACGACGAGCGGATGATCGGGGCCCTCCTCCTGGGCAACAACGTCGTCAATATCCTGGCGGCGTCTCTGGCGACGGCCCTCCTCACGCAGATTTTCGTTGGCGGGGCCGGCGTTGCCGTGGCCACGCTCGGGATGACGGTCCTCGTGCTCGTCTTCGGCGAGGTGCTTCCCAAAACCCTCGCCATCACGTTTCCCGAAGCGTTTGCCGCCCGCGTCGCTCCCACGATCAGGCTCATGATCTGGGTCTTCGGGCCAGTGATCTCCCTGGTGCAATGGATCGTCCGCGGCGCGCTGGCGCTTGTCGGCATCAAGACCGAGCCAGGCCGCCACGTGCTCTCTGTTCACGAAGAGATCGCCGGCGCCATCGCGATCGGCCACTCCGAAGGGACGATGGAAAAGGAAGACCGTGACCGACTGCTCGGGGCGCTCGATCTCTCCCAGCGCGAGGTCTCAGAGATCATGAAGCACCGCAGCCAGATCGAAATGATCAATGCCGACAGGCCACCTGCCGAGATCGTGGCCCAGGTGCTCGCCAGCTCCCACACACGACTGCCTGTGTATCGAGGCAAGGACGAGAACATCCTCGGGGTCATTCACGCCAAGGATCTCCTCCGAGCGATGGACCGACTGCTGAGGGCCCAGACCGGCAAGCTCGATGGCAACCTCGACGCCCTCCGCGGCCTCGATGTGCTCGAGGTGGCGATGGCCCCCTACTTCATTCCCGAGACGACGCCACTCGACGAACAGATGCGGCAGTTTCTCAAACGACATACCCACTTCGCGCTTGTCGTGGATGAGTATGGAGCCCTCCAAGGCCTCATCACGCTTGAAGACATCCTCGAGGAGATCGTCGGCGAGATCACGGATGAATTCGACGTGGGCGAGACGCCGCCGATCGAGAAGACGGCAGAAGGCGACTACCTCGTAGACGGCAGCCTCGCGATACGCTCGCTCAACCGTGCCCTCGACTGGAACCTCCCCGACGAGGAGGCCAATACGGTGGCAGGCCTGGTGATCCACGAGGCCCAGGTGATTCCCGTGGTCGGACAGGCCTTCGAGGCCCACGGGTTTCGCTTTGAGGTGACGGGAAAGGCTGGAAACCGGCTCACGCGGCTCCGGATTCGGCCACTTGGCGACGCGGCAACGCCCGACGAGCCGGCCTGAAATCTGACGCAAAAAGGCCCTTCAAACGACCCTGCGCAACGACCTTGCGGTGGCTTCTCGCGGCTCCTTATAGTCCCGCCCCCTCTCTTGCTTCCCCGCCCTCCGCACGGCCGCGTGATGAGACGACCGATCGCTCTACGAATCTTCGCCATCCTGTTCGTCGCAGGCGAACTGACGGCGCCTGCGCGGCTTGTGGCCCAGGACCTACCCCGGTCGCCCCCGGCACGGTTGCCAACCGCCGAGGAAGCTGCGAACCCCGCATACGCACCCCATATGCCCGCCGCCACGTCGCGGCCGGCCGACTGGCCCGGTGGCGCGATTGCCGCCAATGCCGTGAAGGGTGTTCTTTCGAGCATCCGCGAGAGGCCTGGCGAGCCGCTCACTGGCGTTGCCACGAGCCTCGCCACGGGAGGCCAGGGCGGCGTGGTGCAAACACAGTTCGCCGAAGAAGCCTCCCCGCCGCCACTGGAAGACACCCCAACAGCCGCGGCTGGCATGCCGCCACAACTCCCCGAGGCCACGTCGCTCGAAGCGGCGCTCGTGGTAGCCCGCGTTGGGCCTGAGGTGGTGCTCGAAGCTGATCTCCTCACACCGAAGGCGCTCGAATGGCTCGCCCAGGTGGGCCCGAGCCTGCCTCCGGAGAAGCTTCGCGAGTTGCGGCTCCAAATCTGTCAGCAGGTGATCAATCAGCATGTCGAGACGTTGCTCGTGTATGTGGATGCATGCCGCGAGATACCGGAAGACAAGCTCCCCGAGATCCGCAAGAACGTCGACAAGGCCTTTGATGAGTCCCAGCTTCCAGCGATGATGGCGGAGGAAGGCGTCAGCAACTCGCTTGAATACGAGCGCCAGCTCCGTGAACGCGGCACATCGCTCGACCGAATCAAAAAGACATTTTTCGAGCGCGGGCTCGCCCATGAATGGCTTCGAAAGAACGCCGGCGAGATTGACGAGATTCCCCACGCAGAGCTTATCGCCTACTACCACGAGCACCTCGAAGACTACGACTACGCCGCGCGGGCCAAGTTTGAGATTCTCACGATCAAGATGGGCCTCAAAAGACCGAGAACTGCCGCCTGGGACATCCTCGCTGGCATGGGCAACGAGGTGCTCGCCGGCCGCCCATTTGCCGACGTGGCCAAAAGCCGCTCCGAGGGACCAACTGCTTCGACGGGCGGATCCTACGACTGGACGACCCAGGGCAGCCTCGCGATGCGAAAAATTGACGAGGCCATCTTTTCACTCCCCGTGGGCGAGCTCAGCTCGATCATTGAAGATGGCGAGGCGCTCCATATCGTGCGGGTGACCGACCGCACGCCCGCGGGCCGAAAGCCCTTCCTCGAGGCCCAGGTCGAAATCCGCAAGACCCTCGTTGAAACGAAACGGAAGGTGGCGGTGGAGGAGTATCTCGCCAAGCTGCGAGCCCGAACCCCGGTGTGGACCGTTTTTGACGACCCCGTCGGGAATGCGAACAACCCGGTGTTCACCGCCGGCCGCCCAACCGCCCCCTCGACTCGGCGGTAGCGGCGAATTGCCGGGCATCAAATCGGCGGCTAGACTTCAGGGCTCTTCGAGGCGGCCGATTTTTGGTCCGCCGGTCGTTTTTCCCTTTGTCTCTTTGCTCGCCTGAGGAGTGTCCTTCATGACGCCTCCCGCCTCTCAAACAGCCGCCAAAGCCACCCGCAAGGCAGCGTCGGCTGATGGCGTCGCCACAACGCCCTGGCCCGGGGTGCGAGCCGACGGCACGGCACGGCTCGATATCGGTGGTGAGTCGATCGAGCTCCCCGTCGTGATCGGCACCGAAAACGAGCGGGCGCTCGACATTGCGAAGCTCAGGTCTCAGACCGGCCTCATCACGCTCGACGAAGGGTTCGTCAACACCGGCTCCACCGCCAGCGCCATCACCTACCTCGACGGCGAGACAGGCATCCTCCGCTACCGCGGCTACCCAATCGAGGTGCTTGCCGAGAAGTGCGACTTCGTGGAGGTGGCTTACCTCCTCATGAATGGCGAGCTGCCAAACGCCTCCCAGCTCAACGCCTTTCGCACGTCGCTGGCCCGTCACTCGATGCTCCACGAGGCGATGCGGAATTTCTACGGCGGCTTCCCGCGCGACGCCCACCCGATGGCAATCGTGGGCAGTGTCGTGGGCGCCCTCTCCACCTTCTACCAAGACTCGCTCGATGTTCGCGACCCGCGGCAGGTCGAGGTGAGCGTACATCGGCTCCTCGCGAAGCTCCCCACGATCGCGGCCTACAGCCACAAGAAGTCGTGTGGCCAGCCGCTCATGTATCCCCGCAACGATCTGAGCTACTGCGAAAACTTCCTGCACATGATGTTCGCGGTGCCGTGCGAGGAATACCAGATCGACCCCGACTTCGCCGACGCCCTCGACATGCTCCTGATCGTGCATGCCGACCATGAGCAGAACTGCTCGACGAGCACGGTGCGGATGGTCGGCTCGAGCGACGCGAACCTTTTCGCGAGCATTTCAGCCGGCATCTCAGCCCTCTGGGGACCACTCCACGGCGGTGCGAATCAGGCCTGCGTGGAAATGCTCGAACAGATCGTGGCCGATGGCGGAAACGTACGGAAGTATGTCGATCTCGCGAAGAAGAAAGACTCGGGCTTCCGCCTCATGGGCTTTGGCCACCGCGTCTACAAAAACTACGACCCGCGGGCGAAGCTCATCAAAGCCACCTGCGACAAGCTGCTCGCGAAAATTGACCGGCACGACCCGCTCTTCGACATCGCTCAGCAGCTCGAAGAGACGGCACTCGCCGACGACTACTTCATCGAGCGAAAGCTTTACCCGAATGTCGATTTCTATTCGGGCGTGATCTACCGGGCGATGGGCATTCCCGTGCAGATGTTCACGGTGCTCTTCGCGAGGGGCCGCCTCCCCGGCTGGATCGCCCACTGGATGGAGATGCACAAGTCGCCCACGAAGAAGATCGCCCGCCCGCGGCAGGTCTACTCCGGCGAAACGCTCCGCGAGTTCGTACCGATCGACCAGCGATAGGCGAAGCAAGAAACAGGGGCCCGACGCTCCACGCCACGATCATGCCGATTTCCGCATGTCCCAATCCTGCGGCGGTTCCTGCGACTGTTCGGTGCTCTCCGACGTCTGGCGGTGATAGATGGTGCGATGCGGGAAGGGAATTTCGATTCCCAGGTCGTCGAACTTCCGCTTGATCCTGCGCAAGAGTTCGCGCCGGACAGCCCACTGCTGGAGGGGGCGAGTCTTCATGATAAAGCGGATCGTTACCGCAGAATCGGCGAGTTGATCGACGCCCAGCATCTCGGCGTCGTCGGTGATCAGCGGACCGAACTTTTCGTCTCGCCGCAGCGCCGCCGCCAGTTCCATCAAGACGTCCATCACGCGATCGGCGTCTTCCTTATACGCGACGGAAACGTCGAGCAGCGCGCGGGACCAGCCGTGCGTCATGTTGGTCACGGAATCGATCTTGCCATTGGGAATGAAGTGGACGCGGCCTTCCAAATCCCGCAGCACCGTCATGCGGAGTGTGATGCGTTCCACCTGTCCTGCGATATCGCCGATTTTCAGCACATCGTTCAATTTGTACTGATTCTCCAGCAGGATCACGAAGCCGTAGAAGTAATCACGAATGAGGTTCTGGGCCCCGAAGGCGATCGCCAGGCCGAAGACTGCGGCCCCCCCGAGCAGCGGGCCGACCGCGATGCCGACCTCTTCGCAGATCATGAGCGTGCCGCCCACCATGATGGTCATGGTGCCTGCATTGTGAAACACGCCGGCCAGCGTGTTGGCACGATCCGCGCGTTCTTCTTTCGTCCCACGGGCACCGCGGCTGACCATCAGCGAGACAATTCGCTGCGTGGCCGTCGCGATGACGGCTCGCAGGGCCAGCATGACCACCGCGATGAGCAGAATCTTCATGCCGTGGTCGAGCAACCATTGGAGGACGTTGTTTACCGAGAAGGGATTGTTCAAGGTACTGACCCGCTGTTCCGCGGTTTCGGCTGCCTGACGCAACGCCTTGGCATTGCTAAGCGCGGCAATCAACTGCGATTGCACCGCCGTCCGCTGCACCTGCAGGTCATTCAGCCGCTCGGTGTGATCACGAAACTCCTGCCGTGCCTTGGCGAAGACCTCGACCGCGCGTTCGGCTCGTTCGGAGAGCTCACGTAACTCGACTGGAGGAGTCTTTCCGCCGATCGATTTCTTCACGAATTCCGCGTCCAGCGCCTTCTGCTGCTGAAAGGCGACTTCGGAACGCTGCCGGGCGACCGAATACTGTTTGTGTTCGAGGTCGATGGTGTGGTCGAGATTGGTGATCCGTTCCCTTAGTGACTCCACTTCCTGCTCGGCCTCCCTCGCGGCGCCGTCCTTCCGCGAGGCAACTTCCTTGGCTTGCTTCAACTCCTTGCTCACCGGCGCAGCGGGTGCCGGCGTGCCAGACGCGGGCGAGGCCATCCCTTCAGGACCAGAGGCCGCCACGACGGGTACGGGTGCGGGGGTTGGAGCGGGCTGCGATGCCGCCGGGGCGACTTCCGGTTGAGGTGCCGCCGTCGGGGCAGCTTCCGTGGAGGTGGTTGGTGCGACGGTGGATTCGGTGGGTCGCGGCAGTTCGCCCGTGAGCTTGGCCCGAGCCAGACGGTTCTGTCGCAGCCCTTCGGTCAGCGCCGTAACTTGCTCCTGCAGGGTGCGGCGTGCCTGAATGGCCAGGTCGAGCCGCTGACGATCCAGATCAAGGGTTTTTTCCAGGCTGGTCACCTGCGAGAGCAACTCGGTGTGAGGGCCGCTTGGCGTCTCTTTCTGGTACCGAGCGAGCTCGTCTTTCGCCGTCTTCAATCGCCTCGTCACATCTTGAAATTCGGTTTCCGCCAGAACGAATTCGCTCGTGGGGCTTGTCAACTCCTCGTTGAGTTCCTCCAAGCGGCGTTCGTCGGAATGAATCGACCGATTCAGGCGTGCGAGCTGCTCGGCGTCGGTGGGGGGCTGCAGCGCGTCAGGATTTTGTGTGCCGCTCGGCTCGGCCGTGACGGTCGCTTCGGCACCCCAGACAACCCCGCCCGTGCAGAGCGCCCAGAGAACGATCCCAAGCCTCATTCTTGGGCTCATTCTTGCGGCCATACTCTCACAACGCACACGCACCTCCCAACGTTCTCGCGATCCTCTTCCACGGACCGGCCAATCAGTCTCCGGGCGTTCCTTCGTCTGGCAAATCCGTGATCCGGTGGTCTCCGCCGACACATCGCCAAAACGGGGCAGGGGTGTAGCAAACCTTCGAGCGGCGGGTCGAGGCGGATCGGTGCCCGAAAAGGTCTGCTGGGGGAAAACAGGAGGCTGGCGAGAGCCCGCTGTTTGCGTTACCGCTTGCGGCGGAAAAACTCGGTGAGGATGCGGCCGCATTCGTCGGCGAGCACGTGCCCGATGTGGTCAACGCGGTGATTGAGCCGCGAGTCTTCAAAGAGACGATAGAGCGTTTCCACCGCACCGGCCTTCGGGTCGGCCGCGCCCCACACCACGGCCGGCACGCGGGCCTGAATGATCGCGCCGGCGCACATCGGGCAAGGCTCGAGCGTGACATAGAGCGTGCAGCCCTCGAGCCGCCACGAGCCGAGCGTGGCGGCGGCCTGCGTGATCGCGATCATCTCGGCATGGGCCGTCGGATCGGCAAGCTGCTCCCGCTGGTTGTGGCCCGTACCAATCACGCGACCACCGGCGACCACGATCGCCCCCACCGGCACTTCATCCTCCTCGGCTGCCGCCCGGGCTTCATCGAGGGCAAGCCGCATCCAGCGGTCGTGCGGGCTCATGCCCGGCAAATCAGGTTCGTCGTACGGTTCCATGCGGCCAACCATGCGGTCATCCAAGGGTTGATCGGTCGGTCATTCAAGGAGAACGGAGGATCGGGTACGATTCTGCCAGCCAACTCCGCGCCCCACCAGAGAGCCGCTCGTCATGGACCCTTCCACCCTCCTTCTTCGCTGGGCCCACATTCTCGCCGCCATCGTGGCCCTCGGGGGCCTGTTCTTCGCGCGATTCGCCGTGTTGCCCATGGCGGATGAGCTCGGCAAGGAAACCGCCGACAAAATCCATGCGGGAATCCGTCGTCGCTGGCTCCCCTGGGTGATCGGGGCGATCACGATTCTTTTGGCGAGCGGTCTGACCAACTACATCCTCATGATCCAGCGAGTGAAGGCTGCCCCCGAGCTCTGGGGCGGCAACTGGATGCGGCAGACGGGCTACCACTCACTCTTCGGCGCGAAGTTTCTGCTGGCCATGATCGTGTTCTATCTCGCAAGCGGGCTCGTGGGCCGCGGCGCCGGCACCCAGTGGATCCGCGATCGCCGCAAGCTCTGGCTCTCGGTGACCGTCGGCCTGGGTGTGGCCGTCGTGCTCATTTCGGGATGGCTGCGTCAGTTGCATACCGGGGCCAACGACATGCCCGATCCGGTCCGCGCTTTCGCGAAGACCTACCTCAGCGACATCGAAGCCGCCAATTCGTCGGAGGGTCGCGATGAAGACACCGCCGCACCAGCAAGCCGCCGCCCTGCGGAGGGCCGGCAGGAATCTGAACCCGTCACACCGCCAGCCGGCCCAGCCGCGGCCCCGGAGGAGAAGCCCGATGGACAAGAAACAGAAGAAGCGGATGGAAGTGCTCCACCAGAAGATCGCGAAGCTCCAGCAGCTTCTGGCGGCAGCGAAGAAGCAGCCTGACGACCCCGCCGATATCCCGCGGCTCGAACGGGAACTCGCCGATGCCCACGCAGAACTGGGTACCCTCAAGCAGGCGTAATCTTCCAGGGCGTCCACGCGTTTGATCGCACGGCGCCCCTACGGTAATAATCATGGGTCAGGGCAAATTCATGCACGGAGGTCGGTTGTGCTGACGCCGTCACCGCATTCCGCCGCCTCACGTACGCTTCTGGTGGGCGGCATGCCGCCGCCGCCCATGCCTGTCCCTCCGGCGTCAGCGTCTCCAGCGTCTCCAGCGCTCATGGCCCCACCGCCGCCGGTGCCGCGGGAACCTGAGTCCGACGACCCATCGACGCTGGCGGCCGAGGCCATTCCGGAAGACTGGAGCGACTTCACGAGCATGGCCGTGAGCACATGTGTGCATGGGTTCGCGTTTTTGTTCCTCGCCCTCTTCGTGCCGCTCTATGACACGAATGAACCGCCCGTGCAGATCATCTCGTCGTTTGAAGACGCCGAGTCAGACTTCGACGACATCGAGCCGTTGCCCCTCGAGATGGTGGCCGACACGCCAGAAGAAAACCTCGACCCGCCGCTCCCCGAGATCGCGACCAACGTGGCGGTGGATCCGGCTGACATCGATGCCACCGGCACCATCAGCGAAAACGACATGACGTCATTCGCCGGCCCGATGTCCGATGTGATGGCCGGCGCCGACACGATGCTGGCCGACTTCGGCAGTGTGCGGGCCGGTGGTGGCCCTGGGGGTGGCGGCGGTGGCTTTGGTGGGGAGATCGGCAAGCGGCTCGCCAAGGCTGGGGCCAAGTCTGGCGACATCCAGGTATCGCTCGCCTGGAATAACCTCAACGACCTCGACCTCCATGTCGTGGCTCCGTCGGGCGAGCGGGTCTACTTCGCATTCCCGCGGTCCAACTGCGGTGGCCATCTCGATGTTGATATGAATGCCGGCGGCAAACAATCCAATCAGCCCGTGGAGAACGTCTACTGGCCGCGGAACGGGGCACCAGCAGGAAGTTTTCAGGTGTTCGTCAACTATTTCGACAAGCATGACGCTGTCGATGAGACCCACTTTGAGGTCCATCTGCTCATTGACGGCGTCAAAAAATCCTACAAGGGCAGGATTCGGCTCGGCGAGTCAGCGGCCCTCGCGGCCGAGTTTAGTCGGGGCGCCGGTGCCTCTGGAAACAGCGCTGACGACGGCGAATTCAGGGAGTGAATCACTGATGGGTCTCGCAGGTTTTTTCTCGGGACTGATGGGTGGGTCGAGACGGGTCGACCTTTGGAAACGGTTCGAGCGGCTTCGTGAAAGCCACTCCGGCACGATGTCGGCCTTCTATAGGGTTCGCGATCGACAGGATGGCGGCGTCAAAGGGCTCAAGGTCATCGATCGTGAGAAATCGGCGCCGATCGAGGGCCGCTACAAGGAGCTCAACAAGCCAACCGAAGGTGAGATCGGCTCACAGATCAAAGGCCCACACATCGCGATCACGCTGGAATGGGGCACCGCCACCACCGGTGATCCCTACGTGCTCCAGGAATTCGTGGAAGGCACGCTCCTGCACAATCTTGTCTCGGCTGGCAAAGGCAAGACACCGCTCCCTCCTGCCCAACGGCTCGATCTTGTACGACAAGCTGCCCAAGCGATTGCTACGGTCCATGCGGCAGGATTTGTGCATCGCGACATCTGCCCGCGGAACTATATCCTGCGGCCTGATGGCCGGCTCGTGCTCTTCGACTTCGGACTGACCGTGCCCGACAAGCCTGCGTTCCTTCAGCCGGGTAACAGAATCGGCACACCCAACTACATGGCGCCCGAGGTGGTGCGGCGCCGGCAGGCAGACCGCCGCATCGATATCTTCTCGTTTGGCGTGACCGCATACGAGATCTGCACGCTCGCCGCGCCGTGGGCTCGCGGCACCTCAGGCAATGCGGCGCTCGCCCACGATTCGATCCCCGCGCTCATCCAGGATTCCTGGCCCGAAATTCCACCCGGTCTCGGAGATGCCATCATGGCCTGCCTGGCCGCCGAGCCCGCCCGTCGGCCGGCCAGCATGGAGGCTTTTCTCAAGAGCATCGTGGGCGTGCGGCTCTGAGGCAAACCGGCCATGGCCCTCGGGGCCTGCGGCGAGGCCTTGAAGCTGCGGGGGTGGCCGCGTATCGTTTGGGGCTTCCCCGCGGCGATTCTGCCGGCCGCGGGCCGAATACAACACGAGCCTCAAACACGGCCTCGCACGACACGTCAGGCAATCTTCAGACAAGGGATATCACGATGACAATGGACAAAAGCCTGCGGGTTCGCAAGGGATCCTCGAGCGTTCGGGGCGTGCTCACAAGGGCCGAACGGATCACCAAGCTCAAGGAGCAGGAGCGGTGGCAGGAAGGCCGCAGCCCCATCGGCCTGCCGAAGGTGCGGGTGATGAAGCTCGTGATGAAGAAGAAGAAGGTCAAGGAGGCCGCCGAGGGCGAAGCCGCCAAGCCTGCCGCCAAGGGCGCTAAGAAGTAGGAAGGGCGCCGCGCACCGCGGCCTGCCCTGACGCGATGACCTGCGGGATGCCCACGCCGCGATACGCGGCACCTGCAAGCGTCAGCCCTGGATGGCGGGCGATCGCCGCCTCGATACGATCCACGCGGTCGGCGTGGCCGATGTGATACTGCGGCATCGAGCTCCCCCAACGATCCACCTGAACCATGAGTGGATCGCCCATTGCACCGATGAGCACTCCGGCCTCGTCGCGGGCAAGCGCCACGAGCGCATCGTCATCGAGCTCGAGCGCTGCCGGATCGAGCGCGCCTCCGAGGAACACCCGCACGAGCACGCATCCGGCAGGTGCGCGGCCCGGAAACTTCGAGCTCGAGAAGCTGATCGCCAGCGCCCGTCGGCCACTTGCTCGCGGCACGACGAGCCCTGCGGCATCGAGTGGGTGGGCCACCTGATCACGTCGCAGCCCCAGCGACACGATGGCCGAGCCGGCATACACGATGCCCGCAAGCTCCGCAGCGATCCCCGGATCAACACCTGCCATGAGCACCGCGGCCGGCGCCGCAGGCACGGCCACGACGACCCCATCGGCCGCGCGAACTTCAGGCGTGACTTCAGCGCCATGCCGCGCGATTGTGATGTTCCATTGATTGCCCACTCGCACGATCCGTTCGGCCCTCGCGGTGATCATGTCAACGCCGTGCCGTGTGAGGTGTTCCACGAGCGCGCGGGGGAGTGTTTCCATGCCACCGGAAAACGTGACGAACTGACCGTACCGCGCACCGGCGGCATCGGCCGTGGGTGGTGCCTTCGCAAACCTTGCCCGTTCGCCGGCCCAGAGGCTCCCCTGCTCCCGCTCCATTGAGAGAAACTCGCCGCATGCCGCCACCATGCCAAGCATGGCTGGGTCGGCCGTCCAGATGCCGGCAGCGAGTGGCTGCACGAGTCGTTCAAAGGCCTCATGGCCGAGCCGGCGAGTCACAAATCGCTCGAGCGACTCCTCCTCGCCGCGCTGTCTCGCCGGAACCCATCGCTCGGCGAGGATGCGGACCTTGCCAGCCAGCGAGAAGAGCGGGCTCGCCAGGATGCCGCTCATCCTTCCGGGTGCCAGCAGGCGAAACCCATGGGGCACCGGCACCGTCCGGCCGCGATGCCACACAAGCGCACGGCGAACTCTCGGATCGACGCCGACAATCGCGTGCCCGAGGCCAAGCCGCTCGACAAGGGCGATCCCCTCGGGTCGCGCCGCGAGAAAGCAGTCGGCCGAGCGTTCGACGAGCCAGCCATCGTCGTGGCGAACGGTTCCCAACACGCCGCCGAAACGGCCCGACGCTTCAATGACCGTCACCCGACGCCCGGGCGGGCGAGCGACGACCGCTGCCTCGGCGGCAGCGAGGCCAGCCAAACCTCCACCGATGATGACAACGTGCGACGAACCGTCCGGCATAGCCCAGCTTTCCAAGGAATGCCCCCATGCTAGCGACAAATTGCCCTCGGCGCGTTCAAAAGCTGGTCTGGACCCACTCTGCCCTGTTCCCTAACGTCCCTCCCGCCTCGGTGTGATCCGGGGCTTCTGGAGCGTCACTTCAGCACTTTTGCTCGTTCTGTTCCGCCTGATTCAAGGAGTCGCCCCGTGGCCACCTTGCGGTATTCGACCATGCGAATGATCCTGTTGTTTCCGCTGGTGGCTGTCGGCTGGGCGGCGTCCACGCACGCCTCGGACCTCGAGGGAGGATCCTCGGAGCCCCTTCGAATGCCTGGCTGGATCGAGTCGATCGGTCAGCCAATCGGCACCTCAGGCGAAACAACGCCGACGGTGACACCCGTTTCCGGTGCGAAGAGCGCTGTCGATGAGAGCGGCGTTGTGCGTGCCGTCGGAACCGTCAACGATCCCACGGTGAACCGGCCGGTCGCCGACTGGCAAGAGCCCGCGGCTCCGTCGCCTAACACGCCTCCCATTATTCCAACGGCGGGCCAGACCAAGCCCGCCGGTCAGCCAAATAAGACGTCGCCGCAATCCGCCCCGCAGCAGGCCCCACCCGGCACCGTACGTCGCTGGATATCCGACCGGTTTGCGACCGTTCCGCCCGCTGCCGCCCCGACCAGTGCCGAGCCGACGGAAACGCAACCCCCTGCCGCTGCCGAGCAACCGGCCCCCGCA
>JBGTGN010000208.1:0-24272 GCA_041746715.1 Pirellulales bacterium | reverse complement strand
TGCCTTGTCGATGTAGCCCCACGGATCGGTGAATCGCTTGTCGCGAAAGCTCGCCAATCCATCGGAGAACAAGCCCACCATGACAAATCGAGGCTCGATCACGACGCGGCCCTGTGTGTCGATGAACCCCCACACGCCGCGCTTCTGGACCGCTGCCAGTCCGTCAGTGAACGGATACGCCTTTTCGAAGGTGGGCTCGATGACGATCTTGCCTTCGTGATCGATGAATCCGTCGTTGCCGTTCACCGTGATTACGAAGAGCGGTGGCTCGATCGGTTCGACTTGTGACGGAGGGTCGACCTGGGCGAACGATGCTGATGGGATGAGAATCGTCAGCAACAGCGAGACGAGGAAGTGAGTGAGTCTTCTCATAGTGATTGCCTTGCCGAATCCTGCTGGCGGCGTGTTCGCCACGATTCAACGGCTTGGAGAATCAGGGCAAACGCTCCAAGCCCACCGCCGCAGAGAATACCACCGAAGGCACCGAGAACCGTAGCGAATCCGACAGGCTCGACGTCTTTCCATGGCATGACGCTCGTAAAAAACGATGGTGCGATGGTGCCCGACGCCCAGCCGAAAGCTGCGCCGAGGAGCATGCCGAAAAGGGAAACGCAGGTGACTGTTGCGACGATGCGAAGCAGGATCATGGGCTCTTCTCCGGAGTCGTTGCATTTCTAAGCCATTTACGGGCTTGGGCGCGTTCCGGATTGTCGCGAAGAACCCAGGCTGGTGAATGGTTTGGATAGGGAACGGCCACGAACTTGAATGAACCACTCACACCGCTCCGTTCGATGAAGCTTTGGGCTTGCGATACGTCCTCCTCATGAGAAATCCACTGGGGCCGCCCACGCAGGCGACCGAGTCTCTGAACGGCCGCAGTGGGATCGAAATCTGGTTGGGAGACGTCTACGTCGCCGTCGTAGTGGCTGTGGCAGAAGAATCCACACCACAGGGTGGCGATCTGGTCGTCATTCAAACCAATAAAGTTACATGCGATGGCACCTCGCGAAAAGCCGGAAAGGACAACCCGAGACTTGTCGCCTCCGTATCGCTCGCAGATGTCCCTGACTGTTGCTGTGCAGTACCGCTTCGTCTCGTCGATACTCCCCCACCACTGACGGCAGTTCCGCTTCGAACCATCTGCGGTCACTTCGACGAAAGGAAGGCTTAGCCATAGGAATCCGTTTCCGCCGCTTAACCCGAAGCCAAGCATGCAAGACTCCGGAGTTCCGTCGGAGGCATCACCGAGTTCGTTCCGATACCCCCCGTTTCCGGGATATTCGACCAGCACGGGATACGACTTCCCGGGGCGCCAGTCACGCGGCATATACAGAACGTGGGAAACCTCAGTTCGCTCCCATCCTGCGGTGACAGCACAGACTCGTTTGCCTGCTGCGGGATCACCAATCGTCACTTCCGGAATCGCGAGATCGGCGACGACATCGTGAATGTTCCCGCATGGGGTTACGGGTTCCGCTCCCGCTGCCAATGCAGTCCACAGCCAGCATTGGAAGACAAAGGGCTTCACGCAGTGCTCCGATGGTCCCAGACTTCGGTGAAAGAAAAAGCTGAGCAGCCCACAGCCAACAACCTCACCATACCGCAGAACGCTTTCGCGAGCCTGCTCCAACGCCCGATTCTGCCTTCACGGTCCCGCGCATATCCATTGAATGCCTGATCGGACCTCATCGCCGCGACGCATCTTGACCAATACTCGGAACACAGCGCCATATCGCTGAAGCGTGGCGGAAAACTCATCGCCGCCAACGACCAGAGGCTCCCAAGACACGGTTGCGTCGGTGATGTGCTCCTTTACGGTCTTGAACTCAAGTGTCCTGAACTCTTCTCCCTTTTCGGCAAAAGGCACGAGTAGCGTCCCGTCGGCTTTGATCTCGACTCCACCAAGGACGCAATCGGATTCGTTGAATACAATCGTCCCGTCTTTCGTCGCGAGGCCTGATTGTCCTACTCCACCGTTATGCCTGCCGACCAACTCGCGCGGCATCTGGGGCAGCTCGGCGAGCAAGGGCATGCTTCCGAGTAACGGCATGGCGATCATGATGATGGCAATGCTTCGCATGGCATTTCCTTTCATTTGAACGAACGACACAGTTGAGCCACTCGCCGCCAACAGACTCGCGATAGTCGCCTCCGCGACCTCTGACGACCAACTCAACCGGATGGACTCGCGACCACCGCCGAGCGAGGCTGCGACGGGCACCCCGCCGATATCGGTCACGCTACCACTACGATTGGCGACACGCCAACACGGCTCTGGTTCGGCATGCCTTGGTTAATACTGCCTGGGCGAGCCAAGTCGATTGTTCAGAACCTATCGCGAGTCGGCATTTCTTTACGCGGAAACCATCCCAACGACTATCTGAATCAGCCTTTCCGCTTCAAATACGAGGGTAATGGCACCGCCTCCAGGCGCGGCCCCCGACCCCTCGCCATAGCGAAGCTCCCAGTGGTCGCCTTCTTGACTCGATGGTGGTGGCTCTGAGACCCCCGGAACAATCACGCCCTGATCGGCAAACACGTCGCCGTTCGGTCGCTTCCATGTCTCTTTGATTTGGTGAAGAACCTCGTCCTTCGTCATCCCGATCACAATCTTGCCCAGGCCCCACTCGAACTGCTTGACCTCGGGCAGCCCAGGCGCCGCTACCTCAGGAGGCTCTCGCGCGATGGTCGGCCGGACATACCTCGCCTCACAACCGCCAAGCAAGAGGACGAGTGGAATTGCGATGCACCAATGTTTCATCCCTGCCTGCTTCCTATTGCCGAACGACCAAGTCGAACAGCTCGCAGCCAATAGATTCTCAGTACCGCAGGACGTCATCGCGATTCTTGTCATTCTGCTCCAACGCCCGATTCGGCATGCCTTGATTATGCCCTCGGGACGCGATGCGGCTAAGTTGCAGCATGTTCCGAGTCTCGGCCAGTCTCTACTCGGGGCGCTCCGTCTCGGCCTCACCCAGCGATGCGTTCTCCTTCGTCATTCGACGGGAGATCGCCTGCACTGCTTCGCAGGCCTGGCAACCGCCGTAGAACGTCCACTCATGGTAGACCGAACTTGGGTCGGCACGCCGGGCTCGAAACAAGGTGTTCCCTTCTTCCGCGTAACGAAGCATTGTGGCCACTAGGGCATCGCGATCGGCCTCCGTCATCTTGAGCGAATTGATCTTCCGGTCGATCCACGGCCGAATGAGATTGCCCATGGCTATGACGCGTGTCGAGGCTCTGTCGCTCTTGAGGCTGTCAATTATCGATCGATCAAAATCCTTGCCGAAGGTGCTCTTTGCTTCGTTCGATCCGTTGAACGCTTGGCGGCGCTGGTAGAGGACAAACGCCTCGTAAGCCGCGTGGCACATGGGACATCGGAAGACAAAACAACGCTCGACCGAGTCATCTTTCTCGTCCTTTGGCGGCACTATGAGATCGACCACTTCGTCTGGTACGCCATCCGTATACAGCCCTTCGAGGACGGCAAAAAACACGAGTTGGCATGCGGGGTCGCGCCGCCATTCTTGGGTTGGCGGTTGAAGCGAGGGCAGCGGAAGCTTCTTTTCAACCTGGCTGGTACTGGCTTCCTCGGCCGCGTCCGTGAGGCTCGTGCCGCTACCAACGATTCCACAAACGGTCAGGATCAGCGCCCATCGCATAGAGCACTCCTTGTGATTTCGAGAACAATCGGCCGAACAAATGTCGCCGTTATTCAAGCAGCGTAGCGGAAAGATAGACGGACCGGGCGCAACAAGCCGGTAACAACTTCACACCACGAGACCGCTCATGCTCTTCATTGCCGAACGGCCGCGATGAGCAGCTCGCAGCCAACACGCTCGCCATACCGCAGGACGCTATCGTGAGGCTGTCTGCATCGCTTTGTTCGGCCCTTCTCAGTGGCAAGCGTACGTGACTCGCTTGCCCTGGGGCGTCAAGTACACGGCAGAGCCGCTGCGGTGGACGTGGATCGTGACTCCATCAGCGGCCTTCAAAGCTAGTGCCTGCGACTTCTTCAAGGCATCCACACTGAAGCCTTGAATTCCGGCGGCAAAGTCAAAGATTTGTTCAGGCTTGTCGCCGAGCTTGAGTGCGAAGGCGGATGGCTTGCCTTCAATCGGGTGAACGGAGCCTTTCTCGACCAGCTGGTCGCCCTGTTGCTCCAGAAGCGTGAAACCAGCGTCGGTGCGGTGAACCATCAGCGTTTCCACTCGCCCTCCCTGTTGAATCAGATCAACTCGAAACTCCTTCAACTCGGATGGCGCAGCAATCACCGACAAGACCAACATGAATAGTTCGGTCACGATCTCAACTGGTCGCATAGCGAGCTTGCCGTCCTGGTGGAGTGGTCGGACTCATGCGACGTAGACGCCGATGGAAGTCGAGAAGTTCCCAGTTTTCCTGGTCGAACGAAAATGACGCCTGGATAGGCGTTCGACCCAATCGCTCGTGAAAGTACCTGCTCGACTCTCCTACCATCCACTTCCATCGCGATACCGTATCTGTAGCCCCTTCTTTGGGTCTGTGAAATCCAGTGTCCACACCTCCCAGATATCGCCCCCGTCGAGAATCAGTTTGAGTTGGCCATCGCCCGGCTCGATCCTGTTGGCCTGTGTGATGTCATGGTCCGGCGTATTGAATCGCATCCCGCTGATTCGCCAGACCTCTCGGGGATGTTCCTGGATGAGAACAGGAGTCACCTTTCCATCGACAAGCGGGACGACAAAACCAGTCCCAGGAATCTTGAACTTAAGGGCCTCGCTGCGAAAGGCGATGTCATCGAGAATCTTCTCAAGCGTCACATGTCCAGGGCCGTCGCTGACCGAGCCCTCTTCCCGCGTGACTGCGATGTTTCCTTCAACGAGAGTGATCCCAGCCGGCTGGGATGCAGTCGCACTCTGAACGGCGCATCCTATTGACGCCACGGCGCCCGAGATAAACGCGAGCGTCAACAAGCCGGGGCCAAATGGTCGCATGTTTTTACCTTCGCCGAACGATTGCGATGAGTAGCGGATAGCACACGGCTCACCACATCGCCGAATTCTATCCGACGTCCGCCCCCTCGCCCCCAATGACGCCAACAATCTCGACTTCGAAATTCAAGACTGCATTGGCAGGCACTCCCGGCACCGCCTGATCACAATACCCGAGGTGCGGACTGACCCGGAGGCGACGCACGCCCCCGACGCTCATCCCTATCACGCCGCGTGAGAGGCCCGCGACAACATCACGACCGCCTGCCTTGAACGAGACCTCGCCCTCGCCGAAGGAGTCGCCACGGTTGAGAGTGCCTCGCCAGCGGATCGTGACGATCTGGCTTCGCTCGACGGTCGGGCCGCTTCCGGTGGTGATGTCCTCGATGTCGATGCCGTTGGGCATGGAGGCGACCCGCTGGAATCCTACCGGGCGAAAACGTCTCGTAGCGAAGGCTTGCCGCAATAGATGCAGACCGGCTTGCGACCCATCATCTTGCGACCGCAGTGAGAGCAGTCAGCGGCTGGCTTCTTTGGTGCTCGACCGTCCAGCTTTCCATCGCGGAGGTCGATCTCAGCGACGCGACGCAAGAGTTCCGTATCGTCGAAGTCGTGCTCTGTCTTCACGATCTCCCAAAGAGCCTCGACCACCATCAGGAGATGAGCGACATCCTCTTCGAGGGCTGCGACCTTGCTTGCCGCTGACGCGGCCTGGGAGCGTGCTTCGGCAGCCACGGCCGACGTGATTGGGTCGGTTCGGAAGGTTCCGTCTGGATACACGGCTGCTCCTACGTCGTGGTGGCCGAACAGGGCTCATTTCAACGCAACCCAAACCTGATGGCAACTGCGATCGCCATGAGTGCCGATCCGCCGAGCACGGACTCCGCCCGGAAGGACGTCGATGGGAACGAAGTCCGAGTCTCGGGGCCGTCCCAGAAGCACGCGACGATTGCTCCGACAACGAATAGGAAATCGGGCCTACGAGCGACGAGAGGCATGCCTGCCAGGACGATCACGGCGACGTAACCGCCGACCAGGGCGAGGAATGTGACGAGACGGATCATGGCCGGAGCCTACCGAAAAAACCACAGCCACCACCGCAAATCCCAACTCGGCCAGACCGCCTTCATACGTTGAAGAGCGGCCTTGTCGCGACCCAGGGATTCGGCACGGCGTGCGAGCGGCTTTCCGAGGAGTTCGCCAGGGTCGAAGTTGTGCTTGCCGCACGAGACACAAAAACGAACGCCGGGCTCCATCGGCTCGTGGCACGAGATGCAGCGAGGGGCGTCTACCGTCGAGTCGTCTAGCTCCTGGGGGTCTCGCTTCACGTCAATGCCCTCGCCGTCTTTCGATACGGCGGACCATGGTACTGCGGACCGGTCAGGGGTGGTGTTCCTTGTCGGTTGGATCGCCCGCGAGTTGCCTCCGGATCGGCGTGTGCCGTTTCTTGCCGACCCGGGGGCGCACTCAGCGAGCTACCTTGTTAGGCTTGTTGGCGGTATCGTGGTGCTGGTGTGGCATTCGCGCGGCAGGACCCCATCGTTCGGCCGAAGAGGCTACATGGAAGGCAAGATGACATGATCGAATACGACCTCGATACGACAGATTCCATCCTTTATCTGCGTCCCAAGGACGCGATAACAGTGGACGACTTCGCGAAGATCACCAGCGTGGTCGATCCGCACATCGAAGCGAGCGGTGATCTCGCAGGAATTGTGATCGATGCTCCGACGTTCCCAGGGTGGGCGGGGTTCGAAGGGCTGGCCGCGCACTTTCGCTTCGTGCGCGATCACCACCGGCATGTCCGAAAGGTAGCTGTTGTCACTGATTCGAGTCTCGGAAGTTTGGCCGAGCACCTGGCCTCGCACTTCGTCTCGGCCGAGATCAAGCACTTCCCGTCGGGCGAGACGAAAGCCGCGAAGCAGTGGATCATGGGCGGCTAAGTTCCTGGCTGCCATGGGCGCACTCCGCGTCACGATGGTGGAGGCCGAGCACGCCTTGTAGCGTCTGGGTCCGCGCGACGAAGCGAGGGGCGTCCTTGCCGCGACGGAGGGCTTGCCGACGCCGACCGGTCTGCACTTCCATTTTCGACCAGCGTTCACACCTCACCCGAAAGGCTCGAACACGGTCACTTCGCGACGGAAAACCCCCACGCAAAAATTCTGCGGGCGATCGCGGAGAGGCTCGCGGCGATCGGGAGCGACGGTTCTCGTTTTCGCGAGACACCCCCTCCCAGTGGTCCCTTCGCGTTGCCGGGGGTGGTAGGCATTCCCACGAGGCGAACCGAGAAGTGGGCTTTCGCGGGGGTGGCATCGCCTGCGGCGAAACCAGGGAGCAGCATCGACGATTTCTGCGGGGTGTGGTGTGTCCCGCCGGAGCCCGGAATAGGTGCTACTGCACTGGCCTAGCCATAGGCAGATTTTTAACTCGTTTCTGGGCCAGCGCACCGAGCCACATTACATAAGTACATAACGCACGATCGCCTGTCGGCGTCGTGCCGACACCACTCGGGGTCGCAGCACGCCCCTGCCGGGCGGACCCCCACCGCAGCACTCTGCGGCCCGTGGCGATGGCCCCTCCGCTACCAGCAACCGCACCTTTCCGTAGTCGCGATCCATTCGCGAATTTCCGATACGCCACGCCATCGATGGTTCGGAACTTTGTGCGACACAACTTTTTATCACGCCTGACACTTGGGGTCATTGGCGGAATCTGTCACAAACAAAGTAGAGGCAGTTAGCGACGTTGCTGGCTGTATAGCCATGACTCAGGAACATTAGCAATGACCGTTTCGAGAACACGAGACGACTCGCGACAACTGCGGCTAGGCCCTGTCTGAAAAGGCTATTTTGAGGCATCGTTGAATCATTGCCAGCTTCATCATCGCGAGGAAGTTGATGGCGAGTTTCTCGAACCTGGTGCCGATCCGACGGCACTCCTTCAGCCAGCCGATTGTTTGCTCGACGATGCTTTGCCTCTTGTAGGCCTGCTTGTCGAAGACGGATCGGCCGTCGTGCCTCAGCTTCTCGTTGTCTTTTCGCGGGATCAGCGGTGTGATGCCGTACCTTCGGAGCCAGTTCCGCACGCGGTTGTAGCTGTAACCTTTGTCACCAGCCAATCGCTTCGGCCGCTTCCGTGGCCGACCCACCGGCTGCGGGATAGCAATCTGATCCATCACCGACTCGACGCACGTCGAATCATGCACCTGGCCGGCAGTCACCTCAACCGTCAGCGGCAGGCCTCGACCGTAAGTAACCACGTGGAACTTGCTGCCGAATCCGCCTCGCGAGCGGCCCAAAGCGTGGTCTTTCGGCTCTCCCTGGTGACGCCGGCAGCTTTTTTGGAGGCCCCAGCGGCGGCACGACTCGCCCGCACTGACGAACCGTCGATACACCAGAGATCCCAGTCGATTGCGCCATCCGAGTCGAGCCGAATGTGTAGCGATTCGAGGATGCGGTCGTACACGCCCTTCTTCCGCCATTTCGAGAAGTGGTCGTATACGGTCTGCCATGGACCGAACCGCTCGGGCAGATCCCGCCAGGGTGAACCCGTACGGAGAATCCACAGGATACCGTTGAGCATCACACGCGGGTCTGATGGCCGACGTCCCGTCGTGGCTGTACGCTTGGGAAGAATGGGGTGAATCACCTCCCACTGTTCGTCCGTGACTTCGTGTCGCTTCATGGCGGTCGCCTCCTTGTTGGGAGACCACCTACAGAACGACTTGTCCGCTCACCAGACCGTTTTCAGACAGAACCTTAGGATCACACGGATCGTGTCGGCATCTCCAATCCCCTGGCTCAAGGCGTATTCAACCGCCGCCGCCAGCTCGTCGAGCGTCGCCTTCTCGAGCAGCAGAAGAACCCTGATGAACTCTCTCGTTCCGAGGCCGTCGGGCGTCTGCTCCATCCTGCGACGAAGAACCTTCAAGCACTCTGGCAACTGCCAGAAGGCAAGAGGACGGGCGTAGTCGAAGGCCCCAGGTTTTCGCTCCAAGAGCGCCAGATAGTGAATCGGGTCGAAAATGTACCGTTCCCGCCCCCAATGGCGACGGTGCCTGGCGATCAGCCGATCCTCGAAGACCAGCTTCACGTCGTCGATCGTGGCCACCACCGTGATCCTTCGATGGGCGTACTTCACAGGGACGCTGTAGCGGTTGGTGTCGAACTGCACCAGGGAGAGGGAGTCGGCATGGGCCTTCGTGACGCGCCGTGCCTCGCACTCCTGGGCAGGGAACGGCAAGAACGCCGTACGCTCTTCATCGAGGAGCACGCCCTTCGAGCCGTCCTTGCCGCGCAGCTTTCGCTCCAAGTCTGCCCGGCACCGTTCTTCAAGCGACTCGTTGAGTTCCGCCAGTGACGCTACCTTCGGAACAGGCACCAAGAAGTTCCCACGCCCGAAGTCCACCAAGTGATCCCTCCCCAGTTTCTGTACCAGTGCTCATGAGAGAGTTGGGGAACAAGAGTCTGGGGGGCGTGCATCGAGTGAACTTCACCGCTGCTAGGCCGCGGGCTCTGGCTCGGTCGGCTCCGCGCACCGGCGGCAGGCATCCATGCTCCAGGCGCCAGCGCCGTTGGCCATGATGAAGACCATCGTGCCCATGAGGGCGACGTTCTTCATGAAGTTGATTTGTTGTTCCATCTGGGCCGGACCCGCCGGAAGCTTCCAGAAGGCGTGGAAGTAATAGCTGGCCGCGATCAGGAAGACGAGGAGGAGCAGGGCGCCAAACCTCGCGTAGTAGCCGACGATCAGCGACACCGAGCCGAGAATCAAAAATGCTATGGCCCCCACGAGCATGATCGTCGGCTGCTGAATACCTGCTTCCCCCATCATCTTGGCCACTTCGGTGAAATTCGGGATCTTGTTGGCCGCGGCGCTTGCCAGGAAAATTGCGGCGATCATTAGCCGGGCAAAAAGCGATACAAAACCCTGAATGACATGCATCGTTGAGGCTCCAAAGGTGGGAATCGGGAAATCCCGACGGGCGAGAGGCTACCACGGACGGTAGGGGGGGCGGAACGGCCAGTCGGCAATGGCATCGAACGCTATGCTGTCGCTGGTTCCACACGACAAGGCAACGAAGCAACCATGACCTCCGACTCGCTCGAAATCGACGTTCACGCCGTGCAGGCCCTTCGGTCAGCAGGTACTCCGTTTCTCCTTCTCGATTGCCGCGAGCTCGATGAGCATGCGATCGCCAATATCCCTGGGGCCATCCTCATCCCCATGCAGGAGATTCCCGAACGGCTTGCCGAGATCGAGGCGTATCGCGACGGGCGGGTCGTCGTCCACTGCCACCACGGCGGCCGCAGCATGCGGGTAACGCGATTTTTGCGTGAACGCGGCTTCCCCACCGCACAGAACATGACCGGTGGCATCGAGGCCTGGTCGCTCGAAATCGATCCGGCCACGCCGCGGTATTGAATCGACGGCTTTCAAAGCTCGTCCATCGACCTTTGTTTCAACAACGTCGGTGGTCCGTCGCAACGCGACAAGCACTTCTGGCGAAAAAAATCATTGAGTGGGTCGTCCCAACAATCACGAGAAAATTCCCATGCCGCGTCTGGTTTCGTTCGCGATTCTCATCGTACTGGTCGTTCTCTTCGGCCTGCTGTCGCTGCAGGTGATGGCCGCCTTCCTGCTGCCGCTCCTTTTGGCGGCGATGCTCGTCGTGATCTTTGGCCCGCTTCACCGGGCGATCGTTCGCCGCATCGGTGGGCCGCGGTGGGCAGCGGCTGGCCTTACGACGCTCGCCGTGCTCGTGATCGTGCTCGTGCCACTCGGCTTCCTGGTGGTTCGGGCCGCCACGGATGCGATGGCGATTCTCCAAACCCCCGATGGGCTCAAGCTCGACCCAGCGGTGCTCGAGGGCATCGTGGCTCGTGTCAACGAGGCCACCGGGCTCGAGCTCACGCCCAACGGCGTGAATCACGAGGTCCGAAAAATCGCTGAGGAATGGATCGGCCCGGTCGTCACGCGGGCGCCGGTAAAGGTGGCCAAGGTCGTGATCGGCCTGGTCGTGACGATCGTGGCGTTCTTCTACTTCCTCGCCGACGGGTCGCGGATGCTCGCGGCCATCACTCGGCTGGTGCCGCTCGACATCCGCCACCAGTGGCAGCTCCTCGAAGAATTCGAGGAGATCAGCCGGGCGGTCGTGACAGCCACGCTCCTGGCGGCGGTCGCCCAAGCGATCCTCGGAGGACTCGGCTACGCGGTGGCTGGCTTGGACAATGTGTTCCTGCTGACACTCCTGACGTTTGTGTTTTCGATGGTGCCACTCCTCGGGGCAGCGGTTGTGTGGGTGCCCGCCTGTCTCTACCTGCTCTTCTTCGTCCAGAACACCTGGGCCGCGGCCGGCCTGGCGGTCTGGGGGCTTCTTGTCGTCTCCGCGATCGACAATGTCATCAAACCGCTCGTCCTGCAGGGCCAATCAAAACTCCATCCCCTTTTGGCCCTCTTGAGCGTGCTGGGCGGCGTCGCAGCGCTCGGGCCAATCGGCATTTTTGTGGGCCCCATCGCGGTGGCATTTCTCCAGGCGGCGCTCACGATGCTGGCCGCGGAAATTGAGAGTTTCGACCAGTCTGATAAGGCTGCCGCGGCCGCCATCGCGATGGCCGGAGCCGCAGGCCAGTCGCCTTCGCGTCCGGTCGAACCGCCACCCGATTTGCATGAGGGGGGTAGTCGAGGGTGAAATCGTGGGATTCTGCGGCCATGGAGCGGCGGAATGCGATCCATCCGATCGCCTGGCGACGCCTTTGAAGGGACTGAGTGATGATTGCTGACTGCGTGCTGGCCCTGGCAGCTCTTCTCGCAACCGGTATCGAGGCGGCTTATGTGCCGAGCGACGAGGGCGGAGGAGATTACCTCGTGCGGGTCGAGCCTGATCTCGTGCAGAACGAGACACCCTACCAGTTCACGAGCGATGTCCCCGCCGACTCGCGTGACATCCGTCGCGTGCGAATCTATGTTGGCGATGCATGGCCGCCCGCAGTCGAGCGATCGGTCGCCGAGGCAGCCAAGCGGCCACGCCGAGTGGCTCCCGTGGCAGTGGCCTCCGGCCGCACCGCCGAACCACTTGCTACCGACTCGACGGGCAGCGTCACAAGCGACCGGCCGTGGGGCTTGCTCATTGGAAGCCTCATTGCGCTCTTCCTCTCGCTCGGAGCGAATGTCTATCTCAGCATGCTCCTCGGGGCCATGCGGCAGCGATACCTGCGAGCCGTTCAGGACGGTATGGTCCGCGTGTAGCGAATACCTACAGCCGCTGCTTGCGGTGACGCGCGGCGTTGCGCCGTGGTGGCTTGGCGGCCGAGACGGTCGAACCGTGGCTTCGCGAAACACCGGTTCCATCGGTCCCCGCTCCGCGGCCAAAGAAAAACGCTTCGGCAGGCCAGAGATCGGATGACGGCGGCGAAGCCTTGGCAACGGGTGGTGGCGGCGGCTCGGGAGCTGGCGCCGGGGGCGGCGACGGCTTGGCCACGATGCGAGGTGGCGGTGGAGCCTTGCGGCCCCAGGTTGCATCGGGATCGCTGAGCGAGCGGACATGGGCGCCTGCCTCGTGGAAGATCGTCGCGACATGGGCATGGCAGGTGAGCACGAGCATCTGACGGTCTGGTCCCTGCTCACCCAGAAACTCGACCAAGACACGCGCGGCCGAGCGGGCGCGGGCGTCGTCGAAGTTCACCAGCGCGTCGTCCATGATGACGGGGAGGGTGACATCGTGTCGGCCGAGGTCGCGGAGCAGGGCGAGCCGAAGCGCCAGAAACACCTGCTCCCGCGTGCCACGGCTGAGCCGTTCGGGCTTCCAGAGCGAGCCGTCCTTCTCGTGGATATCGAGCCGGGCCTCATCCACGGCCGTGGTGATCGAGTGATACCGCCCATCGGTGAGCCGTGCGAGCCATCGCGATGCCTCGCGGAGCACTGGCGGCTGATGGTCACGTGCCACGGCCGCGCGGGTTGCTTCGAGCAACTCGTGGGCCCGCTCGAGCACGCGCCGACGGTTCTGCTGCTCGGCGATATCGAGATCGAGCGACGCCAGTTCGGCCTGGAGCGACTCGTTGCCACGATCCGATGCAGCCGCCTCGACCCTCGCGGCGGTTGTCGCACGGCGATCGCGGGCCTCGCTGAGCGCTGCCCGATGGCGAGCGGTCACGGCAGTAGCCTCGGCGAGCCTGCCGGCGAGCGGAACCGCCGGCGCGTCGGCAAGCCATTGATCGACGTCGGGTGTTTCATTCGTCCGCCGACGAGCATCCTGCCAGGCCACCTCCGCGGCCTCGGCCTCACGACGGGCTTCCTCGTATTCACCGCGACGATCCACCTTGGCGAGAAACTCTGCCTCGGTCTTCACTCCCCAGCGGACATAAAATTCGTGAACCGCTCGTTCGGCGACCTTCACCTGACGAATCACCGTGCGGTGACGGCGGCGGGCACTTTCGAGGCGACGGGTCAGCGACCCGCGGCGACGAACGATCCCGCGGTCGGCATCGAGCCGCTCCTTGAGGAGCCGCAAATGATCCAGCGGCGTCGACTCTGGAACAAGTTCGCATTCAACCAGCAGCTCGTCGATCCGTCGGCCAACGGCGGCGAGCTCGTCTCGCTTGTGTCGCGCCTCTTCCGAGAGCCGGCGGCGGTCGTCATCGAGCGTGAGGAGCGTGTGGCGATGGGATGCGATCTGACGTACTTCGCGGGGTGAGAGATTGTTGGGAAGGCCACGGTGTTCGAGGGCCTTCCGCCACCGACCGCGAGCCGCGGCCCGCTCCTCACTTGCCTGCTTCACCTCCTGCTCGGCGATGGCGACCCGCTCACCGAGGGCATGGACGGAGCTTGCGCGGCTTGCCAGTGCCTCGAGACGATCAACCTCGGCCTGAGCGGCCGCGAGCTTTCGATCGAGGCTACTCGCCGTATCACCACCAAGTCGTACGTCGAGCGACGCGATCTGAGCCGCCAAGTCGTCCCGCTGTTTCTTGGCCATCTCATATTGTCGTCGCGCCGCCTCGAGACTCGCTGTGGCATTGCGGTCAAGCGACCATGTGGTGATCGAAGCGACGCCCGCGCCCGCTGCCCCCAGCGCGGCAATCGCATAGGCGAGCGTGCCCGTGATTTCCTTCGGTAGAAGCGTGCCCGACAGGAGCATGCCGGTCCCGGCCATGAACAGGATGCCGAGGGCAACAAGCCAGGGCACGGGAATGAGCTGGGCCTCCATGCTTTCGGTCACATCGCGGCGAAGACGGGTGACCGACTGATCGAGTTCGTCAATCTGCTCACCAGCAGTGATACGTTTCCGGATCGAGGCCGCTCGCTCGGCGGCCTTGTCGATGGCTTCTTGAACGGACGAACCGGCGAGGCTGCGGCCTGCACCTTCGACGCCGTTCTTGGCATCAGCAAGCGCCCGTTTGGCCTCTGCGAGAGTCTTTTTGGTGATCGCGAGGCTGCGGGATGCTCGGCTCCAAGCCTTCGCCCGGCTTCGCAGCGGGCCAAACGACAGGGCAAAACCCTCGGGCAGCAGCACATCTGGCAAGGCCTCGTCGTCGAACTCGGCCGGGAGTGTTACCGGCACCAGCCGCGAGAGCCCTGCGATCCCCACCTGCTCACCGAACCGCCTGGCTGCGAGGCGGGCATGGCTCTCGGCCCTCGCCACATCCGCGGCAAGTCGTTCGAGACGCGGCTCCTCCTCGGTGAGCGTCGCGACCGAGCCTCGCTTCGACCAGACAACAGACTCACTCGGAAGTTCGCGGAGCTGGCGGGCGAGTTTCCCGCGAATCTTCTTGCGGCTCTTCGCGAGTTTTTCGGCACGACGAAGCCTTCGGGCGGCATACCGCCAGGCGTCTCGATCGGCGTGGACCAGCGGCGTGCTCTCGAGGTCGTCACGCTGCTCGGCGGTCTCCTTCCAGGCGATGTAAAAAGGTTCAACCGCGATCACACCCCGCACCATGTTCTCCGCCCGCTCACCTCGCTCGATGCGGCTGGCGATGGCCGCGATCTCCGCGTCGAGGTGGGCCAGATCACTCCAGAGGCCGCCCGCGACAAGCGCCGGGGCGCCGGTGGCGGCGAGCCTGGTAAACAGATCAGCCCGTCGCGCCTTGAGGGCTGTGAGCGGCGATACATCGGGATCCGTTGAGTCGAGTCGGCCGATCGCGGCGCGAATATGACCGAGCACGCGGGCCACCTTCGAGCGATCGAGACCGCTTGCCAGCTCGTAAAGTCTGCTGCCGCAACCCTCCGGCTCGAGCGTTCGCAGCTCGTGCAACTCATCCAGGCCGAAGGCCATGACGTTGGTAAACGTCGTCTCGTCGATACCCCCGACGATGTCCTGAAGATAGTAGCGGTGACGTGGACCGTCGCTCGTGTGCCGGGGGTCGATATCGGCAATCTTGATGAGGTCGCCATGGTCACCGCCGAGGCCGATCACGCCGTCGGCATACGACTCTTGCGTGAGCCCGGCGAGATGCGGACCTTCATGCCGTCGCTCGATGGCTAGGAGCGTCCGCTCTGGGGGCACTCGCACCATGAGCCGACCGGCGCATGGCAACGAGGGATCGATCACGCCGCGGCGAAACTGCCCCTCAAAGCCAAAGAAGATGGCGCGGACAAACTCGAGCAGCGTGGTCTTCCCGGTCTCGTTTGTGCCGTGGAGCACCTGCACGCCGGGGCCGAGCCGATCCACGACCACCCGGTTCAGGGCGCCAAACCGTTCGGCTTCGATGCGTTCAATGAACATGCGGGATCTCTCTTCAGAAGAAACGTGGCGAGCGTGTCAAGTGGATTCGATGAGCTCGAGCGCCACCCAGCCAGCCTGGCGGGCCGCGGCGGGGCCGAGTTGGGCGGCAGGGTCGAGCTCCATTCCCTGCACGATGTCGGCAAGCGCCGATGTGAATGACGTCGTCGAGCCGGGACGGCCACCGGAACGGGCGTGGCCGAGCGGGGCGAGCGACTCGCCGGGGTCGGCCACCACCTCGACACACCAGGCGCGAAACGCCTTGGCGTCGAAGAGGTCCCGGAGTCGAGCGAGCGTTTCAGCCGAGATCTCGCCAATGCGAACCCGGTGGCTCACGCTCGTGCCACACTCCACGATGCATCGCACGAGCTCAAGCGGGGCCTGTTCGCCGGGCGCCACCTGCTCGATCGCCTGCCAGAGCGCCGTCGCAAGCTCTTCGTCACCACCGGCCGACGACTCGACCTTCACTGTTCGCCAGCCCACCCGCTGCGTGGGAATGTCTCGCCAGCTCGCCCGCCAATCGGCATGAAACGTGTCGTCGATGGCAGCGGCGCGATCCACGAGCGTCAGCGTGCAGCATGCACCTTCAAGGCGTTCATACGGTGAACGCGGCTGAAGCGGAGGGAGGTGGCAGATGCCCGACGGCAGCGCGGGCCGCCGGCGCGATGCCCATATCCAGAACGAGCCCGGAAGTGTCCATGCGGGTGATGCTGCCGCTGCATCGACAAAAGCCGCAGCGGCGTCGCGGTCGCCTGGCCATGCGGTGTCGTCGGCCGATGACGTTGGAACGGTCGTGTCCCAGCCGAGAACGATGCGGCGGTGTGCGGCAGCGATGGCGGGCGGGTCGAGTGGAATTGTGGCGATGCCCGATACATTTTCCACGGCGATGAACTCCACCGCGATGCCGTGGATGTCGAGCGTGAGGGCCGCGGCCGGCGTGGCAAAGTAGAGCCCCTGCGGCTCACCGAGCATCCGGGCCATCTCATGGCAGGCGGTGGCGTCGCTTGCGATCAAGACGGTGCGGCAGCCCATGGCGGCAAGGTCGCGGACGGCCGATCGCACCATGGCTGCTTGGGCAGGGCTGGCCCTGAGCGGGTCGAGCCAGCGGCCGCATACCACGAGCACCGATGCCTCACCTCGCTTGGCAACCGCCACGGCCTCGGAAAATGATTCAGACGCGGCCCGCCCGATGATGGCCATAACGGCCGCATGAGCAGCGTTTGGCACAGCGAGCGGACGGTCGATCGCGGGGTCGAAAGCAAAGACAATATCGGCCACTCGTGTCACCCTCCGTGGCGAACCCGGGCGGCAACCCGGGGGGAATGGGGGTACTGTAACGTCTGCCCCCGGTCTGAGGCCACGTCAAAAGGGGCCTGGGCCGAGCTATGCGGTGAGGAGCGGCGGCGATGCGGCAAACGCTAGGACACGGTCATCGGCCCAATGCGGGGCGTCGCCAGCCGGTCCGATCGCTGCGACCACGCGGCCACGGAGAAGCACGCCTTTTTCAATCACTGACGAGAAGAGCCAGCACGTGATCTGCACGCGGCCAGCTTCCTCCACGACGACGATCCGCCGCGCATCGGTCGGATGCACGGCCACGAGCACGGCATCGGCATCGCGGCGGATGAGCGCACAGGTTGCGTCGGCAGGGCAGGGCACGGATGGTGCGAGTGCTGACCACCGGAGAGTGCCAGCGATCTCGCGACCGACGACAATCTCACCGGAAGCGACGTCGCACGTGATGGCAAGCGATGCATCGCTTTCCACAAGCGCTGTCTGCGCCGAGAGGATGAGCTCCCACGCTGCATGCGCTCCCGAAACGGCTCGCCACATCGCGGTGGCCGTGAGGCGTCGTGGGTCTGCTGGCTTGTAGACGGCGACGACGTCGTCGCCCCGCGCCCAGTAGTCGGTGAGGGCCGTAGGTTTTCCGGTAGACATCCGGAGATCGAGGCCCAGAAGTTGATCCGGAGCATCGGGGCCGGCTGCGGCAATGCCATGCGCGGGCACTTCGAGGTCGAGTCGGGCCGTGCCCATGCGGGCCACGGTTTCGTTGAGCACCCAGGTCACGGCTGTGGGAGTGTGGATTGCAGGCATGAGCACGTGATCTCGAGAAAACGGAATGCGACGGGTTCGCGCGGGGAGGCCGTCGCCACTACGATACTTGATTCCGCTGTCCTCGCCGCCACCACCCGTTTGGCCGCTCCATGCCTTCCGATTCCCGATCGTGCTCACCGGATCAACTCGCTGTCTGCGAAACAGCCGCGCGAGCAGGGGGCCGTATCCTTCTCGACTGGATCGGTCGCTTTCGCGCGACGAACAAGGGCTCGCGGGATCTTGTCACCGAGGCCGACTACGCCTCGCAGAAGGAGATCCGGCGGATCGTCTCCGAGGCGTTTCCCGATCATGGGTTTGTAGGCGAAGAGGCTGACGCGGGCGCAGGCCAACCCCATTCAGGCACGGTTGGCCACGCCGGCTCGGGCACTCGCTGGATTGTCGATCCGCTCGATGGCACCACAAACTACGTGCACGGGTTTCCTGCGTGGTGCGTGTCGATCGCGCTGGCACGCGATGATGACATCCTGGCCGCCACGGTTTTTGACCCGCTTCGCGATGAATGTTTTTCGGCGCGGACCGGTGGCGGCGCCACCCTCAATGGCGAACCGGTTCATGTCGCCACCGTGACCGATCTCGCCGACTCGATCGCAGCGCTGAGCTTTCCGCCGCATGTCACGGCGGACTCACCAGCCGTGACCGATTTTCTGGCCGTGGTACCGCATGTTCACTCGGTTCGCCGTACGGGATCGACCGCGCTCAATCTCGCGTGGCTTTCCTGCGGCCGGCTCCACACCTTCTGGGCGAGGCAGATCGCCTGTTGGGATGCCGCCGCCGGCTTTTTGATTCTGCGCGAGGCCGGGGGGTGCCTCTCGCCGTTTGCGATCGAAGGCGATGTCGTGCCACTCGACGACCCAGCGTTCATCGCCGCGACAACGCCTCAGCTCCTCGCTGCGATGCAGCAGCTTCTGCGTCACGACCGGCGGGCCATCCATGGCCCCGGCGGTCTTGCCGCCCTTTCGGGCGGTGGTCGCCCCTCCGGGCTCCCGTGCTCGTAGCCCCTGCGGCGTGGTGCGCCCGAGCATCCGGGCCGCTGTTGAACGACTGGGGTCCGGAAGCTCCTGGGCTCCGAACGGGGACCGGTCACAAAGTCGCCGGCATACGATCCGCCTCGCACCGAGAGAGGCTCGAAGTCGGCCCGATCGGTCGTGACGGTCCCGCCGGTTGTGCGGCCTAGGGACTTCGAAGGTTCTGCGCAGGATTGCGGGGTAGGCTAGAGCGGATCAGTCTCCGCCTTTTCGATTCCGATGCGTTCCTTTTCTTCCACGCTCTTCGCCCTGCCCGTCCTGATGCTCGTCGCCACCGCGGCGCTGGCACAGGATGCTGCTCAACCCGCGGCCCAGGGGGTGCGTGAGGTATTGCCCGAGCTCTATTACATGGAAGATGACGCGGGCCGGCTTGTGCCTGTGCCAGGCTTTCAATACCGCGACTTCGTCGAACTCTTCCGGATCAAGGAGGGGCTCGCCGGACCGGCACTCCCGCCGGCCGCCGTGCTCGAACGCGTGACCATGCGGATCGACGCTCGCGACCTGACCGACGGGGCTACGTCATGCCCAGCCGAGGTGACGTGTGTGGTGCGGCAGTCGAGGGGCGGCTGGGCGGCCGTGCCGCTCGATCTCCGCGGTCTCCTTCTTCGCGAGCCACCGAAGCACGAGGGGCCAGGGCAGATGCTCATCGATGCCTCACCCGACGGAGCCGGCTACCGAGCCTGGTTTGATCCACCCGTGGAAGGCAGTGGTGATGTGCGTCACACGGTGACACTGGCAGGCCGTATCCCCGTGGAGGCTTCGCCACCACAGGATTCCTTCGAGCTGCGCCTCCCTCTGGCCATTGCGTCGCGTGTTGAGGTGCAATCCCGCAAGCCGGACGCGATCGTGACCGTGCGGCCCGACGAAGCCGGCCGAGTCGAGACAGTGGCTGGCCCTGATGGGAGCGTCGTGACGATGACCGGCCTCACCGGCATGGCCCGCGTCCGCATTGCGGCGGGTGCTGCTCTTCCGTTGGGCACAACATCGGTCACCGAGGCCACCTGCACGAGCACCGTGCACATCGACGGCCGCACCGCCGCGATCGCCGCCGTCCTCCGGCTGAACGATCTTCCCACGACAACCCGTCGACTCTCGATTGACCTCCCGCCGCGGACCACCCTGATTCGCGTGGGGGGCGATGCGACACTCGTCGAGCGAAAGGGCCACGCCGATCATCCGACAATCGATGTCGCGGTGGAGCCATCGGTCAAAGGCACGGCCGAGATCGAGATCGATTGCGAAGAGCCGGTCGATCCGTCGGGGAACACGCCGCTCGAGATCCTTGGCTTTGCCGTGTCGGGATTCGAACCGTGGAGGCAGTCGGGCCGTGTGAGCCTGGTCGTGGATGGCGATTGGCAGGCCTCCTGGCAGGACAGTGCCGGGATTCGTCGGGTCGATCCACCGCTCGGGGAGCGGCCCGTGGGATTCGTCGCCACCTTTGCCTACGACGTCCAGCCAGCCTCGATGCCGATCCGTGTGAGGCCTCGCCGCAGCCGCATTCTCGTCGAACCGGAGTATCGCTACGACGTATCGACCTCGCGGGTCGAACTGTCGGCCCGCATCCGCGTGGCGGCGCGGGGCGCGCCGGTGAGCAGTATCCCCCTTCTGCTCGATCCCGATTGGGTGGTGGAGGATGTCGGGCCGGCCACGCTCGTCGATTCTGCCGGCGTCCGGGCCGAGGATAACCGCATCACGCTCCCATTCATCCAGCCACTCGTGGGGGATGCCGTGATCGAACTCCGCGCCGTGAAGGCGATCGAACCCTCCGCCGAACGCGTGACGTGGACCATGCCTGTGCCGCAGGCTGATCTCGTCGGTCCAGCCTCGGTCATTGTCTCTGCCGATGCTGACATCGAGCTCTTGCCTGACGCAACGGCCATGGCAGGGCTCATTCGACAAACAGCCTCCGCCGTGGAGCCAGACGATGCCGAACGGATCGCGCTGGCGTATCGGCTCGATACGACCGAAGGGACCTTCGCCGCCTCTCGCCGTTTCCTGCCACGGCGGGTCGAGTCAAGCATCGTGGCTCGCGTGAATGTGGATGATCGAGCGATCACCGTGGAAGAAGTCGTTCGGCTGAGTGTTGCCCATGTGCCACTGGAGTATCTCGAGTTGGCCGTGCCAGAATCGCTTGCCACGAACGGGCCCCTTGAAGTACGACAGGGAGACACCGTGCTTGAAGCCACCGAGGTCGTTGCTGCTGCCGAGGTTGACGCTGTCGGCGAGCCACTTCGGCTGGTGCGGGTTTTCTTGCCGGTTCCGCTCCTTGGGAATGGCACGATCGATGTTCGGTATCGGGTGGCCGTCCCAAAACTTCCGCGGGAGGCGACGGTGGCGATCGACGTGCCGATGCCCCTTCCGGTGGTGACGGCGAGCGGCCGTCAGGCGGTTGTTATCGACGAGGCAGCAACGGTCGTCGTGACCGTTCGCGGCGACACCTGGAGGCGGGAAATCTCGGGGCTTTCCGCCACCACGAGCCGCACATTCTCGGCGCCCAAGCCCCAGCATGTCCTTCCGCTTGCCCTCTCGGCGCGGACTCGACCATCGGTGAGTGTGACCGTTATCGAAGCCGCATGGCTCCAGACACGGCTGTTCCCTGATGTTCGGGAAGACATCGCGACCTATTCGGTTTCGGGCCCCGGAGGCCCACTCGAAATTCGACTCCCCCAGTCGATTCTCGAGGCCACGACGCTGGAGGTACGGCTCGACGGCTTGCCGCTCGATGGAACGGTTCACAGCGGTGATGGCGTGCTGATCACGCTGCCCGATGGGGCCGTGGATAGGCGGCTCATCGAGATTCGATCATCGGCACCGTGGGGAGGCACGGCCGCTGGGCTCGGCCTCCCCTGGCCGCTCTCGCTCGATGCCCCGGAGTTTGCTGACAGCATCCTTCAGCGTCGTTTCTACCGCGAAATACTCGCATCGCCAGACGATCATGTGCTCGGCACGCCAGCACGATGGACAAGTCAACAGCGGTGGACATGGACCGGGAGCGGGTGGTCGCAGGTGGCCACCACGTCGCCATCCGAGCTCGCAAGCTGGATCACCACGACCGCTGGGGAGAAGCGTCCTTCGGGCGGCCTCCTGGCAGACGAACCCTTGCTCCGTCAGAGCCGTTTTGTCTTCGCCGGGATCGGGCCGCCAGGACGAACGGTCGTGTGGGTGGTGCCGACATGGTTCATCGTGCTGGTCGCATCGGGGACGACGCTTGGGCTCGGACTCCTCCTCGTCTATCGTGAAGCATTTCGCTGCCCCTCGGTGCTCCTTGCCATGACCGCCACGGCCGCGCTTGGGGCAGCCACGATGCCCGAAATAGCCGTTCTCGTGGGTCAGGCAGCGATCCCTGGTCTGGTGATGGCCATCCTGGCCGCGGCCCTGCGGCGGGCGCTCGATCGGCCTGTCGATCGGCCTCGGCTCACGGTGTCACACTCAGCGAGCTCGATGACGCAGCCTTCTTCCCCCACGGTGTCGCTCATCGTCGCCTCGCACTCGTCATCGGGTTCGACGACAACGGCGGCCGTTGGGAGGGACTCGTGACGACCACGACACGACGGCCGCCGCGGTGGCAGAGCATTGTCGCCGTGATGCTCGCCATCTGGAGCAGCAGCACGATCGGCGACGACCTGCCTTTCGTGCGGGTCGTCGTGCCGGCAACAGCGGTGCCCGATGTGCCTCGCGGGGCGGGGCGGTTTATCCCACTTCCCCTTGCCGACTTTGACGAAGCCGTGGCGAGGCTCGGTGGGAGATCAGGCCATCGAAGCCTCGGTGCCTCATCGGCGACCTACACGCTCGCTCCAGCGGAGGGCGGCGGGCTGGTCGGCACGGTCGAGTTCATGATCGATGGAACCGCAGGCGTGCTGCCGTCACACCTGCCGCTTGGTCGCGTCTCGATCGGGCGATGCACCATGCGAACCGACGAGGGCTCCGGTGACGCGGTCGTCTACGGCCTGCCGGACGGCGGCGTGGCTATCCGCACGGCCAGCCCAGGGACGTACGTGGCTTCGATTCAGATTCCAACACCGTCCATGGGCCCGCGGATTGCGCTGCCCCTCATGCCGTCGCTCGTGACCACCGTAGACCTGACGCTGCCCGAGTCGGCTCGGCCCTTCGTCGTCGGCCCCGTCGCATCAATGGCCTCTGTCGAGGGTGTCGGTGGTGGCCGGTGGAAGATCGTCGTAGGGCCCTTGGATGAGCTCCCGCTGGTGATCCGTGGAAAGGGAATCTCGCAGCCGCTTCTGACAGCCTGGAATGCGGTGTCGGTGCGAGGACGTCAGGCTGTCATGGTCACCTGCCTCGAGCCCGTGGACGGGTGGGGGTTGGGCGAACTGTCGGTGGCCGTTGATCCCACGGTGCGGGTGGCTCGCGTGCTGGCCGATGAGGCCGGTGAGCTCCGATGGCAGTCGATCGATGGCATGCTCACGATCGACATTCCGCCGCCGCTTGTCGGCACTCGGGATCGTGTCGTGGTGCATGCCGTTGTGCCACGGACCGACGACGGCGTGTGGACCGTGCCAACGATCCGGCCGCTTCCTGAGCAGTGGGCAGGATCTGGCGTGGAGCTCCTTGTCGATCCTGCGACTGCCGTGGGTGGCATCGAGCTCGAACAGTGCCTTGTCGTGTCGCGGTCGGAAGCGTCGCACTGGCCGCTGCCTCACGACGCGGCCGACATGGAGCCGCAGGGCGAGGATGCCGGGCCGCGGCCGGCGCGGATGTACCTTGAGCATCAGGGAGCGACCGCGGTCGCGCGGGTGGTCGTTGGACCGCGGCAGCCTGTCTTCGATACGGCTCGTGTGACAACGGTCGAAATCTCCCCGGGCACGGTTCTCGGCAGAGCCAACTGTGACGTGCGGGTGGTGTCGGGTGAAGCCTTCGAGATCGTGGCCGACATCGCACCGGGCTGGATCATCGACTCGGTGGAGTCGATCGACTTTGCAGCACGAGGTACGGCTGAAGGACTCGAGGCCGATGCAGGGTCACTCGATTGGCGAGTGGTGCGGACACCGCTGGCGAGCGAGCTTCGGATCGGCCTGGCCCGCGCGGCCACGCCCCAGCGAAGCCTGGGCCTTCGAATTTCGGGCCATCGTGTCGGCCTTCCGCTCGGGGCCGAGTTTACGACGGCTGAGATGGACATGGTTCGCCTCGTTGGTGAGGCAGCCGACATGGCGTTGCTCGAGTTTCGCGTCGGTCCGACGGCCGTTGTCGAGGTGGCGGGTGCCGCGATGGGGCTCGAGCCTGCTGTGGGCCGCCTGGCACCACTCACCGGAGATTCGCCGCCGCGGGCTCGTACGCATGCCGGCGAGCGGTCGGCCACTGTGCGGGCACGACTCGTACGGCGAAGGCCACCCGTTGCCGCCGAGGTCCAGCTCACGCTCACGGCTCGAGACGAGCGGCTCGCAGAGTCGTTTACCTTCACCTGCCGCCCCGTGGTCGGTGAGCTTGATGCCC
>JBGTGN010000207.1:0-21746 GCA_041746715.1 Pirellulales bacterium | reverse complement strand
TCACAGCCGCGGACGCTTCGCATCGACGCCGGTCATGCTCTGCCCGCGCGGCCACGACGCACTGGCGATGCAGCGGCCAGCGGATCGCAGGCGACGGGCTCTGACAGCACGCTCCGTCGATCGGCCTAGGCGCCTGCCTCAGCGCACGTCGCGGGCCGGCCGTGCTCCTATTGTGGCTCCAGCTCGACTGGTACACTTCGTCATTGTCCGCGGCCGGAAGGTCTCCATGACGAGTATTCCTGGCCGCTCATGCCCTCGTAGCTCAATTGGATAGAGCGTCAGCCTCCGAAGCTGAAGGTTACTGGTTCGAGCCCAGTCGGGGGTAGTTGCTAGCCAAGTGCGTTCGCTGCTTTAGAGTTCACACGTCATCGCGACCCATCGATCATGGATTTTCTCTGGTTTCTCCTGATCGGACTCGCGGCTGGATGGCTGGCGAGCCAGATCATGAAGGGTGGCGGCTCCGGGCTCGTCACCGATCTCGTCATGGGTGTGATCGGCTCGATCCTCGGCGGCTTTCTGTTTGGCCTGTTAGGGCTTGCTGCGACGGGACTCTTGGGCAGCCTGATCACGGCGACCGTCGGTGCGGTCGTTTTGATCGCGGGACTGCGGGCGATCAACCGCCCGCGGCTGTAGTTGGCGGTTCGGCAATGCTCCACCGCAACGCCGACTTGATCAGCCGCGATTCATCCACGTGATCGAGAGCTGAAGCACCGTGGCAATCGACACCCAGACAAAATACGGCACCTGAGCCACCGCGACCCAGCGATGATGCGGCCAGACGGCCCACATCATCCAAACGAGCGTGCCCAAGACGACGAGAATGTCGACCGCCGCCAGCGGCAGATTCCGCATGCCGAACTGAATCGGGGTGAATACGAGATTCGCCACGACATTGATCGCGAAGGGCAGCGCCACAAGCAGCGGGAGTCGGCCTCGCACGGCCTGCACGAACACGAAGCCGAAGGTCACCGCAATGACCGGATACAGAATCTGCCAGATGAGGCCGATCGTTCGCGGAGCGGGCGTCCACGAAGGCTTGGCCAGACTCTGATACCACTCGAGCCATGGAACCTCGTACATCGAGAGACCTCGTCTGACGTGTCACCGTGCTTCGGTCAACCTGCCAAGAGGATGGATGTCTCAATCATAGTGCGTTTTCGCCAAGGGTCATCGCCCCGAGGGAGCCCGGCTATACTTCCGCCATGAGCACACCACCACCCACCCTCGCCTTGTTCCAGCCTTTTGACCTCGGCGGCCTCACGCTGCCCAGCCGCGTTGTGATGGCGCCGCTCACCCGTGGCCGTGCGGGCCAGGAGCGGATACCGAACACCTTGATGGCAACGTACTACTCCCAACGAGCCTCGGCGGGTCTCATCATCTCTGAGGCCACGACCATTTCCGAACAGGGTAACGGCTGGCTGGAGTCACCGGGGATCTACACCGCCGCGATGGAGGCCGGTTGGAGGGCCGTGACCACCGCCGTCCACGCCGCCGGCGGTCGCATGGTTCTCCAGCTTTGGCACATGGGCCGGGCATCCCACAGCGATTTCCACGGTGGAAGCCTCCCGGTGTCGGCCTCGGCCGTCCGACTCGATGGAGACACCATCCGCACACCACTCGGCAAGAAGCCGTACGAGACCCCGCGAGCCCTTGAGGCCGGGGAGATCGCCGGCATCATCGGTGACTACCGTCGTGCTGCCGCTCGTGCTCGCGCCGCCGGGTTCGATGGCGTGGAGATCCATGCCGCGAACGGTTATTTGATTGATCAATTCCTCCAATCCAAAACCAACCATCGCACCGACGACTACGGCGGGAGCATCGAGAAGCGCGCGCGGCTCTTGGAGGAAGTCGTTGAGGCGGTCACCGGCGAATGGCCAGCCGGCCGTGTGGGCGTACGAATCTCACCGAATGGCTCCTACAACGATATGGGATCGCCCAACTTCCGCGAGCAGTTCACCCATGTGGCGACGATGCTTGACCACCTCGGCCTTGGCTACCTCCATGTGGTCGATGGCCTCGGCTTCGGGTTCCACAAGCTCGGCGAGCCGATGACGCTTGCCGACATCCGCAGGCTTTTTCGTGGGCCACTTATCGGCAACTGCGGCTACACGCTCGAGTCTGCCGAGCAGGCCGTCGCGGACGGGCTGGCCGATCTCATCGCCTTCGGCCGCCCATTCATCAGCAACCCCGATCTCGTCGAACGATTTCGCCGCGGCTGGCCGCTCGCCGAACCGGCCGACATGGCCGCCTGGTATTCCCCCAACGGCCCCCAGGGTTACACCGACTTCCCTGCCTACACGCCGGCGTGACGCGGCGACGATTCCCCGGCCAGGATTGGAAAGCCAAATCAAGCGTGGCGCGAGCCTCACGTCGGCTTTGCTTCGAGAAAATCAAACGTCTCCGCTAGCTGAAGGGAGCCCGATGCATCACCGCTATATGTCTCACCGCCCTTCAGCGGCAGTTTCTTCACAGCGGCACCGGCCTTGAAGTCGAGCTTGTCGAGCGGCACCCAGAAGACCGTGGGGCTCGTCGCGGAGTCGAAGTAGACGACGCGATCATTCTGGTCATGCACTGTCCGCCAGATCGTGCTGGCCACGTTTGGCTTGCCAGGCGTCGTGATCCCAAGGGGCGCCGAAGCGTTGCGGAGGACACTCAGTACCGATGCAATGGCCCGCTTGCCGGTCATGTCCTTCGGGATCGCGCCGATATAAAAACTGGCTCGCACGAATCGGTCGCTGGCCCGGATCGTGCCTGGCAGCATCACGTCGCCGCCGATCTCCTTCCAGTAGGTGTTGAGCGCGAGCTGCTGGTCGAACGTGGGTGAGTTTGTCATCACGGTGTAGTCGCAGCCGTGGTGGATCACGAGCTTGCCGCCGACATACTCGAAGATGGCCGAGTCGCCAGATGGATCGGAGATCGCGAGATGCCCAACGCCAGGCTCGCCATTGGGAAGGATCGGGGCCACGATCGTGAAGGGCTCCTTCTCGAGTGCTGCGACTGCCTCGGCGACGGTGGCGTAGGAATCGAGCACGTACTGTGCCCAGCCGCCGATCGACATATCAGGCCGACCTGCCACGCCCTGCCCATAGTCGCTCTCGGCGAGATAGAGAACGTTGGCGACGAGCCCCTTTTCGTTCATGCCATCAACCGTGGCCACGCCATAAAAACTCACGCCCACGGAGCCGAACCGGCTTATCCATGTGAGGCTCGTCGGCCCGGCGTTTCCGCTCCGCTTCATGCCTCGCGGAAAAACCCAGAGCTCCGAACCGGGATTCTCCACCCAGTCCATCGACCGCGCCGTGATCACACTGCCGTCACCAAACACCCGCATGCACCGCGTACAGGCGGAAGCCGGCATGGCGGCGAAGTGGCAGGCGGCTGCGGCGAGCAGAACACAGACGGACAAAAGTCGTTTCATGGGAAGAGCTCCTCGTACGGGGATGGATATCCCACTATCATCACCGACTCACGCGGATGGCGTCGAGGAGCACCTATGGCTGAGCCCACCGAGCACGAGTTTCTCACCGCGTGTGCCTCCGTCTCGCGGCATGTCACCGACCGCTACCATGTCGCCATCGTTATCACCGATATCGAACCGCCGTTCAAAGGGGATCTCGACGGCGCTCGAATCCGGCTCGGCCGCGACAACACGCCAGAGGAACGGCTCTTTCTCGTCGCGCACCTCTTCGGGCATACCGTGCAATGGAATACATGCCCGCGGTCACGACGCCTCGGCATGACCCGCCCCGAAAGCCCCGACGAGCAGATGCTTGCCGACCTTGAGGTCTATGAGCGAGAGGCGTGCGGGTTGAGCCAGCAGGCCATGCACGAGGCCGGCGTGTCGGACTTGGATCAGTGGCTCGCCGACTACTCAGCCTGCGACCTGGCGTTCCTCCGTCACGTCTACACCACCGGCGAGCGGCGGCCGTTCCGACAGTTCTGGCGAGCAGGATGCCCTCTCATACCGCCGCTTGCTATCCCCGCGTTCACGCCACGCCGCTGGCGAACCCGCGAGCAGGCGATCGTGTTCTGAGCCACAATGGGAGGGAACGATCCCAAGCGGCTTCTGACGAGGACACTCTCCAGAACTGAGCAACCAACTATGAACCCACCGAACGAGCCTCGTGCAGGCACTGATCGTCGTGATTTTCTCGCGGGCATCTCCGTGCTCGCCGGTGCTGCGGGGCTCTTCGGAGGGGCCCAGCAGGCGGCTGGCGGCGACACGTTGTTCATGAACAACGTGCCCGATCCGTTGCTGGCTGAGCCGACTCTCCCTTCCTTCACCTTCGCGCTCGAAAAATCAAAGGGCCGCGTGCTCGACGGAAGCTACGGCAAGGAAGCTACGGTTGAACAACTCCCCGTCTCAAAAGGACTTGCCGGCGTGTCGATGCGGATGGAGCCAGGCGTCATGCGGGAGCTCCACTGGCATGCCACCGCGGCGGAGTGGGCCTACGTGATCTCAGGCCGCGTGCGTACGACCGTTGTCGATCCCGAAGGTCACACCGGCATCGATGACTTTGTGCCCGGCGACATCTGGTACTTCCCTCGCGGCCACGGCCACGTGCTCGAGTGCCTCGGTAATGAGCCGTGTCACTTCATCCTCGTCTTCGACAACGGCTACTTCTCGGAGTTTGGCACGTTCAGCATCACCGATTGGGTTGGGGCCGTGCCCCCTGCCCTCCTCGCGAAGAACCTCGGCGTGCCCGAAGCAACATTTCGGGCGTTTCCAAAGAAGGAGGTGTACTTTGCGAAGGGCGCCGTGCCACCGGAACCCGCGGCGGCGCCACGAGGCGGCGCCAAACCACCGCCGCTGTCGCACAAGCACTCGCTCCTCTCGCAACGTCCCCACACGACGTTTCCCGGTGGACGCGAATGGCGAGTCGAGGCGAAAGATTTTCCGATCTCGACAACGATGACCGGCGTGGTCCTCGAACTCGCCCCGGGCACGCTCCGCGAGCTGCACTGGCACCCGAATGCCGACGAGTGGCAATACCTCCTCGACGGCAAGGTCTGCGTGACGCTTTTTGGTTCGCGGGGCCGCTACCGCGAGAGCACGCTCGACGCAGGCGATGTCGGTTATATCCCGCAGGGCTACGGCCACTCGATCGAAAACGTGGGTACGGCGGCGGCCCGCATCCTGATCGTGTTCAACGCTGGCACGTATCAGACCATCGATCTCTCGCAGTGGATCTCCGGTCAGCCTGTCGATGTGCTGGCCACGAACTTTGGAGTGCCTGCCAAGACCTTTGACGACTTCCCCAAGCGAGATGTCTTCATGACGGGCGACTGACTGCGGTCGAGACCCACCTGAGCGAGCTGCGGAGACTCCATGGGAAGAAGCGTTGTACGAGCCGGTGCCGCCCGCTGCCCGCGGTGTAGCCTGCCGCCACGGTGGTGCGTGTGCGACGCGCTGCCGCCGGTCGAGACGCGGCTGGCCGTCCACGTGCTGATCCACCGCCAGGAGCAGTTCCGGCCATCGAGCACCGGCGCGTTAATCAAGCGGTCGGTCCGCGGCGCACTGGGCCACATCTTTCAGCGAGAGACCCGCGACGACGCGGCGTCGAGCGTGAATGTGACAACGCTTGATCCCATGCGGGAAACCTGGATTCTCCATCCCGCCGGTGAGCCGATGCCCGCGACGGGGGAATCCGCCGACGCCATGCGTCGCCCCGAAATCCAGATCGTTTTGCTCGATGGCAGTTGGCGGCAGGCTGGCGAGATGCTCCGGGCGGTCGAGGGCCTGGGGCGGTGTATTCGCCTGCCCAATATGACAGCCGAGCCCAGCCGCTACTGGCTCCGGGACCAGCCCCACGCCACCCATGTTTCCACGGCCGAAGCACTCATGGCTGTGTTGCGCGCGGTTGGCGAGGGCGACGCGGCGCACCGCCTCCGACTTCACTTCGAGCTGCATGTCTACGCGACGCTTCTCGCCCGCGGCCGCCGGGAGATGGCCGAACGGTACCTTGGACATTCGCCGTTGCTCGCTGAGGCGGCCGACCCGCTCAAGCGGCTTCACAATCGCCCAACCACACCGCACTCGTTTGACCAGGCTTCGCAGGCCGAGCCGCCACTGTCATGAGATACCGCCGCATGTTTTGGAGCATTGTGACGATCGTAATCGGTGTCTATGTCGGCCTCTGCGGCGTCATGTTTTTCATGCAGCGTTCGCTCATCTACATGCCGACTCCCGTGACGGCGATGCACGAGTTGGCAATCGTGCTCGACGTGCCTGGAGCGCGGCTGCGGATCTCGTCACGGCAGCGTGGCGGAGCCAAAGCGGTGCTTTTTTTCGGCGGCAACGCGGAAGACGTCGCCTACGCTATCCCCGAGCTTGCGACAGCATTCCCCGACCGTGCCATCTATGCCCTCCACTACCGCGGATACAGCGGCAGCGGTGGGACACCATCGGAAGCGGCATTGCGAGCCGACGCCAAGGCGGTCTTCGCGATGGTGCATGATCAGCATCCCGACGTGCTGGTCATCGGCCGCAGCCTCGGCACGAGCCTCGCCATTCAACTGGCTGCCGAAGAGCCGGTTTCCCGGCTCGTGCTCATCACGCCGTTTCGAAGCATTCGCGAAATCGCAACACGGGTGGTGCCGTTCTTGCCGGTGAGTATTCTCCTTCGCGACCCCTACAAGTCGTGGCGATACGCCCCACGGGTCACCTGTCCCACCACGATCATCGCCGCCTCGCACGACGAGGTCGTGCCCGCCGTCGATACCCGCAGACTGTTCGAGGAGTTCAAGCCGGGAGTCGCAACGTTCATCATGATCGACGACGCTGATCACAACTCGGTGTCGAACACGGATGAGTTTTGGAAAGCCGTCATTGCCGAGCCGTCACGACGCGATCGGTAATCGCGTGGCCCAGGGGCAAGTCAGAGAGCGATCGGAATCGCTCGACCAGGCCCGCGAATGGCGTCGATATCGCGATCGCTTGGACGGCATGATGCTTTGGCAGAACCTCAAGCGTATAGTATTAATTGGTCTGATATCCGGGTCCGATCTCGCCTTATGAACGATTCTCGGTCACACCGCTGGGCTCAGGTTTTGGCGCTTTGGTTGCTTCTCGGGATTCCCGTTGTGTCCGCGGCCGAGACGGCAAACCCCGTCGTTGTTCTGGATATGTACTGCGCCGCCTGCCACGGCCCTGAAAAGCGGGAAGGGGGCGTGCGGTTCGACGCGATGGAGACGATCGACACAGTCGATCTCCAGGTGGTCTTCGCGAAGGCCCGGGAGGCTCTCCATCTCAAGGAGATGCCACCCGAAGATTCCGCGCAGCCAAGCGATGTCGAGCGTGCCGCTCTGCTCGCCTGGGTCAGCGAGCAGCTCACGGGCGAAGCGGCACAGAAACTCGAAGAAAAACTCCGCCGACCGGACGCTGGCAACTACGTCGATCACGACGACCTGTTCTCAGGGAAGTATGCCGACCTCCCAGGCTTCACTGAAGACCGCCGCTGGCTCATCAGCCAATACATCTTCGACGCGAAGTTCAACCGCATACTCAAGCATGCTCCCAGCCGTGATATCGACGGCAAGCGGCATCAGGTCATCGGCGACAACCATCGCGGCGGCATCAACCTGACCAACCCGTTCCTGCTGCCAGACCATGCAGGTATCCGGTATTACGCCAATGAGGCCCTCGGCAGCGGTCACCTGCAAACCATGCTCGTCAATGCCAAAGACGCGTCGGCGGCCATGATGAATCTCGCGGTGCGCGACGCCCGCTACCTTCCGGCCGTCAGCCAGATCATGGCGATGGAAGACAAGCACAAAGCCACGCTCGCGTCGCGGCGCATGTTTCTCGACACCCACATTGAGCGCGTGCTCGAGGATGTCTTCAACGACAGGCACGAGGCTCTGCTCCCCGAGTTCGTCCGGGTTCAGGTTCCCCCCCCCGCTCCCCAGTGACGGGTCGGTCAAGAAAGCCAACTTCGCGTCTGCCAACCCGGGCCAGGCGGAACTCGTGCTGATCTTCCGATCGATGCGACGGCACGAGAAAGCTGGACAGACCGATGCCCAACTCATCGCGGCCTGCGAGCAGGAGTGGTTCTACCGCGGTCATGAGCAGCGAACGATCCAGGCCCGCATCACGTTTCTCAACAACTACATGGACGACTGGCGGAAGCAGATCCTCCAGCACCACTACGACGAGAGAAACAAGGAGATTCCCTACCGCCCACTTGCGACGGACGAAATGGAGGCGATTTCGCGGGCGCTCCTCGAACACCGGAAGCCTGGCGACCGCTTCGACGACGTGATTGAGAAGTGCATGGCCCAGTGGGAGGCCGAGTTCGAGCATGAACGCGTGAGCGCCCCGCCACCGCCCGGCGACCAGATCGCGGCTTTGGTCGAGCAGCTTTTCGGCATGATCCTCGAGCGGCCACCGACGTCCGGTGAAGCCGGAGATTTCGCCGGACTCGCCAAAAAATACCTGACCGTTCTCGGCCGACGCCCGGGTATCGAGAAGCTGATCCAAACCCTGCTTTTGAACACAGAGTTTGCCTACCGCAACGAGTTCGGCGTCGGCGAATCCGATGCCGCTGGCCGCCGCATGCTGTCTCCACGAGACGCGAGCTACGCGATTGCCTACGCCCTGACCGATTCGAGCCCGGACCCCGAGCTTGCCAAGGCCGCGGCCGAGGGTCGCCTTGCCACCCGGGCCGATTACGAGCGCGAGGTGCGTCGGATGCTCGCCAGGCGCGACCAGTATTTCATCATCGATGAGGCGGTCGACACCCGAAAGGACGTTGCCAATTTCACGAACATTCCGATTCGGGAACTGCGGTTCTTCCGTGACTTCTTTGGCTACCCTCGGATGTTCAGCATCTTCAAGGACGCGAAGCGCTTCGGCGGGGCCTACAGCGACGACACGAAGCGGCGGGTCGTGGCCGAGGCCGACATGCTCGTCGAGCACATCCTTGAATCGGATCAAGACGTGTTCACAAAGCTCCTCACGACCGAGGAGTTTTATGTTTACCACTCGGGCGACAACGAGGCCATGCAGGCTTCATCCGATCGCATCCGCAAGATCGTCGACCACTTCAAGGATGAAGACTGGCGAAACTTCAAGGTCGAGGATCTCGCCCGACACAAGGACTTCATCGCCGAGGTCAAGATGCGAGGCATCGATACGGCCCGCCTGGTCAAGGATCGGCGGTATGACCCGCTTGGTGCGTTCAAAACACAGATGGAGAGTTTCACGATCCGGCTCGACCACGGTGAGACCAACGCGACGCCCTTCAATGCCTTTCCTGCACATGGGATGGGCGACGCGTCAACCCGCTACGGCGGACGGCTCCACGATCCTGATGTCGCGAAGATGTTCAACGTCGATCTCGCTGACTGGAGCTATCCGACGACCCAACCCACCCCCATGCCGTACCGCAAGGGCATGCTCACGCACCCGGCCTGGCTGATCGCTTTTGCGGCCAACACCGAAAGCGACCCAATCCATCGCGGCATCTGGATTCGTGAGAAACTGCTGGCCGACACGATCCCCGACGTGCCGATCACGGTCGACGCCGTGATCCCCGAAAACCCGCACAAGACCCTGCGGCAGCGGCTCGACGCCAAGACGAACAACGACTACTGCATGCGGTGCCACAAGGGTATCAACCCGCTGGGCCTCCCCTTCGAGATCTACGACGACTTCGGCCGCTACCGGACGGAAGAACGGCTTGAACACCCCGAGAACCTGATCACGAAGGTCAAGGACAAGGGGGCCCCGCACGAAGACCTTCGCGACATCTACAAGACCCTGCCGGTCGATTCCCGGGGCTATCTCAGAGGCACCGGCGATGCGACACTCGACGGTGAGGTGGCTGACGCCCTCGACCTGATTGATCGCCTCGCCAAGTCCGACCGGGTTCGGCAGTCGATCATCCGCCATGCATTTCGCTATTTTCTCGGTCGCAACGAAACCCTCTCCGATTCCAAGACGCTCATCGATGCCGACCGTGCGTATGTCCAAAGCGGCGGAAGTTTTGACGTGCTCATCGTTTCGCTCCTGACTTCCGATTCCTTCATCTACCGCAAGCCTCTCACCCCGAAGGATTGAATCCATGTCGAACCGAAGAGCATTCCTGAAATCGTCGGCGCTGGCCGGCGTCGGAACCCTCGCCTGGGCGCCTTCGTTTGCCCCTGTGCTTGCCAGTGCCGTGCAGGATGGTGTGCCGGGTGTCGTTCCGAGCGTGCTTGGAGGCCAGGTGTGCCGGTTCGTCTTGATCCGAAAGTCCAACGGCCTCCGGCCGCATGAAGCGGCCCTGCCGACCTTCACGGACGCACAGTCCAAGCTCGAAAAAGAGAAAAAGCCGTTTGAAGTCGAGCTCGAGCCGCATGAACTGCCCGCGTGGCTCCAGGCGCTTTCGCCCTACAAGAAAAACCTTGCGATCCTCCAGGGACTCTCCTGCATGATGAGCGAAAACGGCCACTGGTCGTATTCGTCGGTGCTCGGCGCGTTCAAGTCGGGCCGCAACTCGCTCAGCGGCATCAAGCGAGCCACGATCGACTTTGAGCTGGCGAAGCTTTTTCCGTCTCCGTTCGGCCACGTCGAGCTGTCGCTGACGGGCAACTACGCCACATGGCGGACGGGGATCGTGCCGGGCTACTCGGCTCCCGCCGCCCACCAGCGGAACTGTTGCTACGCCGATCCCCAGACGGCCTACAACGAGCTTTTCAAGACGATCATCGACCCCGGTGCGGTCAACTCCGACAACGAAATGCTTGCATTTCTCGAACAGGACGAGACCTACAAAGCCTCGGTGCTCGCCGGTTACGAGAAACTCAAGCTCAGCAACCATGTCGCATCCATCGAGGAGATCCGGGCCCGCAACAAGAAGCTCGAGACGATGTCGGGGCTCATCAAACAGCATCTGCCCGAGATCGACCCGGTGCACCAAGGGGGCGGCCTCGATGCCACTACTCCTGAGAAGCAGAAGGCGATGACCGACATCCTCGTCGCCGCCCTCGCCACTGGTCTTACGAACGTCGTGACGTACACGATCGACGAGCTTTCCACACCGATGAAGGGCCTCCCCGGCAACGAGACCGACCTGATCTCCCTCCACGAACTGGGGCACGACGGCGGCTACAGCGGTGTGCCTGCCCCCGAGATTCGTAAGTCGGTCGATATCGGCCACATGGAGCAGGTCAAGACGATCGTCGAGAAGCTCCGGGCCATTCCCGAAGGCAGCGGCACGATGTTCGACAACACCGTCATCATGTACTTCCCCGAAGGGGGCGAGGCCCATCACGGCCACGGCACCGAGGCCCCGTTCGTCGTCATCGCCGGCGACAACTGTGCCCTGAATATGCTCGGCCGCTATATCCGCCTGCCGTACCACGGCACGGAAGGCCACAAGACTATCGGCAACTGGTACACGACGCTCTTGAACGCCCACGGCAACCCGATCGAGCACTACGGCGACTTCGACCTCGAGATGGATCGCCTCAAACTCGACCAGACCGGCGCGATCAAGCAGTTTCTGACGTCGTGAGCGTGTCTCGAGCGACCGCTTTGCTCACCACTCGAGCCGTTTGTCATCCGGGCCGAGCGCGCCGGGCTGGCGAACACCGGGGCCGGGCTCGCGCTTGTCGCCGAGATCGGCGAGGGCATTCTCGGCGATGGCCTGGAGTCGGGCAACGATGTCCGGGTGCTCGTCCTTGACGTCGGTCGTCTCGTTTCGGTCGCTGTCCATGTCGTAGAGCGCGTAGTCGATGCGGGCGGTGGTGGTCGGACCGGGGTGGCCATTCGTGCCCGCCCGGTCGGGCAGGTAGTGACGGTGTTCATGTGGCAGGTGGAGCTTCCACCGGTCGGTGCGGATCGCCTGCAACTCCTTACCGTAGTAGAGCCAGTAGGCTTCGTGCGGATTCGTCGCGCCCTCTTCGCCAACGATGATCGGCCAGATGTTCAGGCCGTCGATCGGGTGATCCGGGAGCTTCGCGCCGATGAGGTGGGCGACGGTGGGCAGGATATCGATCGTCATGGCGACGGTGTCGCAGGTTGTGCCCGCAGGAATCCTTCCGGGCCATCGCATGATGGTCGGGTTGCGGCTGCCTCCCTCAAACATGGTGCCCTTGCCCTCACGGAGGCCACCTGTCTTGCCCGCATGGTTGCCATAGTTGAGCCACGGGCCGTTGTCAGCGGTGAAGATGACCAGCGTGTTGTCGTCGATCCCGGTCCGGCGAAGCGCCTCGAGGATCTGCCCGACGCTCCAGTCGAGCTCCATCACGACATCGCCGTAAAGCCCCGCCCCGCTCTTGCCGGCAAACGCATCGCTTACGAAAAGCGGCACATGCACCATCGAGTGCGGGACATACACGAGGAAGGGCTGGTCCTTGTTTCGCTCGATGAAACCGACGGCCCGCTCCGTATACGCCTTCGTCAACTGTTTTTGATCGTCAGGCGTCACATCGGCGTCGACGACGCGATCCCCCTCGATCATCGGCAGGTTGGGATAGCCCGCCTTGCGGCCGCTCGTGATGCGGTTGTGGTCGTAGTCCCAGGGCCACATGTCGTTGGAATACGGCAGACCGTAGTACTCATCGAAACCGTGGTTGACCGGGAGGAACTTCGGATGGTGCCCCAGGTGCCATTTGCCAAAGGCGACGGTGGCGTAGCCCTTCTGCTTGGCAATCTCGCCGAGCGTCACCTCGTCGGTGTTGATGCCGGACTTGCTGCCGGGCCCCAGCGCCCCCAGGATCGACACCCGGTTGGAGTAGCAGCCAGTCAGAAGCGCCGCGCGACTCGCCGAGCAGACTGCCTGAGCCACCTGGAAATCCGTGAACACGCGCCCCTCAGCGGCCATGCGATCGAGGTTCGGCGTGGGAAAGTCTTTGCAACCGAACGGGCCGATGTCGGAGTAGCCCATGTCGTCGATGAAGATGACGACGATGTTGGGCTGGTCGTGGCCGCTCGCAGCGACGAAAGCAGGACACAGTGCTAGGAAGATGGTGACGATCGAGCGGTTCATGATGGTGGGTGCTCTGGGACAAACCTTCGGAACGATCAACAGGGGCAGTCACCACCAGCACATCGCCAGCGAAGTCTACCGTCAGGCACTCACCAATGCGAATTCAGAACACGACCGGGAGAGGCTCGATCTGGCCGTTGCCCCCGATGATGATCTCGCTCGAGAGGCTGGAGTTGCTTCGGATCGTCTCGAATTCGGTGTCGAGAACCCACGAGAGGTAGGCCGCGTGAATGAGACTTTCCGGCGAATCGAGCGCGTCGTTGCTGATGTCCCAAAACATCATGCCACCGAGGCCGAGCTCGTCGGCCCATTGGGCCTTTAGTGCGACCGACGTCGGTGTCTCGAATGAGCTGAAGATGCCCTGCAACGGGTTATACACGTAGGCCGCCTGAGCTGTGTCATCCCAGTAGAGCTTCCAGCCTGAAGCAGGATCCTGCACCTGGCTGAGCAGGTCCTTGTAGTCGTAGTTTCCTGCCTCGAACGTTCCCGGCGCCGCGCCCGAAGCCCCCTCGGCATAGCCGCCATCGCCACCATCGGCCACGCCGCTCCAGGACCTCGTGTAGAGCGGCGCCCCGAGGACGATCTTCTTCGGGTCGACGCCCGCGTCGAGATAGGCCTTCACAGCGGTCTTGATGTCGTAGCCATTCGGGTCGCCCGTGAAGGCCGACTGATGGCCCGTGCTGCTCTCCCATGTGCCGTGAAAGTCGTACGTCATCACGTTGAAGAAATCGATGTGCGGCGCGACGCCGGCCAGATTGAAGTTGGCAATTTTGTCGAGGCCCGCGGGAGAGGCCACGGAAATCTCGTAGGTTCGACCGAGCTGGCTCCCGAGAGCATCGAGCTTTTGCCGTACGAGGCCGAGAAGAAGGGCGTAGTTGGCCCCATCATTCGGGCTCGCTGAATTGCCATCGAGCCCACCGCCGCCCGGATACTCCCAGTCGAAATCGACTCCATCGAACATCCGGTACATGTCGAGGAACATCGCAAGTGAGTTCGCAAAGGTCTGACGGCCGGCCGCCGTGGATGCCACGGTGCTGAAGTTCTTGGAGAGCGTCCAGCCTCCCACCGCGATGCTCACCTTGAGGTGCGGATACTTCTCCTTGAGCTGGACGAGCTGGTTGAAGTTGCCCCACACCGTCTGCTCGGCCCGCGGGTCACCCGGCGGGTAGTACCACTGATCTGCCTCGCCCGAGACCGTCTCGTGGGCGGCGAAACGCTTCTCGACCGCAGCGTACGAATCGAAGAGGGCGACCTGACCACTCGGTGTGAGGTCGAGGAACGAATAGTAGAGATGCGTCAACTTCTCGGCCGGCACATCGGCCACCTGGAAGTCGCGGCCGTAGATACCCCACTCGGGGAAGTAGGCCGCCAGCACCTTGTCGTGAGCGGCAATCGGAAGCTCAGCCCCTGGAGTTGGTGTTGGAGTTGGAGTTGGTGTTGGTGTTGGCGTGGGTGTTGGTGTTGGTGTTGGTGTTGGTGTTGGTGTTGGTGTTGGCGTTGGCGTGGGCGTGGGCGTTGGTTCAGGCGTTGGTGTGGCGCCGCTCGGCGGTGGAGCGGTCGCCACGACGCTCGCGATGGTAGCCATCGCCGATGGATCCTTGGCGGTGAAGTTGGCCGTGCTCATGGAGCCGAGGGGCACCCCCGCGAGCCGGTACGACTGCTGCATCGACGGGATCGCGAGCACGGCGCTGCCGGCTTCCTCGGTGAGCCGCAGGTCACTCCCGTTGAACCAGTCGAGCGCGAGCGTGTCGGTGGCCGGATTGAAGTTGGGAATCGTGAGGTTCTCGTTCCATGCCCATGTGATCGTGAACGTCTGCGGCACCGTTGCCGATGAGACCATCGCTGCAGGCTCTGGGGTGCCATCAGTCGATTCGCTGGCAAGCGACCCGACCGGATTGCCCAAGACCAGAATGCTCTGGAAGTATTCGATCACACCATCGTGCGAGACCTCCAAGGCAGGCCACTGTGGCCAGTCGAAGGTGTCGTTCATGAACGGCCGCATCTGGTCGTGGCTGAGCACGGTGAGATGGTTCACATCGTGAGCGGTCGCCACCCCCTCGATCTCCAGCCGACCGTGGGTGCGGCCGTGCATCCAGCCAGCGTAGTGTGGCTCCATCTTCAGCGTGTTGATAAACGCCTCCTCGAGCCCGGAAGCCGCGAGGGAGTTCCTCAAGCCGGCATGCCCAAACTGCTCGACCATTGCCATGACGTCGCTGGCCTCGCCCAGCCTGGCGGTCCGCTGGATATCCGCGATGATCTGCGGATCGAAAGCCGCATCGCGAATCCAGCCGACCTTCGCCCCCTGCATTGCGTACCAGAGGCCCACGCCCATGAGATCATTGCCCCAAGCTTGGGTGTTGTTGGTCAGCCGGTTGTCGAAGGCCCACTGGCCGACCGTTTCCAACTCCACCGATTCCAGGCCGAGAAAACTGCGGAGACCGTTGTAGGCGACGAGCGCTTCGGTCGTAATCGGCGTGCGGCCACCGTGGAGCTCGTGAAGATGGGTGTGGCTACTACTGCCGCTCGACGTCCCAAAGCTCGCGAGGTCGATGAAGCCACTCTCCACCGGAGGGTCTGCGGGCATGCCGCCATGACCGCCGTCGCCATGGTCGTGGTCATCGTCGTCATCATGATGGTATTCGGGATGCCCAGGCTGCATGCTCCCCGGGGTTGTCTGATGGCCATCGGTCGCCTGCCCGGCAGGCCCCTGGGGCGTGAGCAGATCCATGCGACTCACGAGCGTGGCCTGTGCCGCGGTGATTCCGAACGGCACTTCGAGCTGGTCTTCGATGATCTGGTCATGATGAAACTCGATGTTTCCGGGCACGAGATCAGCGTTCGCCACACCGATCAGGAGCACGCTCTGCTTCGAAGGTTCCACGGAGATCAGCAGGCCATCGGCGGTGTCGGTGACCGTCAGGCGCTCGCGGGTGCCGAAATACAGAAACGAGATTTTGTTGATGGCTGGATCGAAGCCGTCGACCACCTCATGCACGCCGTACTCGTGAGACCGCACGTAGACGGTGCCTGGCTCTCGCGGTCCAACGCCAAGCTCCCACGATAGCGCCCCCCCAATGTCCTGACGGAGATGCTCGTTGTTGACGATGCCGAAGTTCGCGACAGAGAGATCCGTGAACGAGACGCCCTGGACCACCTGGTATTCGGGTGTCCAAGCCCAGGGATTCACAAACGCCAGCTCGCCCGTGGCCAATTTGCCCACGATGAAGTTGTGGACAGACACGTCGCCGACGTCGAACTGATCCAGGAGTGGATCAAAGCCAACGATGTCATTGCCCGCGGGATTAACCTGAACGACACGCCCGAGACTCTCGTCCGGTGGCGTTGGCGTGACGGGATCACCTGGCGGTGGTGGTGGTGGTGTCGGATTCGGATCAGGCACCGGGGTCGGTGGCGGGGGCTCTGGCAACGGCGTTGATGTCACGCCCACGATGACGAGATTCCGAAGCACGGCATTGGTGCCGCCCGGCCCGGCCGTGAATCCGAATGCGGTCGATGCCCCAGGAGCGACCGTGGCATTCCACGAGGCTCCCTTCACCGTGTAGGTCGAGCCCTGCCGGCTCACGATCTCGCCGTTCCACAGGTTCGAGATCTGGCCATCGAAGTCGAACGATACCCGCCAGTCGGAGAGCGTCGATGTACCCGTGTTCTTCACGGTCACGTCACCGTTGAAACCCGAGCCCCAGTCGGTCGATACCTTGAACGTGACGATGCCGCCCTGCGAGACCGGAGGCACCGATGGAGGCGGGGCTGGGGGGGGCGTCGTGCTCGGAGGCGGTGCCACAGCCACCACGCCCGCGATATACGCCGTCGCGGATGCATCCTTACAGGTGAAGTTGGCCTGCGTGAGCGAAGCCAGCGGAACACCTGCCAAGCGATACGACTGCTGCATCGACGGAATCGCAAGGACCGCACTACCGGCCTCCTCGGTCAGCCGCAGGTCACTGCCACGGAACCAGTCGAGCGCGAGCTTGTCGGTGGCCGGATTGAAGTTCGAGATCGTGCGGTTCTCGTTCCACGCCCAGGTGATCGTGTGCGTCTGCGGCGTCGCGGTCGTCGATACGATTGCTGCGGGCTCTGGCGGTCCATCACTCGTCGGGGTCGCATGCGATCCGATCGTCGCCGAGAGCATCGAACGTGGCTCGAGCGACTCCGACGCGAGGTGGCTTCTGTCTCGACGCAGCACGCGTGCAAGCCGCCGTGCCCGGCCACGGCGGAGCTGCCGGGTCGGAAAGCTACCGACCAGGAGGCGAAGGACGTCGCGAGTATTCATGGATCAACTCCAAGTTCGATGTGGTGCACTCCCCTCGTGCACTGATACCGAACCCGTACGCGGCTCGCGAGCATTGGGTTGTCATGGAGCCACGGAGTTCATGGAGTGTTCATGAACGTCACGAGACCGGCGGGAATCGGAGCGTGAACGTGGCCCCCCCGCCCGACGTCGGCTCATAGCCGACATCGCCCTCATGGCTTCGCATGATGAGCCGCGACATCGCCAGCCCCACACCATGCCCACCGACTGGCTTGCCGCTATGAAATCGCTCGAAGAGCCGCGGGAGATCGGCGTCGGCAACACCCGGCCCATGGTCGACGACCGATACGCAACGGCCCGAGTCATCTCCCGCCGTCACGATGCTGACCACGCCTCCAGACGGACTGTGATCGATGGCATTTGCCAGGAGATTCACAAACACCTCCTCGAGGAGCGTCGGGTCGCCTCTCACAATTGCAGTGGACAGCGGCGGATGAATCGCGATTCCGAGGCCCGTGGCCCGGAGATCCACGCGATCGATGGCCGCAGCCACGATCGGCTCGAGGTCGACCGGCTCGAGCCGCGCCGGGTCAAGCGACGCCGACCGCGAATAGGCGAGGAGAACCTCACATATCTGCTCGATTCGCTGGGCAAGCCCTTGAACTCGGCCGAGGGCGGCAGCATGGCTCGACGAATCGCGGCCTGGTTCCGCCGCCAGCTCCGTCTCGAGAAGGATTGAGTGAACCGGGTTCATGAGCTGATGAGAGACGTCAGCATTGAACCGTGACTGTGACAAACGAATCGTCTCGAGCCGATCGAGCATGGCGTTGATCGTGGTGGCCATTTCGCGAAACTCGGCGTCGGTGCGGCTCGCATCGATACGATCATCAAAATGGCCACCACGGATTCGTCGGGCCATCGCGGTCACCTCCGCTAGGGGCACGAGCACGCGGGAGAACAAGAGCCACGCCACACCGAGCACGATCGGTACCCACACACAAAAAGTGGCAACCTCAAAAATCGCAATGCGTCGAGTGGCCCTCGTGAATCCCTCCCGGACCGCGCCGACGATGAGAATCGTGTCGTGATGGCCTTGGGTGGCAGCCAGTCGGTAGCGTCCGTCGGCGGTCGTCCACACCATGCCGCAGCGCGCGGGCCATGCGGCGTCCCACCCGAACCGGTCTGGCAGCTTCACGCCATCGACACGACTGCCGTCACGCCGCCAGATGCCGGCAAACCATGGCAGCGCGCCGGGATCGACCGTGGGCCTTCCAAGCCACGACTCCGACGTGCTCGGACCATCGAGAATGACGGGATCGGGAAGCAGCCAGCCATACCCGCGGAGCTCGTCGCGAAGCCGTGCTTCAGGCTCGAACTCTTCAAGGGCCTCGAGGCCGCCGAGCCGAGACCAGAGGATCTCGTCGAGGTCACGGGAGAGTGCGGCGACAGTGGTTTGAAAATACGACAGCCGGATAATGACGGCCCCGACCACGAAGAGGAGCCCAAACCATGTGACGAACCTTCTTCGCAGCGACGGGGTCTGCCAGGAGGGTAGGCTATGGTCCATCGATGATGAACCCCTGACCCCGGCGGGTCGTGATCAGGTCGTGCCCGAGCTTCTTGCGAAGCCGCAGGACGATGACATCCACGACGTTACTCACCATGTCGGGAATCACTTGGTCTCCAGGATGGAGCACGGTCTCGAGCATCGCCCGCGTGACAACCCGCCCTCGGTGCCGCACAAGGCAGGCGAGAACCGCGAACTCCTGGGCGGTGAGCGGCACGCGAATCCCATCCCGGTTGGCCGTGCGTGCCGCGAAGTCCACCCCGACGCCTCCGACGGTGACCGCCGTCTCCTCATCGGGATCGCTCCGGCGGAGCACCGCGCGAATCCGGGCGGCCAGCTCCCGAACCGTGAACGGCTTCACGAGATAATCGTCGGCCCCCATGTCGAGCGCCGCCACACGATCGTCTTCCTCCCGCTTCGCGGAGATGACGATCACGGGAACACGGCTGATCTCCCGAAGCCGCCGGAGTACTTGCTCACCCTCGAGGCCGGGCAGTCGAAGATCGAGGAGCACGACATCGGGCGTGCCTCGCACGGCAGCTTCGAGCCCAGCGAGGCCATCACCAGCCTCGAGAATCTCCCAGCCACATTCCCGCAGTCCTTGAGCGACAGCACGGCGTGCCGACTCCTCATCATCGACCACGAGCACACGCATCGGCGGGCTGGTCGCTGCATCGGAGATTCCGCGAATACCCATTCTGACCAAATCCAGCGGGGAGCGATGTGTTCCTGAGCCGCACAGTGTAATCCGATCGAGGCCGTTCCGCGCACCTGGTCTTGAGCCTCACATCGACTCATCGTCCATCACCCGCGCGAAGCGCCCGCCGCCAGGAGCATGGTCGCGGCATGGATATCGACGATGCTCTCGACGGCGTCGCAGTAGCCTCCGCCACACACGATCGCGAGTGGCACGCCTGCAGCCCGGCACGCATCGAAGACAATCTGATCCCTCGCAAGAAGGCCGGGCTTCGTGAGCTTCAGTCGCCCAAGGCGGTCGCCCTCGTACGGATCAGCTCCCGCGATAAAGAGCACGAGGTCTGGCCTCCCGCGATCGAACGACTCGATCACAGCAGGTCGGACCGCATCGAGATAGGCATCATCACCGGTGCCATCGTCGAGAGGCACATCAAGGGAGCCAGGCCATTTTCGCACGGGAAAATTCCGGCCACCGTGGATCGACGTTGTGAACACGGTTTCGTCGGCCGCAAAAATCTCCGCGGTGCCGTTGCCTTGATGCACATCGCAGTCGAGGATCACAACGCGTCGCACGAGACCGCGGGCCTGCATCTCACGAGCCGCCACGGCCGTGTCGTTGAAGACACAAAACCCCTCGCCCCAGTTCGTGCCAGCGTGGTGCGTGCCCCCGGCCAAACTCGCAGCCACGCCATCGTCGATCGCCGCTGCCGCCGCATCGACGGCCGCCCCGGTGCTCCGCAGGGATCGTTCCACGAGCGCGGGGCTCCACGGAAACCCAATTCTGCGGACCTCTTCATTCGACAGCGTTCCGGCGAATACACGTCCTACGTAGCCGCGATCATGCACCCGCAAAAGCTCTTCATCGGTCGCCGCATGCGGCTCGATGAAATCAAACGGCGACCCCACGGCGGCATGGCCCTCGAGCCGATGGCGAAGCGCCGCATACTTTTTTATTGGAAACCGATGCCCCTCGGGCAGCGGCAGCGGATAGCGGTCAGAGGGAAAGAGACGCACAGGCTGGGCCGCTCGTCAGGCGACAAACCTTCGCCGCCGAATCGCAACTCCGCCAACGGCCACGGCGACCGCAATGAGCATCCACGTGCCCGGCTCCGGCACGATCGCCACGATCTGATCGCGGTACAGCGACAAGTCGCCGTAATAGGTCACGTTGCCTGAAACGGCGGTGCTGCCAGGCTGTCCGCTGAAAAAACCGCCGACTGCGTCGATCATGCCCACCAGTGTCGAGCCGATGAACACGCCTCCGCCAGAATCGCCAGTCGTAGCCTGCACATGCCCGGTGACGCCATTCGTCCATGTGCTGCGAAAGACCTGCATGTTGCCATAGCCCGTGGCGATCATTGTAGTCGTATCACCGGCCCCAAGGTCATCGACAGTATCGGTACCCCAACGAATCGCGCGCGTGCCGGATCCCTGCCATGGAAAGACCGGCACGTCCTGAACGCCCGGACCACCAGGGGGATCGGTGACCCATGTCCAGTTGGGGAGGGTGGTGGTGTCTACGTCGTACAAGGTTGCGCTTGCGTTGGTCAGTCTGCCAGCCCCAATGGCAGTCATCGCCGCTTCGACCATCGGCGAGCTGGTCGCGATGTCGAGCGTTGGGAGCCCAGGGTCGCTCGCCAAGCGGAAAATTTTGATGTCTGTGAAGCTCAGATCGGGGTTCTGCAAACGCACGGCCGAGTTGCCGTCCCATAAGAACGCGCCCAACCCATCAAACGTCACCGTCCCGCCATCCAGGTTTGGCTGGTTGTGAAATGCCGTCAGCACGTAGCGATTACCCAGGTAGATCGCTGAGCCGACGCCGAACACGCCGACATTGCTGGCCTCTGACAGACTGGGTACAGGCAAGCTACTTCCGCCAGCGGCAACCGTTGGGTCAGCGGTGCTGACAATGACGCCATACGCCGGCATCCCTGAAGCGGCCGCCATGGCATAGGCAACGGCACAAATGGCGACCCGGTGCCGCATGCGAAACTTTTTCATCGAGTGCAACCGGAGGGCCGGACCGCCCGTTGCGAACGAACCGCGAACGCCGTTCATAGCGATTGAGTACCAAGAGGTTTTGTCTGGCCCCGACATTTGATTAGCTTACGTCGATGCCGCCTTGGCTACCAGCAAGCGGCTCGGCTCGGGGTTGGCCGTGCCATGGAGCGGGCGTAGAAAACTGAGCGCAGCCAGGATGGCGAAGCGAGGTTTTCTCCGAGCGCCCGGAGGGCAGGAT
>JBGTGN010000206.1:0-50037 GCA_041746715.1 Pirellulales bacterium | reverse complement strand
GGCGTAGAAAAGCGAGCGCAGCCAGGATGGGGAAGAGAGGTTTTCTCCGAGCGCAGCGGAGGCCTGGAGGGCCGTAGCAAGCGTCCGCAGACATGGCACGGGCAGCCCCTCGCCTCGCGTTTTCGCGAGCCCGAAGGAGTGAGCGGCGGGCTTTGCCCGCCGCGTGCGATTGGCTGGCTGCGTCAAGGCGCTTCGAGGACACGTGGGAACCACGCGAGTACCACGTGTTCCACAATCGTGTCGGTCTTCCGTGCGGGAATCTCGATGGGCTCGATGGCGAGGGCGTCGGGGGCCCAGGCAAGCCGGATCATCTCGAGCTCGTGTTCGATATCGGTTTCAATCTGGCGACGACGTTCCTCGAGCGATTGAAGGCTCTCCTCCGCATGGGCGACATCGGCCTGCTGCCGAGTCGCACGGCTGGCCGATCGCATGGATGTAGCTGCCCTGCCGATCGTTCGCGAGCTGATCTTTTTGCGACCGAGAAGGGCATCGATCACGGCCGAGCCGATCGACACATACGTTTGCATCGACTGGTCCTTCGCCTGTGCCTGTTCCCGCTCGACCTTCTGGCGAGCCCGTTCGATGCGGTCGTCGAGCGTCACGAGTTTTTGAGCGTGGCGTGCCTGGAGCTTCTCGATCTCGGCGTCGCGACGTTCCCTCGCACGGTGGGCGATGCGGAGGCGAAAGTCACGCTCCGATTCCTCGGGCCGCGAGACCTCGCCGAGCGTCGGGGCACGCCACGCCGAAAGGCTCGCCGACCGCGCGAGGTAGTTCTTGAGCGATGCGGCCAGGCCCGAGTAGCCGCGGGGCCCGGTCAGAACGGGCGGCACTGTCGCGAACGTTCCGGTCCGCGGCGTAGGCTCGATCTCGGGAGCACCGTCGAGAAGGGTGGCTGATTCCCAGGCCGACTCACCGACCGTGGTGGGAGCCGGAGCAAGATAATACTGCTCACGGTGTTCCTCGATGCCGGCCGAGGCGAGGGAGTAGCGGACGATCGCCTTTGCGAGGATGTGGGGCGAATAGTGGAAAACCTCAGGAGAGGCCGCCGCATCTCCCCGTAGCAAGCGTTCCCGTGGCGCCAGGAACACTTCGGCGATCCCCGGCGGAAGGATCGGCCGCGGGCCGCCGCGTGACGCTAGGGTTGTGTCTGGCCACGGGCGATCGACGACAGGAGGCGTCTCGGAGCTCGTGGTGATGAGCCGCCTTATCTCGTCGCGAAGCAACGGCCCGCGGAGATACGACATTGTCCACCGTGACTGAAACAGCGTCTCCTCGTCGCCGTGAATCGAGTGCATGAGAAACCGTCGCTGTTCGAGGCCGGAGAGCAGGCGGTCGAGTCGGCCGCGATCGAATCCGCCCCCCGCACTCGCCGCCGCACCTTCGAGGCCATCGAGCACGCGGGCCTTGTCACGGGCGGTTTGGAGGCGGCCGAGAAACCAGAGGCCGGCGTTGGCGAGGCCCTTATAGTCAAGGTCCACGGGGTTCTGGGTCGCGAGCACGACGCCGAGGCCGTAGGCACGGGCCTGCTTCATGAGCGTGAGGATCGGCGTCTTGCTCGGCGGGTTGGCGACCGGCGGGACGTATCCAAACACCTCATCCATCAAGAAGAGCGCCCTGAGCGACGACGTGCCGGGCTGCGATCGCATCCACGAGATCGTTTGGCCGGCGATGAGTGTCACAAACGCCATCCGCTGGGCGTCGGAGAGGTGGGCGATCGAGAGCACGGCCACCCGTGGCTTGCCGGTGGGCGACCAGAGGAGGCGGCCGACGTCGAGCGGCTCGCCCGCAAGCCACGCATCAAATCCCGGCGACGCCGCGACCGTGTTCAGCTTCATCGCAAGCTGGAAGCGATCGCCCGCGGGATAAAAGTTTTCGAGATCAAGAAATCCGATGCGTTCGATCGGCGGCGCGGGAATCGTGCGAACGAGCGTTCCAAAATCAACCTTTTGACCGCTCTTCCAGAGCGTGTCGATGATCGTAGCCAGAAGGAGATGCTCGCGACTCGTGCCGGCCTCTGCATTGATTCCTGCCAGCGCGAGGAGACTCGAGACCAGCGACTCAATCCGCTCCCGCCTTGCCTCGGGGTCGGCGAGGATCGCTTCGGCTGGTGGATCCATGCTCGCGAGCATTGCCAGGGGTATGCCGGCGGTGCTGCCCGGCGTGTAGATGGCGAGGTCGGCAGCGGCACGCAGTCGCTTGATGCGGTCCCCCGACTGGCCGGAGGCAGCAAGCCCCTCACTCCACTTGGAAGCGGTGCGGCGTGCAAGCTCCTGGAGTGTGATGCCATCGCGGCGTGCTGCTTCTGGATCGACCCACGGCTCGAAGTCGGCTGGTGCAAGATCCGGGAACGTCAGGAGCACATTGGCGAGATCCCCTTTCGGATCGATCACGAGCGTGGGGATGCCGTCGAGGGCAGCCTCTTCGATGAGCGAGATGAGGAGGCCGGTCTTCCCGCTGCCGGTCATGCCCACGCACACCGCGTGTGTCGTGAAACGCCGAGCATCGAGCAGAAGCGGGTCACCGGTCGAAACCCCTGCGTCATCGAGCGACGTCCCGAGATAGAAGACCCCGAGCCCTTCGATGGCGTCGGCGAGTTTGGTTGGCGATGGTTTCATGGTGCAAGAATACGCTTCATTGAGCCGCAGTGGCAGTTCCGCATCACCTGTCCGGTGGCGCTGAAATCAAGTGCCCGTCGAGCGTGCTTCCCAAAACCAATGCCGGCGGTGTAACGAGCGTGTCACGGAATTTGATCTTCTGGGCGCGGCATGGGAACCTTTCCACGCGGCAGGGCGTCGCACCGGTCTGGTGCGAACGCCCTGCGGCACCGACGGGGGACTGCTCCCGAATTCTTGCTTCTCTTCTCGCTTCTCTTCTGGAAACGTCACATGATGCCGACCGTCCGCCGCGTCTTTTGGGCCCTCGTTTTGGCGGGGGCCGTGGGATTGCCCGCTGCTGCGGCTGCTCCCGCTACGGCCGACCATGAGCTCTTCCTGAAGGCTACGGCGCTGTTTCTGGAGAAGAATTTTCCAGAAACCGTGGTCACGACCGACCAGCTCGTCAAGGAATTTCCGAAATCCCAGTGGCGGCACAAGGCGGTCTTCCTCAAGGCTCAGGCGCTCATCGAGCAGAAAAAGTTTGCCGAGGCCGCCGCGATCTATGACATGGCGTCAGCGCGGATTCTTTCGCCCGAGCGGAAGCAGAAGCTCGTCAGCGAGATTCTTCGGTTTGCTGAGAAGCTCGAAGCCCAGCCCGACCCAAAGGTGCCTGACGCACCAGAGCCAAACTTCCAGAAGGCGTATTCGCTCTACACGAAGGCCCTCGCGACCGAACTGACGCGGGACTTTCGTGACGCGATCATGTTTCGCAAGGCACGGGCAATTCAGCGGGCGGGGAATCCTGGCCAAGCGGTCAATGAGTTTCAGGCGTACCTGACGGAATACGACCCGACATGGACGGGACCTGCGGGCTCGGCGAGCGCGCGGCTGCCAATGCAGAACCCGCCGCCAGCGGGCAAGCACGTGGCACGGGCCCGCTTTCACCTCGCCGAGGCGTTCAACCAGCAGGGCAACGCAGACGCGGCGCGCATGGAGCTCGAGGACCTCCTGAAGATGGTGACGGCCCCTGTGGAGGAGTTGACGCCGCTCGTCGCCGAGCGTGCCACCGCCGACGGAAAAAAACTTCCAGCGGAGATTCGTTGGCTTCAGGTGCATACCTACTTCAGAGCCGATCCCGAAGCGGTGTCGCACGCGAACTGCGCCGTGCCGCCGCCGAACAGGCAGGTGGCGAACACGCAGGCCTTCATCGGAAACACCGGCGGCCTACCGACGTGTGATGTGCAGCTCTTCGCCCTCACGGATGGAAGCAACCTCGACCAGGCCCTCGACACGTGCCGTGCGTATCTCAAAGCGCATCCGAAAGGGAGCCGCGCCGTGCGCGTGGCCTGGATGATCGCAGAGGCACTCGAGGCTGCGGGCCGCAGCGACGATGCCATTGCAGCCTACCGCGACTTTCTCGCAAAGAAGATTTTCGGACTGCCCGAAGGTGCGGCTGCGGACACGATGGACGATGAAATTCGGGCGACTCCCGCCACCCAGCTCGCCAACCTCGAGATGCGAGCGGTCTTTCGGATCGGGCAGATCCTTGCCAGCCAAAAGAAGCACGAAGAGGCGATCGCGGCGTGGCAGGGCTATGTGAAGGAGTATCCCAACGGCCCCGATTGGTCGGCGTGCCAGACCGCGATCATCAACGCCGAGTTTCAACTCGGCCTCGACGCGCTGGCCGACAAGAAGGACACCGTCGCGATGGAGCGATTTGAGGCGTTCCTTCGAGCCCATCCACTTGACGAACGCGCCCCCAGGATCCTCTATCTCTTTGGCGCCGTTCACCAGGCAAAAGCCCTCGATCTCGAAGCGGAACAAGGCCACGCGAAGGGCGACGCGAAGGCGATCGCCAGATACTACCGACAGGCGATCGACGAATGGGCCAAGCTCGTGAGCAAGTATCCTGAGAGTGAAGCCGCCCTCGCTGCGTTGCACGCGAGCGTCCGGATTCTCGAGACCAAGCTCGGCGAGTTCTCGAAGGCCCTCGAGCTCTCGCAAAAACTGGTTCGCGAGCGACAGGATGGTGAGGCGGCCGTCGCCATCGCGCGGCTCACGCAAAAGTCGCTCGATGTCGCGACCGAGCGGGTATTCCGTACGAATGAAAAGCCGGTCGTCAAAGTAAAGCTCCGGAACATCGAGAAGGCTGAGGTGCGGCTCTACCGGATCGATCTCCAGGCCTACTTCCGCAAGATGCACGGCATCACCGGCGTCGAGGGCCTCGACGTGTCGCTCATTCAGCCCGACAAGACCTGGACGCTCGAGATCAAGGACTACGCCAAATACAAACCCTTCGAGCAGGATGTCGAGATTCCGTTCAAGGCCAACGAGGCCGGGGCCTATGTCGTGACGATCGGCGACGACGATCTGGAATCGACGGTGCTCGTGCTCCGGTCAGACCTCGAAATGGTCGTCACGTCGAGCCGCCGCGAAGTGCTCGCGTTCGTGCAGGACATGCGCACGGGAAAACCTGCCAAGGATGTCGAGATCCTGGTGAGTAGCGGATCGGCGGTCGCGGCCACGGGCAAGACTGGGGACGATGGCGTCTACCGCACGACGCTCGAGGCGCTCAACAAACTTGGCGATGTGCGGGTGTTTGCCCTTCGATCGGGCCATGCCTCCGCATTCAACCTTCCCCTCGAAGGTCTTCAGCTTTCGTCGGGCCTCGTGAGCAAGGGCTATCTCTACACCGATCGACCGGCGTATCTGCCGGGTGAGCGGGTCGCCATGCGAGGCGTTTTGAGGGATGTGAAAAACGGTGGGTATGTCGTTCCCGAGAACGCGGCGTTCAGGATTCGCGTGACCGACCCGCAGAGCCGGCTGCTCTCAGAGCAAAAAGTAAAACTTGGCGAGTTCGGTACGTTTGATGCCGCGATCGATCTTCCGTCGCAGGCCTCGATTGGCCAGTACACGATCACCGCGAGCCAAGAGACCAAGCCGCCGGGTCAGGCATTGGGCAAGGCGCCTCTGCAATTTCAGGGCACGTTTGAGGTCCGGGAGTTCAAACTCGAAAAAGTAATGCTCGCCATGGAGTTTCCGAGGCGGGTGTGGTTCCGTGGCGAGACGATCGAGGCCACGCTCACTGCGACCTTTGCGTGGGGCGAGCCACTTGCCAATCGGGTGATTCGCTGCACGCTCCCCGATCGCCGCGTTGAACGGGTCACGACCGATAGCGAAGGCAAAACGAAGATCAGTTTCGATACGGCCGGTATGACGCCCGGGACTCGGCTCACGTTCTCGGCGACAATCGACGGCGAAAACGTCACGACGACCGAGAGCCTGGCGCTTGCACGTCTCGGCTTTTCAATTACGGCCACGCCGAGCCAGCGCGTCGTCATCGCCGGCGAGCCTCTGGATGTTGATCTCATGACGACCGGGGCCGATGGCACGCCCGTCGGAGAGAAACTTTCGGTCACCGTGCTGCGAATGGACACCCCGAAGGCAAGCCGCATTCTTACGCTGCTTCCCTGGCAGCAGGCTGAGAACCCTGTGGCCGCCGAGGTGAAAGAATCCGAACTTGCCGCCACGACGGACTCAAAAACCGGCAAGGCGACGGTGTCACTCACACTCGCGAAGGGAGGCATCTATCGGATGCGGTTTTCTGGTGTCGATCGGTTTGGGCAGACAATTGCCACAGAGACCCAGGTGCAGGTATCGGGCGACGATGACGCCACAAAACTTCGACTTTTTTCCGACAAGGCCAGGCTCAGGGTTGGGGAGGATGCGAAGGTGCGGCTCCATGCACGGCTCGACAAGGGCCTGGCGCTTGTGACGTTTGAAGGGGAGACGATCCTTCAGTACCGGATCGTCGAAGTGAATCGCGGCTCGAATGAGATCGATATCCCGGTTGGCCACGACCTCTTTCCGAATTTCAGACTCGCGGCGGCGGTGATCGATGGCCGCAACCTGCGGAGCGCGTCAAAGGAATTCGTGGTCGAGCGGGAGTTGAAGGTCGCCATCGAGCCAGCAAAAAAAGCGTTTCTGCCAGGCGAAAAGGCAGACGTCACAATCACGGTCACCGATCAGATGGGAAAGCCCGTGCGGGCCAAACTGAGCCTCGCGCTTGTCAACGAGGCGCTTTATGCGGTGTGCCCAGATACGACGCCGTCGATCCTCGAGTTTTTCCAGAAGGACGCCCGCCGGTTCGCGGAGTTTCACACAGGGGCCACGTGTGGCTTTCGGTATGTGGGCACAACGCGGCACGTGGCCAAGGCCCTTACCGATGAGAAGCAACGGATCGTGCGCGAGGCGAGCGAAGAGTTGTCGCTGCAAGTGCAGCAGACGCAACAGCTCGAGGCAGGGTTGGTGGTGAGCGGCACGGTCAATATGTTTGCAAATTCTCCGTCCACGCCATCGCCTCTGGTGGCGCCACAATTCGAGGGCTCTCGATCAGAAATGAGGCTGGATGAAATCGGCGCCAACGCGCCCATGGACGCCCTTCGAGCTGAGAGAAGTGATTTTGGCTTCGACGGCGGGCGTCAGCGCAAGGGATGGGACCATTCCGGCCAGGGACCGTCCGGTGGCACCACTTCCACCCCTCGCCGCGAAGTGCGTGGCGAGGGCCGCTGGCTGCCTTCGATCGTGACCGATGCGACAGGAAAAGCCGTCGCAACGATCACGATGCCCGAATCCACTGACGCGTGGCGGCTCACGGCCCGTGGTTGCTCGATCGAAACACTCGTCGGGCAGGCCACCGCCGCCACGCTTACCCGCAAGGATTTCTTCGTTGAACTGAAGACGCCGTCGTTCCTCCGCGAAGGCGATTCGCTGCGCGTCGTGGGACGGGTCCACAACCTCACCGACTTTGCCGGTACCGTCCCGCTCACGCTGCGGGTGCTCAACGCGTCGGACCCCACCAAGGTGTTGGCCACTCGCGAGAAATCGGTCGAGGTCGCTGCACATGGCGGAGCCGAAGTTGTCTTTGACGCGGTCGAAATCCCGGGCGTCCTCGATGTCACGTTCGAGCTTGCAGGCACCGCGGGGGAGCACACCGACAGCCTCATCGAAACGATTCCCGTGCAGCCTTGGGGCTTGCCCTACGCAGTGCACGCCGGTGGCACGGCTACTGCCGACACTGCCGCGGTGCTGACACTTTCCCCAGAGCGGCCGTATGGCTCGATGTGGATGACGATCGCGGTGGGCCCCGACCTCAAGAATGCGGTGCTCGACATGGCGCTGCGGCAATACGGCCCGGCCAGTGACTATGCCCGGATCATGCCCGCGGCATACGGCGATTCGACAGGCAATGAGCTTTTGGCGATCGCGTCGGCGCTTGCGTACGCCAACACCGGAGCTGGTGACAGCACGTACTCTCAGCGCCTCGCGGAGCGGGCCCGCGGTCTCGTGGCGACGCTCGTGACCAGCCAGACCGACGACGGCAACTGGAAGAGCGACATCGCAGGCGATTTCACTGCGGCGCGAACGTTTTGGGCGCTCGTCGCCGCGCGGCAGGCGGGTATCGCTGTTCACAAGGACACGCTCGACAAGGCGGCCGCACACCTCCAAAAGCAGCTCGAAAGCCTCGACGCCAACGATTCGGACGGTCGTGCGATCGTTCTGCACGCTCTCTCGACCGACAAGCGGGCCGACTTTGCCGCGTGCAATCGGCTCTACCGGGAACGCAACAGCCTGGGGGCGGCAACGCTCGCCTCCCTGACGCGGGCGTTCTTCAATATCGACCGCAAGGAGATTGCCGCCGAGCTCGCCGGCATCCTCGAAGGCAAGGCAAAGGCCGAGCCAAATCAGCCGGTCGTGTGGGAGACGGCCTCCAAGATGGCGTGGCAGTCTGACACGTCCGAGACGACGGCGCTGGTGCTCTTGGCCCTCTCGGAATCGAAGCCGACTTCACCGCGGGCGGCGGACGCGGCTGAATCGCTCCTTCAGTCGCACGGCTGCTTTGGGTTCCCGTCAGGTCGGGCCCGCGGCCCCGCGCTTGCGGCGCTCGCGTCGTGGTTTGGTCACGGCAAGGAGCAGGCGACCGACATGGAGATTTCTGTCGAGGTCAACGGCAAGCAGATCGGTGTCGTGAAGTCGGAGGGATCACGTGGCCTTCACATGCTCGAAGTGCCGAAGGACGCCATTGCCGCTGGAAAAAACGTTGTCGAGCTGAAGATGCGGGGGCGTGGCCAGTACACCTACGCCGCTACGCTGTTTGGATTTTCATCGGACACAAAATCCACGGATCACAACGTGCGTCCGTTCAGCGACCCGTGGCAGTATCTCCATGCCCCGCTTGAATACCGTGGCAAGCCGATTTCTGCGGGGAGCAGTTCGCCCGTCAAGAACCTGGAGCACGGCCAGCGCGTCTGTGTGAGCGTGGGGGGCCACGATGGCCACTGGCACAGTGGGCGATGGTTTGTCATGGACATCCCGCTGCCTGCGGGCACGCGGCTGGTGGACGGCACATGGCGTGCGTCGGATAACTGCACCATCGAGGTGCATCCGACGCTTCTTCGCGTTTTTTTCCAAAGCCGGTGCCCCTCGGTGAACTACGAGCTTGCCGGCTACGTGCCCGGAGCATTCCGGATCCTGCCCTGCACGATCCGCGAGATCGGGAATCCAGAGTTCCTCTCGGTGGGATCGACGCCCGGGCTCACCGTGCTCGCTTCTGGTGAGCAATCTCCCGATCCCTACGAGATGAACCGCGGCGAGCGGTATGCCCTAGGCCAGTGCTCTTTCAATGACGGCGACGACGCCCAGGCCCTCGAATACCTCGCCGCCGTCTTCAAGGAACATCGGCAGTACAACGAGAGCGAACTGGCCCGAATGCTCCTCTGGATTCACACGAAGCCAGCGTTCTACGACGCTCGCAAGATCGTCGAGATGTTCGAGATCCTGCGGGAGCGGTATCCGTCGCTGGAAATCCCGTTTGACCGATTGCTCGTGGTGGGCAAGGCCTACCAAGATATCGGCGAACACGAGCGGGCCTGGCTCGTCTACCGCGCGGTGATTGCCGCCAGCTTCATCAACGACGCCGGCATCAGTGCCGTGCTCGAAGACGAGGGTCGATTCCTGGGCTCGATCAGATTCCAGGAACGGCTCTGCAAGGAGTATCCCGACACGGCCGACGTGATCGCGGCGACGTTTGCCATCTCACAGTTGCTCTACGAAAAGGCTCCCAAGGCCCATGACTTGCCGAAGGAAGACGGTGTGCAGCCGGAGAAAATCGCGATGCTCGGCCGCACGGTGGAGCTGCTGCGGGATTTTTTGGCGCGGTATCCGACCGATCCGCTCGCTGATGACGCGGGTTTTAGCCTCTGTAATGCCATGCTCGACCTCAAGAATTATCCAGCCGTGGTGAGCCTCAGCAAGGAGTTTGCGAAACGCTATCCCGAGAGCGAGCTTGCGCCGAGCTTTCAGTACATGACGGCGCTTGGTCTCTTCTGGCAGAGCCAGTATGGCGAGGCTCTGAATGCGGCCCGCGTCGTGGCCGACGGCGAGAGCAAGGATCGCGACTTTGCCCGCTACATCCTCGGCCAGATTTATCACGCGGAGAGCAAGCCGGCTGACGCCATTGTCTGGTACGAGAAGGTCAAGTCGCTCTACCCCGACGCTGCCGAGGCGATTCGGTACTTTGAAGACAAGCGGATCGGCCTCGACGAGGTCACGGTGGTAAAGCCGGGGGTGGCCGTGTCGCTCACCCTCAAGTACCGCAACATCAAGGAGGCGTTCGTGCAGGTCTATCGCGTCGACCTCATGAAGCTCTACCTGCAACAGAAGAACCTGAGCGCCATCACGAGCGTGCAACTTGCGGGGATCAAGCCGGAATCCGAGCTCACCGTGAAACTCGGTGACGGCAAGGACTATGTCGAGAAGGAGCGGGCGATCGCGCTTGCGCTCAAAGACGAGGCTGCGTATCTCGTGATCTGCCGTGGCGACGATCTCTTCACGAGCGGCATGGTGCTCATCACGCCGCTCACGATCGAGATGCAGGAGGAGGCTGCCAGTGGACGCGTGCGGGCGAACGTGCTCGACACCGTGAAGGGGGGCTACCGGCCGAGGGTTCACGTCAAGGCAATTGGGAGTGCCGACAGCGAGTTTCAGGCAGGTGAGACCGATCTGCGTGGCATTTTTGTGGCCGACAACTTGCGTGGCAAGGCGACGGTGATCGCCCGCGAGGGGGATTCGCGGTATGCGTTCTTCCGTGGCACCGCCTGGCTCGGGGCACCGGAGAACGCCGCGCCCATGCCCCAGCAACCGGCCGCGGAAGGCAAAGACGCCGTCGACTACAACCGAAACTTGTACCAGCAGAACGGCACGATCCAGCAGCTCAACAACAGCAACTGGAACATGCAACGCCGCCAGGCACCCCAAAAGGGCGTGCAGATCCAGAAGGCGTATTGAACGCAGACGGCGAGGACGGATAACGGCACTTCGCGATCGTCGAGGGAGATTCGCACACTCACATCAACGGCTTGGCCGAAGTCGATTGCTGCTACCATCACCCATGCACTCCCCGGCCGCCCGCATGTCGCTTGCCCACCGGCACAGATTGCCCGAACTCATGGACGACCCGGCGCTCGACCCGGCCGAACACCGGCGTGCGCTCACGGGGTTGGCCCGCATCAACACCGTGTCGGGCAGCGGCGCGCTCCTGTGGCCGGCGCTCCGCACGCTAGCACGGCAACGGAACCGCCCAGTCCGGGTCCTCGACATCGCCACCGGCAGCGGGGATGTGCCGCTCCGTCTCCACCAGCGGGCCGTGAAGGAACACCTGCCGATCACATTTGCCGGGTGCGACGTGAGCCAAGTCGCCATCGATGTGGCGAAGCAATCGGCAGCTCCGATCGAGTTCTTCACCCACGACGTGGTCCGCGACCCGCTCCCGACCGAGTTCGACGCGCTCATGTGTTCGCTGTTTCTGCACCACCTCGACGAGACCGATGCGGTGGCACTGCTGCGGAAGATGCGGGACGTGAACCCGCGGCTGATCCTGGTCAACGACCTCGAGCGCGGACGATTCAACTATCTCTCTGTGTGGGTCGCCTCGCGGCTCTTCTCGCGGAGCCGGGTGGTGCATGTCGATGGGCCGTTGTCGATCCGCGGGGCGTTCACCGTCAGCGAGATGCGGGCGATGGCCGAAACCGCCGGGCTGACCGGCGGGACCGTGCAGGCACGCTTCCCGTGCCGCATGCTCCTCGAATGGCGGCGGGCGACGTGACTGCCCCGTGGGACGTCGCTGTAGTCGGCGCGGGGCCGGCTGGATCGATGGCAGCCCTCCTGCTCGCGCGGGCTGGGCGGCGGGTGGTCCGCTACGCCAAGGCGACGTTCCCACGGCGAAAAGTCTGCGGATGCTGCCTGAATGGTCATGCGCTGTCGGTGCTGGCGGCGGCAAGGCTGGGTGATCCGCCGACAAAACTCGGTGGGGTTTCACTCACCCGCGCTGGCCCCGCGGTTTGTGAATGCCGCCGGTGGCATTGGGGTCGCAGCAGAACGGGTGGTGCGAGCGTCTGGGCTGCCCCGACTACCGGAACTGGCAGGCGCCAACTGGAAGGGCACGCCGCCCCTCACCCGCAGGCAGTCTGTGTGTCGAATGGCCGCCCGTGTGCTACGGTCACCCGGCCTCTGTTCGCTCGTGATCCGCGGGTTGAACGTTCTGCCCGCCCTGGCCATACCGGTCGTCAAACGGTTGAACCACCCGCTCGCACGGAATCAATGATGCCGCTCGCACTGCTCGGCCTGGGTACCGCCAACCCTGTGAATGTGATCACCCGCGAGGAAGGGTTGGCCATCGCCCAGGTGCTCAGCAATCCCGTCGTCGCCCGTTCAGCGATTCTGCCTGAGCTCTACGCCGGCAGCACGGTGAAGACCCGGCACATGGTCCACGACCAGGCGGTGGTACGGGACGTTCTCGACGGCACGCGGCATTCCGGTTCGCCGTTTCTGCCGGGCGGCGATCCGCTCGGCCCGACCACCGGCGTGCGAATGAAGATGTATGCCGAGCACGCCCCGCTGCTTGCCGTCGCCGCCGCCGGCCGCGCGATTTCCGACAGCGGGTTGTCAGCCTGCGAGGTGACACACCTCGTGCCGATATCGTGTACCGGGTTTATCGCACCGGGCGTAGACGAAGCCCTGATCCGCTGCCTGGGGTTACGACCCGATGCGCAGCGGGTGCAGGTGGGATATATGGGCTGTCACGGCGCGGTGAACGGCCTGCGGACGAGTCTGGCGTTTGCGTCAGACCCGGCCGCCGTGGTGCTGATGGTGGCGGTGGAGCTTTGCAGCCTGCATTACTACTACGGCATGACCGTCGACAAGGTGGTGGCCAACGCGCTGTTCGCTGACGGTGCCGCCGCGGTGGTGGGCATGGGGTCGTCTGCTTCGCGCGCAGACATCCCCACCGTCACTGCCACAGGCTCATGCCTGTTCCCCGACACCGCCGCGCTGATGGAGTGGGTGATCGGGGACCACGGCTTTGAGATGGTGCTGTCGAGGAAGATCCCCGACGCCATCGAGCAGGGCCTTGGCCCCTGGCTGTCGAACTGGCTGCATGCCCAGGGGCTCAGCGTGCCCGATGTGGGCAGTTGGGCGGTTCACCCCGGTGGCCCGAAGATTCTGGACGCGACCGAATCGGCCCTGAATCTTCCCGCCGACTCGCTGGCCGAATCCCGCGGGGTTTTGGCGGACTACGGCAACATGTCATCGCCGACGGTGCTGTTTGTGGTGGACCGCCTGCGGAAGCGAAACGCCCCGCGGCCCTGGGTGCTCCTCGGCTTCGGACCGGGCCTCGTGGCGGAAGTGGCACTGATCACATGAGGAGGGAGGCGGCGTGGTAGCCTTTCCGCATGGCGATACCTGCTACTCCTTCGTACCGTAGCCCCTGCGTGCTATTGATTGATGACCAGCCGATCATCGGCGAGGCGGTCCGACGAATGCTCGCGACCGAGGAGGGCATCGCGTTTCACTTCTGTCGGGATGCGACCGCCGCGATTGACCGAGCAGCCGAGGTGCAGCCAACGGTCATTCTCCAAGACCTCGTGATGCCCGAAGTGGAAGGACTCGAGCTTGTGCGGCGGTACCGGGCCGACGAGCGATTTCGGGACGTGCCGGTGATCGTGCTCTCCACGAAAGAAGAGCCCGAGGTGAAGGCCGAAGCCTTTGCCAGAGGGGCCAACGACTACATCGTGAAGCTGCCCGACCGGCTCGAGCTTGTGGCCCGCGTGCGATACCACTCGCGAGGCTACACGGCGCTCCTCGAACGGAACGAAGCCTTTGCAGCCCTCCAAAAGAGCCAGAAGGTGCTTGCCCACGATCTCGAAACGGCCGCGCACTATGTCCGCTCCCTGCTTCCGCCGCCGCAGGCCCTGGGAAACATCCAGGCCGACTGGCGATTCATCCCGTCGGCCTCGCTCGGAGGCGATGCGTTTGGCTATCACGACATCGATGCTGAGCACATGGCCGTGTACCTGCTCGACGTGTGCGGGCACGGCGTGGGGGCGGCGCTGCTTTCGGTATCGGCGCTCAATGCCATCCGCAGCGAAGCGCTCCCGCAGACCGACTTTCGCGATCCCGGGGCTGTGCTCGCGGGCCTCAACCGTGCCTTCCCGATGGAGCGGCACAACGACATGTTTTTTACCGCGTGGTATGGCGTGTACTGCCGAGCTACGAGGCGCCTTCGGTGGAGTGGGGGCGGCCATCCGCCGGCGATCTTGCTGCCCGAAGGCGGCACGCGGCACATGCTCGACTCCGAAGGACCGCTCGTGGGGGCCGTGGAGGGGCTCGAATACGAGGCCAGCGAGGTGGCCGTGCCCCCAGGCAGCCGCATCTATATCTATAGCGACGGCGCCTACGAGATCATCCGAACCGACGGCACGATGTGGCCGTTTGCAGATTTTGTGGAGATGCTCTCGGGGGCGGCCTTCGACCAAGGGGCTGGAGATGGAACCGGGAATACTGGCATGCCTCGCCCGCTCGATAGCCTTCTCGAGCACATCCGCGGGCTCTCCGGCCGGGAGGATTTTCAGGACGATTGCTCGATCGTGGAGCTTATTTTTGGCGGGGACGGCAGCGATTCCACCTCGGCGGCCTGATGCAGCCGCCTGGAAAACGCACCCCATCTTGCATGGGGAACGCAAAACCGTACACTCCGGTGTTTCGCGGTTTCGACCGGCCGCTAGCGTAGCTCAATTGGCAGAGCAGCTGATTTGTAATCAGCAGGTTGCGGGTTCAATTCCCGCCGCTAGCTCAGCGCGCCGGGGGCGCGACAAAGCACAAGCGGCATCCAAAGGAGCCACAGGAAAACGACGCGCACCGCCACGACACACCACGCGGGGAGTTACCCAAGCGGCCAACGGGGTCAGACTGTAAATCTGATGGTCTTGCACCTTCGCAGGTTCGAATCCTGCACTCCCCACTTGCGCCCCGCTCTTGCGGCGGTCGGCCAAGGCTTCGGCAGCATTCAAGTCCCCGCGGGTGTAGCTCAATGGTAGAGCAATAGCCTTCCAAGCTAAAGACGAGGGTTCGATTCCCTCTACCCGCTTTCCCCATCCATGACACACCATGACAACAACCCCTATCACGCCGCTGCTGTAGCTCAGTTGGTAGAGCGCGTCCTTGGTAAGGACGAGGTCATGGGTTCAAGTCCCATCAGCAGCTCTTCCGAGGGTCACGGCCGGCGTGGAGTCGGACGTGCCGTTCGGGCGGCTCGACCCCGCAGTATTTCGTTCACCGGGTTTTACGTTCACAGTATAGATTTTCCGTTCACTAGTTCCGATTTTCATTTCCGAGGAGTTTGAGGAGACACGATGGCGAAGGACACGTTCACGCGGAGCAAGCCCCACGTCAATGTTGGCACGATTGGCCACATTGACCACGGCAAGACCACCCTTACCGGCGCACTTGTGGCCGTGCAGGCAGCCAAAAACCTCGCCGTAGCCAAGAGCTACGCCGACATCGCGAAGGGCGGTACCGTTCGTGACGAGACGAAGACCGTCACGATCGCGGTCAGCCACGTGGAGTATGAGACGGAAAAGCGTCACTACGCCCACATCGACTGCCCGGGCCACGCCGACTTCATCAAGAACATGATCACCGGCGCTGCCCAGATGGACGGCGCGATTCTGGTGGTGAGCGCGGCTGACGGCCCGATGCCGCAAACGCGAGAGCACATCCTGCTGGCCAAGCAGGTCGGTGTGCCGGCCCTCGTGGTCTTCCTCAATAAGGTTGACCTTGTGGACGACCCCGAGCTGCTCGATCTCGTCGAGATGGAGATTCGTGAGCTGCTCACGAAGTATGGCTTCCCTGGCGACGATGTGCCGATCATTCGCGGTGCTGGCAAGCCGGCCTACGACAGCCCGGCCGACCCAGCGGCCAACAAGTGCATCGGCGACCTGCTCGATGCGGTTGACGCCTACATTCCCGAGCCGACCCGTGAGCTCGACAAGCCATTCCTGATGGCCATTGAAGACGTCTTCTCGATCGAAGGTCGTGGCACCGTGGCCACGGGCCGTATCGAGCGGGGCATGGTGAAGGTCGGCGACGAGGTCGAGATTATCGGCCTCAAGGAAAAGGCCGAGAAGACGACCTGCACCGGCGTTGAGATGTTCAAAAAGGTGCTCGACAGCGGACAGGCTGGCGACAACGTCGGCTGCCTTCTTCGTGGCATTGCCCGGGACGGCATCGAGCGTGGTCAGGTGCTCGCAAAGCCGGGCTCGATCAAGCCTCACAAGAAGTTCGAGGGCGAGTTGTCCGTGCGGTCGAAGGAGCAGGGTGGCCGTCACACGCCGTTCTACGCTGGCTACCGGCCGCAGTTCTACTTCCGCACGACTGACGTCACCGGCGCCACAAAGCTGCTTGGCGGCGTTGAGATGTGCTCGCCCGGCGACAACGTGAAGATGGAAGTCGAGCTCATGGTGCCAATCGCCATGGACGACGGCGTCCGCTTCGCGATTCGTGAGGGCGGCAAGACCGTCGGGTCAGGCGTCGTCACCAAAATTCTGGAATAAGTGGATTCTCGAACAAACGGAGGCGTGAGCCTGACACTTCGCCGTGGGGCGAGCCCGAGGCGAAAGAGAGAAAACAGACAGTAGGATAAGGGTGCTGAATCGGCCTCGTGGCCGATTCCCACTCACAGGGGCGTAGCTCAACTGGCAGAGCGCTGGTCTCCAAAACCAGAGGTTGCGAGTTCGATTCCCGCCGCCCCTGCAGCCGTTGCCGCGGCGCGTCGTCCGGACGCATCGCGGCCCACCCAAAGTGGGTGAAGCGGCCGCGAGGTCCGGGCGGGATGGCTGATTGCCGGTTTAGAAAACAGATGGCCGGGTAGGAAGACAGTCCGTATGGCAGCGACAGACAACCAGGCCGGTGCAGGAACCCTGTTGGGTGGCGTGCTCAGTTTCTCACTCTATAAGTGGAATCAGGGCCGCATTACCCGTCAGGCCACGTTTGCTGCGCTTGCTGTGATCATCGGGACGGGGGCCTGGCAGGTTTCTCAGATTGCTACCACCATGGCCTCTGGTGAGGCCACTGGACCCGACTTGGGGGTCGTGCGGTTCCTCCTGCCGGCGGGGCTCGTGGCCCTCGGAGTTTGGCTTGCGTTTCGGATCGTCAACATTCCGCGATTTGCTGAGTTTCTCATTGCCGTCGAAGCGGAAATGGCGAAGGTATCCTGGCCGAGCGGGCATGAGGTCTTCCGGAGTTCGATCGTGGTAATCTTCCTGATCTTTTTCCTGGCGGCGCTCTTGGCGGCGTTCGACTTTTTCTGGTGGTTCCTGCTTCACCCGCGGGAACTGTGGTCGCTCATACGCAACGGCACTGTCTGACCCCTCCGTCTGATCCGAGGCTTTCGGCCGCCTCGCTCACCTCCTCACACGATGAACCAAGACACTTCCCATCCTGACGACGACACGGCTGCTCCGGCGACGGAAGCAGTGCCATCGGTCCCAGAGCAAAACCATGAAGCAGTCGCATCGACGCCTGTCGATGCGGGGCCGCCGAATGCCGGCGATGTCGTGGTTGAAGGTCCCGCCGAGCACGCCGACGCGGTCGTGCCATCGGAAGCCGTGGATGAGGCTGAAGAAGACGATGGCCCGGTCGAGCTTGCCGATCCCTTCGAGGGAGACGAAGACGCCAAGCCGATCGAAGAGATGATCGACGAGTCAGACGCTCCCTCCATGGCGAACATGGAGTGGTTCATTCTCAAGGTGCAGAGCAACCGTGAAGACTCGATAAGCGAGACACTCAGGCGGCGGATCATGCTCCAGGGCATGGAGAAGAGCTTCGGCGAGGTGATCGTGCCGAAGGAGCAGGTTACCGACTTCAAGGGGGGCAAAAAGCGTGTGGTGTCCCGCAAGCTTTATCCCGGCTATATCCTCGTGCAGATGGTACTCAACGACGAGACATGGTTTCTCGTGCGGGAGACAGGCGGCATCGGCGACTTCACCGGTTCCGCTGGTCGGCCAAGTCCGATGCTGCCGCAGGACGTCGCCAAGCTCCTTCACAAGAAGGAAGTGGAAACCACGGATGCGCCCAAGCTGAAGATCAACTTCAAGAAGGGCGATCGCGTGAAGATCAACGAAGGTACCTTCGAGAACTTCGAGGGCGAGGTCGAACAAATTGACGAAGCGAACGGTCGCGTTACGGTGATGCTGAGCATCTTCGGCCGATCGACTCCCGTCGATATCGAATACTGGCAGATCGAGACAGTGTGAACTGATTCCAAACACGCAGAAACAGCGTTTCTAGCACGCACGCACAGACAGCACGCAACCGAGGAATACGACGATGGCGAAGCAGATGGTAGGTCAGGCAAAGTTTCAGGTGCCCGGTGGGCAGGCCACGCCCGCACCCCCGGTCGGCACATCCCTGGGCCGCTTTGGGATCAACCTCGGCCAGTTCGTATCGCAGTTCAATGACAAGACCCGCGAGGCGGCCGGCATGCCGATTCCGGTCGTCGTGACGGTCTACAACGATCGCTCGTTTGAATTCATCACGAAGAGCCCACCGGCGGCCGCCCTTCTCAAGAAGGCCGCAGGCCTGGCCAAGGGCTCGGGCGTGCCCAACAAGGACAAGGTCGGCAAGGTCACGATGGCCCAGGTCGATGAGATCGTTCGTCTCAAGGGAGCCGATCTCAATGCCCGCGATGCCGAGCATGCCCGGCGGATGGTCGAGGGCACCGCTCGGAGCATGGGTATCACCGTCGAAGACTGATTGTTTTTCTTTTCGTTCACACACTCCTCCAGTCCCTCTCCAGAACCATGTCTGTCACAGCCAAGACCAAGCGGATGCGAGCGGCCCGAGCCGTTCATCCCAAGACCGATGCCGCCCTCCCGCTGGCCGAGGCGGTTGGTGTTCTCAAGAAGTTTCCGGCTCCGAAGTTCGACCAATCGGTCGAGATTCATATGCGGCTGGGCATTGACCCGAAGCAGGCCGACCAGATCGTCCGTGGATCGCTCGTGCTGCCGCATGGCATTGGGAAATCAAAACGGGTGGTCGTGTTTGCCAAGGGCAATCTTGCCGATGACGCTCGCGCGGCAGGGGCCGAAGAAGTGGGCGGCGACGATCTCGCCAAGAAAATCAAGGAAGGCTGGATGGATTTTGACGTGTGCATCGCGGCCCCCGATATGATGGGGCTGGTTGGTCCTCTCGGAAAAGTACTCGGGCCCCGCGGGCTCATGCCCAGTCCGAGGGCCGGAACCGTCACAGCAGACATCACCAAGACCGTCAGCGAATACAAGGCTGGCAAGGTCGAGTTTCGCAATGACCCCACCGGCATCGTGCATGCCGTGGTGGGCAAGGCGAGTTTCGATGAGGCCAAGCTCGCCGACAACATCAAGGCCTTCGTGAATCACATTTTGTCACTTCAGCCCTCGAGTGTTCGCGGGCAGTATGTGAAAAGCGTTTCGATCTCGGGCACCATGACGCCAGGCGTCATGGTCGCCATGTGACGCCTGGCGTCGCTTCCGTCTATCTCCTTTTCTTCGCGTTTGAATGACAAGCCATGAGTAAAGCCATCAAAGCCATGCTGGTCGATGATCTCAAACACCGCCTCGACGGAGTCGGAGAGCTGATCGTCGTGAGCCTCGGCACCCTCGATGCCCAGAAGACCACGCAGCTTCGGCAGACACTTCGCAAGAAGCGAATCAGTCTCCAGCTCGTGAAGAACAGTCTCGCCCGCCGCGCGATGGCTGGAACGCCGCTGGCGCCGGCGTTTGAGAAGGCCGAAGGCATGCTCGCAATTGCCTGGGGCGGCGAGGACATCGTGGACCTGGCGAAGGAGCTCGACAGGCTCTCGGGCGTCAAAGACTTCGACGGTCTCGAATGCCGTGGTGGGGCGCTTGACGGCGGGCGGCTCGAGGCGGGCGACGTGAAACTGGTCGCCAAGTGGCCCACACGAACGGAGCAGCTCTCGATCCTTTCCGGACAAATTTCCTCGTTGGGCTCGGTGCTCTCGGGGCAGATTACGTCGGCCGGAGGCCAGCTTGCCGGGCAGATTGCCTCGCGGGTAGACGACTTAGAGAAGGCCGGCAGCGAAGCGCTGGCGGGCTAAAGTCAACGTCAATTTTCGGGGGGGCTTCACCCGGGAAAAATCCATGGTAAACCAAGGGGCTCGACGAAGAGGCTCGACTTGAGTGCTCTCGCGAGCGGCGAGCGAAGCAAAACCGAACACACGACACCACCAGCGGCCAGGTTTTAGGACTGGCCGCTTCATTTCAAGGGAAAGGATCAGGAGCAATGGCAACGGCTGAGGCAACGCGTGAATTTTCTGCTGACACGAAGGATTTGGGCGACAAGATCGTTGGTCTGACCCTCAAGGCAGCCAAGGAGCTCTCTGACTATCTCGACGAAGTGCATGGCATCAAGCCGGCTGCTGGTGGGGCTGTGATGATGGCCGCGCCTGCTGGTGGTGCCGGTGGTGGCGCTGCTGAGCCCGCCGCTGAAAAGACCGAGTTTGATGTCGTGCTCGAAAGCTTTGGCGACAACAAGATCGGCGTCATCAAGGTCGTGCGTGCTGCGACGGGCCTGGGCCTCAAGGAGGCCAAGGATCTGGTCGAGAGCGCACCTGCCAAGGTCAAGGAGGGCATCTCCAAGGCCGACGCCGAAAAGCTTGTCAAGGAGCTCGAGGAAGCGAAGGCCAAGGTCTCGATCAAGTAAAAACTCTGCCATTTCCCGGCCAGAGCCGCCTTACTTGGCGGCCTGGCTGGCGTTTGGTATAGTTTTTGCGTGTTCGCCACCTGCCTGTCCGGGCGTCCCCTCTGGCCCGACGTTGTATTGGCTGTCTTTGCCCCCGTGCCTTTGGTCTCGCTGGCTCGCCGTCTTTCGTGAATTTCTGGTCGCGGCTTGCCCATGCCGCGACGTCCTTACTCATCGAGGAGTCGATTTCGCCCATGGCAACTAGCGCCGTTCGCCGTCTTCAGCCCAGCGAAGTCCGTCAGTTCGGCAGCCGCCGCGTTACCCAGCCCATTCCGGATCTGACCGAGATTCAGACGCGGTTCTACGATGCGTTTCTCCAGTACGACGTCCCACCTTCAAAACGCAAGGATCAGGGAATCGAGGGCGTGCTGCGAGAAATTTTTCCAATCGAGAGCTACGACAAGACCGTCAAGATCGAGTACATCCGCTACGAGTTGGGGAAGCCGCGATATGACCCCGACGAGTGTCGCCAACTCCGGTTGACATACGGCCGTCCGCTTCGCGTGTGGCTCCGGCTGACGCGTGAGCAGCCCGTCGAGGAAGAGGTCTATCTCGGCGACGTGCCGATTATGCTTGGTGGTGGTGAGTTCATCATCAATGGTGCCGAGCGGGTCGTGGTGAGTCAGCTCCATCGGTCCCCCGGCATTGACTTTGTTGCCGACACCGAATCGATCGACCGAAAGACGCACAATTGCCGCATCATTCCCGAGCGCGGCAGTTGGATCGAGTTCAATGTCTCGAAGAAGGACGCGCTCCAGGTTCGGATCGACCAGAGCGGGAAGTTTTCGGCGCTCACGCTCTTGCGTGCGATGGATCCGAAGTACAGCCATGATTCCGAGATCCTCAAGCTCTTTTACAAGACCACCAAGGAGAAGGTGGCAGGGGCTCGCAGTGTCCCGAAGCTCGTTGGCAAGGTTGCCGTTGACGACATTGTCTATCCGAAGGCGAGCGACCGCGCCGGTGAAATCATTGTGGATGCCGGGGGCACGATCACGCAGGATCAGGCCGAGCTCATCTGCACGTCAGGGCTGCCGGCTGTGGAAGTGATGGAGGCGCAGAAGGTGCCTCTCATCATGAACAGCCTCCGTGAAGACGCCGAGGAGTCGAAGCGACGAACGGGCGTGGCCCCGAGTCACGAGGACGCCCTGGTTCGTATCTACCAGCGTTTGCGGCCCGGAAACCCTCCGGCGCTCGACAAGGCACGAACGCTTTTTGACGAAAAATTCAAGGACTCGAATCGCTATCGGCTCGGCCGCGTCGGCCGCTTTCGCATCAACCGAAAGCTCGGTCTCAGTGTGCCCGAAACGGAGATGACGCTCCGCGCCGATGATCTCATCGCGGCGATGCGTTACGTGCTGCAGTTAAGCGACGGTGAGGGGGAGGTTGAAGTTGATGACATCGACCACCTCGGAAACCGTCGCCTGCGGACGATTGACGAGTTGGCCAGCGATGAGCTCCGCAAGGGGTTCTTGAAGCTCCGGCGCACGGTGCAGGAGCGAATGAGCCTCAAAGACGTCGCGGAGATGACGCCCCGGACGCTCATCAATCCGAAGAGCATCTCGGCTGCCATCGAGCATTTCTTCGGCCGTGGCGAACTCTCTCAGGTGGTGGACCAGACCAACCCGCTCTCCATGCTGACGCATGAGCGTCGGCTCTCGGCGCTCGGCCCGGGTGGTTTGAATCGCAAACGTGCGGGCTTCGAGGTTCGCGACGTTCACATTTCTCACTACGGCCGAATCTGCCCGATCGAAACGCCGGAAGGCACGAACATCGGTCTCATCTCGAGTCTCGCGATTTACTCGGGCGTCGATTCCTACGGCTTCCTCGTCACGCCGTACCGAAAGGTGTCGAAGGGCAAGCTGACAGACGATGTCGTCTGGCTGCGGGCCGACGAGGAGCACGAGGCGCATCTCGCCCCGGCCGACGCGGTGGTCGAGAACGGCAAGCTCGTGGGCGACCTGATCATCGCCCGATACCGTGGCGACTTTATGCTCGTGCCGAGTGACTCCATCGAATACATCGACGTGGCCCCGAGCCAGATGGTCGGTGTGTCAGCGGGATTGATTCCGTTTCTCGAGCACGACGACGCCAATCGCGCCCTCATGGGCTCCAACATGCAGCGACAGGCTGTTCCGCTGTTGATCACCGAGCCGCCGATCGTGGCCACGGGCATGGAGCGGGACGTCGCCGTCAATTCAGGGCTGATTCTCAGGGCTGCCCGAAAGGGCACGGTGACGTACGTCGATGCCGAATCGATCGAGATCACGCCAGGAGGGAATGCGGTCGGGGTTGATACCTACACGCTGCGGAAGTATTCGGGCTTGAACGAGCGGACGTGCCAAAGCCACAAGCCGATTGTCGCCCTCGGCCAAAAGGTCGAGAAGGCCGAAGTCATCGCCGACGGCGCTGCAACCTACAAGGGTGAGCTGGCCCTCGGTCGCAATGTGCTCGTGGGCTTCATGGCCTGGGACGGATTCAACTTTGAAGATGCCATCATCCTCAGTGAAGAGTTGGTGGAAAACGACACCTACACCTCGATTCACATCGAGGAATATGACATCGAGATTCGTGACACAAAGCTCGGTCGCGAAGAGTTCACACGTGATATCCCCAACGTCGGCGAACGAGCACTCCACAACCTCGATGAAACCGGCATTGTTCGAATCGGAACCTATGTTCGCCCCGGCGACATTCTCGTGGGCAAGGTTTCGCCGAAAAGCAAGACCGAGCTCACTCCCGAAGAGAAGCTCCTTCATGCTATCTTCGGGCGTGCTGGCGAAGACGTGAAGAATGATTCGCTCGAAGTGCCTTCGGGCGTCGAGGGCATCGTGATCGCCACGGAAAAATTCTCCCGACAGATGAGCCTCTCGGAGGAAGAGCGACAGGAGTTCCAAAAGCAGCTCAAAGAAGTGGAAAGCGAAGGAAACCTTCGCGTGGCGGAGACCTTTGCGGCGATGGTGGCCGAGATGGAGACCGTCCTCCAAAAGCCGCTTCCGGCCGCCGATGGGAGTCCGCTGGTTCGAAACCAAGACCACAAGGTCGTGGCCGACCGAGCGGCCGCCTTCCGGATCGACGATGTCGCCAGCCGATCGCCCCAGAAGAAGACCGATCTCGAGCGGATTTACAAGGCCATGTGGCCGGCCGTTGACGAGGCGATCGATGCCCGGGAGCGACGGCTCAACAGCATGAAGCGAGGCGATGAACTCCGCCCTGGCGTGCTCCAGATGGTGAAGGTCTACGTGGCTGCCAAGCGGGTCATCTCGGTCGGTGACAAGATGGCCGGTCGCCACGGCAACAAGGGTGTGATCGCCAAGATCCTGCCCAAGGAAGAGATGCCATTCCTGGCTGATGGCACGCCGCTTCAGATCCTGCTCAATCCTCTGGGTGTGCCGAGCCGAATGAACGTCGGTCAGATTCTCGAAACCCACCTCGGCTGGGCTGGGAAAGTGCTCGGGTTTCAGGCCATCACGCCGGTCTTCGACGGAGCGAGTGAAGACGACATCAACAAGGTGCTCGTCGATGCCGGCCTGCCGCGGCACGGCAAGGCGCAACTATTTGATGGCCGCACGGGCGAGCCGCTCGAGCAGGAGACGACGGTGGGCTACATCTACATGCTCAAGCTCCATCATCTCGTAGACGACAAGGTCCATGCTCGTTCGACCGGCCCATACTCGCTTATCACTCAGCAGCCGCTCGGCGGCAAGGCTCGCTTCGGTGGCCAGCGGTTTGGCGAGATGGAGGTTTGGGCGCTCGAGGCCTACGGCGCGGCGTATATCCTCCAGGAGTTGCTCACCGTGAAGAGCGACGACGTCGAGGGCCGCACGAAGATCTACGAGAGCATGGTGAAGGGCGAAAACACGCTCGAGGCAGGTACCCCGGCCAGCTTCGACGTTCTCACCAACGAGATTCGCGGCCTCGCGCTGAACATGCAGCTCGAGAAACGACGGGTGTAGTTTCTCGCAGGCGAGGCCACGTTGGCCATCGCCTGCCTCGGATCATTGACGGTTGATTAGGTACGACAAGACTTTGAAGGAGATGACACGTGAGCATCGGTGAACCCACCTACGATCGCGTCAACGATTATTCGGCCGTCAAGATCAGCCTCGCCCGGCCGCACGATATTCGGAGCTGGTCGTTCGGCGAGGTGAAGAAGCCCGAAACGATTAACTACCGCACGTTCCGTCCCGAAAAGGACGGCCTCATGTGCGAGAAGATTTTTGGCCCAGAGAAAGACTGGGAGTGCTCCTGCGGCAAGTACCGCGGCATGAAGTACAAGGGCATGATCTGCGACCGTTGCCAGGTCAAGGTGGCCCACAGCCGCGTCCGCCGGAAGCGTATGGGGCATATCGAGTTGGCCGCGCCGATCGTTCACATCTGGTTTTTCAAGGCCACTCCGAGCCGGCTCGCGGCCTTGCTCGAAATGAAAACCTCGAGCCTGGAGAAGGTGATCTACTTCCAGGACTACGTCGTCCTCGACCCAAAAGACACGCCGCTCAAGAAGCAGCAGTTGCTGACGGAGGAAGAATTTCGCGAAGCCCGGGCTACCTATGGCGACGGTGCCTTTGAGGCTGAGATGGGTGCCGAAGCGGTTCGGAAGCTCCTTCTCAGTCTCGACCTCGTGACGCTATCGAAGCAGCTCCGCGAAGATCTCGCCACGACCAATTCGAAGCAGAAGAAGAAGGATCTCGTCAATCGCCTTAAGATCGTCGAGAGCATTCGCGACAGTGAGAACAAACCCGAGTGGATGGTCCTCGACGTGATCCCCGTGATCCCACCGGATCTCAGGCCGCTTGTGATGCTCGACAGCGGCAACTTCGCCACGAGCGACCTCAACGACCTCTACCGTCGGATCATCAACCGGAACAATCGCCTTAAGAAGCTCATCGATCTCAATGCGCCTGAGGTCATTATTCGGAATGAAAAGCGGATGCTTCAGCAGTCGGTCGATGCGCTCTTCGACAACAATCGCTGCAAGCGGCCGGTATTGGCCTCGAGCAATCGTCCGCTCAAGAGCCTCACGGACATGATCAAGGGCAAGCCGGGACGGTTTCGCGAAAACCTTCTCGGCACGCGAGTTGACTACTCGGCCCGGTCCGTGATCGTCGTGGGCCCAAATCTCCGGCTCCATCAGTGTGGCCTGCCGAAGAAGATTGCGCTGGAGCTCTTTCAGCCGTTCATCATCAGGCGGCTCAAGGAGCTCGGCCATGCAGACACGATCAAGAGTGCCAAGAAGATGCTCGAGCGGAAGGACGCCGAGGTCTGGGACATTCTCGAGGAGGTCATTCGCAACCACCCGGTACTCCTGAATCGTGCTCCCACGCTTCACCGCATGGGCATTCAGGCGTTTGAGCCGGTGCTCGTCGAGGGCAACGCGATCAAGCTCCATCCGCTCGTCTGCCGCGGCTTCAACGCCGACTTCGACGGCGACCAGATGGCGGTGCATCTTCCCCTCTCGATCGAGGCGCAGGTTGAGGCTCACACCCTCATGCTCTCGACCAACAACATCTTTAGCCCTGCCAATGGCAATCCGATTATCTCGCCGTCGCAGGACGTCGTCATGGGTTGCTACTACATGACCATGTTGATGCCTGGGCGGAAGGGCGAAGGCATGGTGTTTCGTGACTTTGCCGAGGTCGAGATTGCCCACCATCTCGGGAAGGTGGCGACCCACGCCAAGATTCGGGTCAAACTGCCCCCACATCGGCGGCTGAAGAGCGACGTCGGAGTCGAATCGAAACCCGGAGCCATCATCGAGACAACGGCCGGTCGCGTCCTCTTCAATTCGATCCTGCCCGGCCACATGTTCTTCTACAACATCCCTATGAAGTCGAGCGAGCTCGCGAGGGTGATTTCGGACTGCTACCAGCTTCTCGGTCGGCGTAGCACGATCGATCTGCTCGACAACATGAATCGAATCGGGTTCAGTTGGAGCACGTTCAGCGGCCTGTCGTTTGCTACGGACGATCTCATCACGCCATCGACGAAGGCGAAAATCATCGCCGAAGCCGAGAAGGAGGTGATGAAGATCATGAATCGCTACCGCAAAGGTGTTATCACCGACGGTGAGCGATACAACTCTGTTCTCGATGCGTGGACGCATGCCCGCGAGCAGATCACCAAGGAGATGATGGCTGAGCTTGAGCAAGATACTGACGCCAAGCCGACGCGCCGCAGCGGCTATGTGAATCCGATCCAGCTCATGGCCCAGTCAGGTGCCCGAGGTGGCGTGGAGCAGATTCGCCAGCTCGCCGGAATGCGAGGCCTCATGGCCAAGCCGTCGGGCAAGATCATCGAGACGCCCATCAAGGCAAACTTCCGCGAGGGGCTCACGGTGCTGGAGTATTTCAGCTCCACTCACGGTGCCCGAAAGGGCTTGGCTGATACGGCCCTCAAGACGGCCGACTCGGGCTATTTGACCCGCAAGCTTGCCGACGTGGCCCAGAATGTCGTTGTCACGATGCATGACTGCGGCACCACGCAGGGCATCGAGAAGACGGTGATCTACCGTGGCGAGAAGGTCGATGTAAGCCTGGCCGACAGCATCCGTGGCCGAGTGAGCCGCACCAACCTCGTTCATCCAAAAACGGGGGAGGTGATCGTTCATGAGGATGAGCTCATCACACGAAAGCAGGCCGCCAAAGTCGAGGAGCTTGGGCTCGAGAAGATTCAGGTCCGTAGCCCGCTTACCTGCGAGGCGCCCCTCGGTGTCTGCCGGCTTTGTTACGGCATGGATCTTTCTACCGGATCGATGGTCGAGGAAGGCATGGCCGTCGGTATTATCGCCGCACAGAGCATCGGCGAGCCGGGCACCCAGCTCACCATGCGAACCTTCCATATCGGTGGCACTGGGCAACGAGATATTGAGGAGAGCGAGTCGAAGGCAAAGCGGGCAGGAACCGTGAAGTTCACCCGTCTGCGAGCCGTGCAGAACGAGCAGGGCGAGTCGATCATGCTTGCTCGCAACTGCGAACTCGCGATTGTGGACGCCAAGGGGCATGAACTCGAAAAGTTCGAGATTCCTGCTGGTGCAAGCCTCAAAGTCAAGGAAAACGACGAGGTCAAGGCTGGCACCGTGCTTGTCCAGTGGGACCCGCACTCGATTCCGATTCTTGCCGAAGTCGAGGGGAAGGTCCGCTACGAGGACGTCATCGAAGGCGAGACGCTCCGCGTCGAGAAGGATCCCAGCGGCCATCTCCGTCGTATGGTGATGGAGCACAAGGGGGTTTATCACCCGCAGATCGTGCTCGAGGACGAGGCTGGTCAGATCAAGGAGTTCTACTACCTCCCTGAAAAAGCCTATATCGAGGTCGATCCCGGGCAGATCGTGAAGGCTGGCCATGTGCTCGCCAAGACGCCCCGCGAAGCAAGCGGCACCCAGGACATCACCGGCGGTCTGCCGCGAATTACCGAGATTTTCGAGGCTCGAAAGCCGAAGGATCCGTCCATCATGGCCGAGACCGATGGCAAGGTCGAGATCAGCAAGGAGAAGCGTCGCGGCAAGCGTTCGATCATTGTTCGCAGCGATAGCGGCGTGGAGCACGAACACTTGGTCACGCACGGTAAGCACCTTCGCGTGCATCCAGGTGACTTTGTGCGGGCTGGTGAGGCGCTCGTCGATGGGCCGCTCGTGCCGCACGACATCCTTCGTATCTCTGGCGAAGAAGAGGTACAGAAGTATCTTGTTCGTGAGATTCAGAATGTGTACCGCAGCCAGCGGGTCGAAATCGATGACAAGCACATCGAAATCATCGTTTCGCAAATGCTTCGGAAGGTGAAGATCGAAACGGTCGGCGACACGAACCTTCTGCCCGGCAGCGTCATGGACAAGTTCGAGTTCCGCCAGGCGAATGATCAAGTGGCTGGTTGCGTTCGGGTCACCGACAAGGGCGACAGTGATCTCAGTGTCGGTGAGATCGTGCCAAAGACTGTGCTTGCCGAGAAGAATGCTCAGATCGAGGTGCTCGGTGGCGCGCCAGCCAAGGGGGCGACGCCGAAGTCGGCATCGGCCAGCACGCAGCTCCTCGGAATCACCAAGGCGAGCGTGCAGAGCTCGAGCTTCATTTCAGCAGCGAGCTTCCAGGAGACCACCAAGGTCCTCACGGAAGCTGCCCTCGCTGGCAAGGTCGATAACCTCGTGGGGCTCAAGGAAAACGTCATCCTGGGGCATCTCATCCCGGCCGGTACGGGCTTCGGCACCTACCAGTCGGCCGAGGTGCGGGTGCGTCCCGAGGCGCTCGACGCGCTCCGCGTTGATCGTGAGAACCTCCTCGCCCGTCAGTTCCCGCTTCTCGAGGCCGCTGGCGACGCGGCCGCCGAGCAATCGGGAGGGGGCGTGGCCACGCTCGAAGGGGCGCCCGACGCCGAATAAGGTCGGTTTGCATGGGTTATTGCGGTCATGCCGTGGCAGCGAGCGACGTCTCCTGCTGCTGGGTTGGCTGTTTTTTGATCGGTCGCGGGAGGCGAAGTAGGCTCAAAGAGCAGCCACCTGTCTTCCGCGGGCTGGCAGCATTCTGGAGTGCAGCCATGCGTCGCCCGATCACCTCATTCCTTGTTGCCTTCGCAGTCGTACTCACGGCCCTGGTGGCTCAGGCTTCCGGTCCATATACCACTCCCGAGGAATCACCACCGCCGGTGGCGGCCGATGGCACGATCCAGTGGGGCGTGTTCTACAAGGATCCGTCAATCCAAAAGGCCTATGAGCGACTCTGGAGTCTTGGTGCATGTCGCAATACGAACCGGGCCATTACCGTGCCGGTGGAGGAAAACAAGCTCATCATCGATCGCCTCCCCGAGGCCGACTACGAGGGACGTGTGGTGCTTGCGACCGGCGGGCTCGCCGGTGGAAAAATTTCGTTCCAGCAGGCCCCTGCTGCAGCAGCGTCGCCGCCGGTTGTGGCCCAGCTTCATCCCGCCGGCGTGACGCGACTGCGAGTCGTCGGTCGAGTTCCCGGATCGATGCTTCGCCAAGGGCATGTGATTCGCTTGGTCACTGATGTCGATGAAGCAGGCCGGGTCACCGAGCCTGTGGCCGCTTTCGAGATCGTGACACCGCCCGCAGACTTCAAGCCCGATGCTGTCCGTCCAGGCACACGGTGCGAGATCGTGGCCGCGGTCCGCTCGATCTCTGGCAGTGTGGTCGTGGTTCACGTGCCAACGGGTAAGGTTCGTCGGATCGCGCTCGAACTTTCGCCCGATGCCATTGCCACACTTGACGCCGCCCAGCTCGACATCATCGCGCCAGGTGATGCGATCGCTCTGCGTGGTCGCATCTGGACCGGTGAAGGGTCGCTCGGTGGCGGCACGGTGTTTGCTTCGGAGGTGACCGTGACGAAGCCGGCGCTGCCCGGCGAAGTTGCCCTCGCCCCCCCGCGGCCGGCCGAGGCCCGCCCGTAAGCCTTCTCGCTGGAATGGCTTTGGCGGCTCGCATAAAGTGAAGCGGAGCTGTTGGCCGGTGGGGCCACCGGGTTCACGTCATGGGTGCCGCCGAAAGCGGTCACGGCGAGGCAAGCCATGAAGCGGTCGGTAGCATGGGCCGTGAAAGGGAGCGGACAGGTACGGGTGCCCCGCGTCGCCGCTCGCACTCTGCGCAAGCGGCTGGAAACGGTGTGGTCGGAGTTGCGGGCCACCTGCCGGCAGCGGCATGACGCCGAACGGGTTCACCAGTTGCGGGTGGCCACGCGTCGCACCCTCGCGGCGCTCTCCGCCTTTCATGAGATGATTCCCGGCAAGCAGCGGCAGTGGTTCGAGAAGCGGCTGCGTAGGATTCGTCATGCGGCTGGCACCACCCGCGATCTCGATGTGCTCACGACCGAGCTCGTTCGCCCGGCTGCTCCGGGCCGCGAAGAGCACGCCCTCCCTCTGGCTGCCCGCGCCCGGAGGCGGCTCGTCGCGATGCTCTCCAAGCGACGCGACCTGTCTCGTGGCCCGATCCGGGATGTCCGTGAGTCCCTCCTTGCCGACGACTGGCCAGGCCGCATGGAGCGGCTCATCGACACCGTGACGTCGCAGACATCGACCGAGCCCTTTGCGGCCTACGCACGTCGGCAATTCCCCCATCTTCTGGAACGGTTCTTCAAGCGTGCCGATCGCCAACTCATGGCAGCCGACGAAATCCATCGCCTTCGGATTGCCGGCAAGAAGCTTCGCTACGCTGTCGAGATATTCGCCATCGCGTTTCCCGCCGCCACGCGGATCGCATGCCAAGACGCCCTCGAGAAGCTCCAAGAAACGCTCGGGAAGTTCACCGATCATGCCGCCGCCGCCGACCGCTTTCGCCGCTGGGCGAGGGAGGACGGCGTAGGCGCCGACAAGAAAACGCTCACGGCGCTTCGACGCTTTGAAGACCACCGGGCTGAGAAGGCGCGGCGTGAGTTTGCAAAGTGGTGGACACCTGCCCGCCGGCGGGAACTTCGGCAAAGCCTCGAACAGACCCTTCGGAGAGACTCTGCATGACCCATCACCGCACTGAGCAGAATCGAGCCACGGGGATGCCATTTCGCGAAGCGTGTCGATGGTTCGGCCTCATCGGCATCGTGCTGGCCATGGCTCCCGGTATCGGCTGCAGTGTCGCAGCGACCCTTTCTGAGGCCGCCACCGCGGCCGGATTTGAGCCCACGGTCGAAGGCGGCCGGCAGCCAATGGGCGACCCACCACCGGGCATGGTGTGGATTCCAGGCGGAGAGTTCTCGATGGGCTGCGCCGATCCGCGTGACAAGCCCTTCGGCGGGCCCGATCCGATGGCCGACGCCCGCCCAATCCACCGAGTGCGACTCGACGGATATTGGATTGATGCCCACCCGGTCACGAATGGCGAGTTCGCGAAGTTTGTTGGCGCCACGGGATACACGACCATTGCTGAACGACCACCGCGGCCGGAGGATTTCCCGGGTGCCCCCCCGGAAGCGCTCGTGGCGGGATCGATTGTATTCACGCCGCCACCCGAGGCCGTGCCGCTTCGGGGCAGCCCGGCGTCACACCTGCAGTGGTGGGCGTATGTGCCGGGCGCCTGTTGGAAGCATCCGCTCGGCCCCGAGAGTTCGATCGAAGGTCACGACAACGACCCGGTCGTGCATGTGGCGTATGAAGACGCCGAGGCCTATGCAGCCTGGGCCAAGAAGCGATTGCCTACGGAAGCAGAGTGGGAGTGTGCTGCTCGTGGCGGTTTGGCTGGGGCACGGTTTCCGTGGGGCGACGAGTTTTGCCCGGATGGAAAGTGGATGGCCAACACCTGGCAGGGAAAGTTTCCCATCGAGAACACGGCCGCAGACGGATTCACTGGCGTCGCGCCGGTGGGCAGCTATCCCGCGAACGCGTTCGGCGTCTTTGACATGGCGGGCAACGTGTGGGAATGGTGCAGCGACTGGTATCGGCCCGACACCTACGCCCGCGCGGCCCGTCGCGGCGTGGTCGAGAATCCCCGCGGCCCGGGCGACAGCTACGATCCGCAGGAGCCAAACCAGCCGAAGCGGGTTCAACGGGGCGGATCGTTTCTCTGTAGTGATCAGTACTGCGCCCGCTACATCGTGGGCAGCCGTGGCAAAGGCGAAGTCTCGAGCGGCACCAGCCACCTCGGGTTCCGCTGCGCGAAGGATCCTTGAGGCTGTGCCTTGCTGCGGCTCGGGGCTGCCCGTGCCGCGAGAGCCGGACGTTCGCTACGGCCATCCATGGCCTTCGCTCACTCGATGTAGCCTGCGCTTCGCCATCCTGGCTTCGATTGCCTACAACGTCGGCTTCGCGGCACAGGCAACCCCTCGCGGAGCACTCAGTGAGGTTTCATGAGCTTCTTGAGGTCGGTGAGGCTTCTGGTATTGACCACGTCGCCCGCTTCAAGCCCACCGCGGCGGGCTTGAAGGATGCCGCATCGCATGACATCAAGACCCTTGGTTGAATGCGCGTCGGTGGAGATCACGAACTTCACGCCGGCGACCTTCGCCTGGGCGGCATGACGATCGTCAAGATCGAGTCGCCAGGGGTTGGCGTTGATTTCAAGACACGTGCCGGTGCGAGCGGCAGCGGCGATCACGGCCTCGAGGTCCACGTCGTATGGCGGCCGACGGTTGATGAGGCGGCCGGTGGGATGGCCGATTACCGAGACATACGGGTTTTCGATCGCCTCTATCAGCCGGGCTGTGATCTGGTCCCGTGGCTGGCTCTGGCCGAAGTGGAGGCTCGCCACGACCCAGTCGGCTTGGGCGAGTACCTCGTCGGGAAAATCGAGCCCGCCCTTCTCGAGAATGTCTACCTCTACGCCCTTGAGAATCACCAGCGGCGGTGCTCCATCGGCCGCGAGTGAGGCGTTCAGCCGGTCGATCTCGTCCCACTGCTTGAGGAGCCGCGATCTGTCGAGGCCATTGGCCACGGTAACCCGCTGGCCGTGGTCGGTGATGGCGATGTAGGCCAGCCCGCGGGCGACCGCCGCGCGGGTCATCTCGGTGAGCGTGTCTTCGCCGTCGGTCGCCGTCGTGTGCATGTGGAGGTCACCGCGGATGTCCTCGAGTTCCACGAGCGTTGGCAGTGCCCCTCGCGAGGCAAGGTCGATCTCGTCGCGGCCTTCACGGAGCTCCGGCGGAATCCAGGGGAGGCCCACGGCGGCGTAGACATCGGCCTCGGTGCGGCCGGCGACCGATCCGCCCTTCGATGTTCCGTTCGCCGTGCTGGACTCAGCGGCGGCGTCCACCATGAAGACGCCGTATTCATTGATCGTCATCCCCCGGTCGCGGGCCCGGCCGCGAAGCTTGACGTTGTGTTCCTTGGAACCGGTGAAGTACTGGAGCGCGGCGCCAAAGGATTCGGCGGGCACAACTCGCAGATCAATCTGAAGCTTCTTGGGTCCACGGATGCTCGTCTTCGTGTCGCCACGGAGCAGCACGCTTGACGTCTCGGGCCACGCGACAAACCGATCCATCACCATCGCGGCCGCGTCGCTCTCCACAAGGATGTCGAGATCCCCGACGGTGTCGCGACCCCGCCTGAGGCTGCCGGCTGCCGTCGCCTGGCGCACCGCGGGGCATGCCCGCATCCATGCGAGCATCGATTCGGCCACCGCATCGGCGTCGTTCCAGAGCATCCGCCCGCGGTCAGGGTCGCGGGCAAACGCGAGGTTTTCGAGAATCGCGGTCTCGGTCTTGGCCCCAAAGCCCTTGATCGATTGCACGCGGCCTTGCTTGCAGGCCTCCTCGAGGGCGACGAGCGAGTCGATGCCGAGCGAATCGACGAGTGCCTTGACCTTCTTGGGGCCGAGGCCGGGCACCCGCATGATGTCGAAGGCGACCGCTGGTATCTCCCGTTCGAGCTCTTCAAGGAGCGGCAGCCTTCCAGTGTCGAGAAGTGTCTCGATCTTCTCCGCGAGATCGGTGCCGATGCCGTCGAGATCAGTGAGCGCCGTGTCGGGCGCCGCACGCACGGCGGCGAGGGATTCGAGCAGCCCGACGATGGTGCGAGCGGCGTTGCGGTAGGCCCGCACCCGAAAGGCGTTGTCGCCTCGATACTCGAGGAGGTTGGCGACTTGCTCGAAGGCCGCAGCGATATCGGCATTTGTCATGGGGGCGTCCTCAGGTGGGCCACGGCCCGCTGCCAGGACGGCGCGAGCCTTCGCTGAGAGCCTGTCCGAGACGTGGTCGTAAGCCCAAAGGTCTAGCGAGCCGCGCAGCCGACCGACGGCAGACAAGGTTCTCGGACAGGCTCTTACTGCTGACTGTTCCGCCATGCGGGCAGGGCAGCCGTGGGATATTGGACCCTTGCGGCACCGCCATCGGAAGGGCCCCACGATGTGGTGTGGCTTGTCGGCTCGAGGAGGCGAGGGAAGGCGCCTGTTGCCGGGCCGGGTCCAGGGCCGGGAAGTACCGGCATTCCCTGCTGCGACGCTGGGGCGGGCGGTGTGGGGGCACGATAGCTATCAGGGAAGGCTCGTAGACCACTGCCGCTGGTTGCGGTGGCATCGGAGGCGGCATCGGGGCGGGTTGTGCGTGGCAACTCCGGAATTGGCTTGAGCGACGGAGCAGGGCTTACCGCAGGCTCCTGGTTGAGCGACGGTGGCGCGACCGATGGCTGCTGCTGCGATTGTTGCTGCTGCGGCTGGTACTGCTGCGGCTGGTACTGCTGCTGGTATTGAACCTGTGGGCCTGCATACGTGCCAGCCTGGGGAGTGATCGGCTGCATGGATTGGGCGGTCGGGGCATAGTACTGGTAGGAGGGGCCCGGGGTAATCGTCGCGGGTGGCTGGCCACCAGCGGGCAGCGCCGGCGGTGCGAAGGTCGGTGCCGACTGTGGCGGTGTTTGCGGTGCAACATCCGACCCCGCGGCACCCCATGCCTGCGGCGCCGTCTGAACACCGCTAAAAGGGCTCTGTGCCGGGCCGGCTGACGGGGCAGTGGGCACAACTCCCGGGTATCCACCAGGGGCAGCGGCAGGAGCATAGCCCTGGGGCTGCATCTGGACATACTTCGTAGTGGTGACCGCGCGGTACTGCGTGACCGGCACGCTCACTGGCTGCTGAACATACTCCGTCATCTGCCGCATGCACTCGACTTGGCAGCCCGTGCAGGGATCGATCTCGCACGACGGCTTGTAGCTCGTGACGGGGACGCAGCGATACTCCGTGCGATACGTTGTCTCGGGCACGTAGCTGGTCTGTTGCATGGGCACCATGACAGGTGGTGGCGGCGGGGCTGGCACGGGCGCGACTACTGGCGCCATGATCGGCGCGGCCACCGGAGCAACGGGCGCAACCACGAGCGCGCGAGGCTGCTTTTGACAGCACGAGAAGCAGCCGGAAAACAGATCGCTCAGGCAGCACTGGGCCGACGCTGGGCGCTGCCCAGCCAGGCACAAGGCTGCTCCCAAGACAAGTCCGGCTATGCGACGCACGTTCATCGTTCTCTCCTCGATTCCAGCCAATGACCACAAGGTCTGGCTGGGCTTTTGGGCCAACACACAAACCTAGGTTGCGTGTCGCCATCCACGCGTGGAAAAAAAGCCACGTGGATTCATGAATCTTCGCCGGGTGGGCGGTGCGATCGGCATGCCCCGCACAGGCGCTACGACCGACCCCGGTTGGGAGGGGCAGACTGGTCTGGTGCCCCCGCGAGGGCCCCGCCGCGGATCCTCGTTTCAAACGAGTCGTACAGCTCCAAGAGGGCTTCGCGGAGGTTGGTTGGATGATGGCGGAGGGCATCGGCAAGGTCGGCTGCGTTGATCGAGCCGCCGTGGTCCGGGAGTCGTTCGACAATCGCCGCGAGCAGGGGCAAGGTCACCGAGGTGGGAACGACAAGCGGTAGCCCCGTGGTCCAATGGCTCGTCACCACGAGAATCACGCCGCGGAGCCAGGCGAGGGTTCGCACAAGCCACGCCAAGGGGCCAAGCACGTTCCAGCCATCGAGGCAGACAACGCTTCCCGGAGCAGCGCGGCCAACGGCGACAATCGCGGTGACGGCATCGCGAAACTGCCGGAGGCGGACATTCGCTCCGAGATGACCACGCAATTCAAACGCAGCGGCCACGGCGGCAAGGAGCGTCGATTTGCCGGTGCCGTGGGGCCCTTCAATGCTGAGGCCACGCATTCGGAGTGTGTCTTCGGCGAGGCGAGCGATATCGACTGGCTGCCCCTCGCCGTCGAGTGGCAGGATCGCGCCGGGCCGTGTGTACCGCGTGGCAAACGGGTTCGATCGAGGCGTCACGAGAGCACGATTGCGGCCACGGGCACATGGCCCAGTTCAAAGACATGTTCCGATACAAAATCGCGGCCCTCTTCAAAGAAGAGTCGGACCCTCGCGCACCACCGGATCTTGACGATCACGCCCTCATAGGAGAGGGGGCTCACGGGGAGGCGAGTTTCAAAGCTTCCCGCGGCTGCCGCCGTCATGACAGCAGCCCGCTCGGTGATTCGTTCAAAGTAGTGAACACCTATATCCTCCTCACCTTTGCCCTCGGTGTACCAAAGAATCGATCGCTCTACCGATCGCACCACCGCGGTTGGTGGCAGCTCGACGGTGTACCGAACCTGGATGTTCTCGAGGGGCTCATACCGTCGGTCGGCCGACGAGAAGCTCGCGGCCACACGTGGAGAACGCGCGGCGGTATCGAGGCCGCTGCTCACAGCGACACCTCCTGTGGCTCAGCGTGCCCCACGGCAGGCGAGACCGGATGCACGACCACAGGAAAGCCTCGGGAGAACGCCGGCCATCGCGCGGCGCGTCCATGCACGACCACCCGCCATGCGACGACGTTGTGTTCTGACACGAACGAATGCATCGCCGACGCCGGGAGGGTGAGCCTCGCCTTGGCCTCGAATCGTGTGCCAGGGGCAAGCTGCACGTCCTTCCACGACGCGATCGTCGACCGCCATACCACGTGCCGTTCCGTCCGGGTATCGGTGCCCTGGCGAAACGTGGCCTGTTCTTCAAGCTCGAGTGTGACCGTGAGCTTTTGAAATGCCCCTGAGCCCGACTGGGCCAGCATCACGTCATAGTGGCCGCCGGGACGAAGCGGATGCTCGGAGATTTCAAGCTGGGTGTTTCCGACTGCCGAGGTCAGCACGAGCTGTCGAACAAACCTCACGACCCCGGCCACGCCGACCCCCGCAAAAGGAACAAGTATCAGGAGGAGGAGCCAGTCGATCCGTCCGCCGATCAGGTCGAGGCCGGCGGTCACGGCGAGCACCGTCAGCACGGAGTTCCAGAGCACGGCGAAGAGGCCGATGCCCAGGAGGGTCCAGCCTTCGCTTCCGGATGTCGGGAGCCTGAATCGCAGAACCGTTCCCGGCGAATTGATGAGGTCGTCGCAGGATGGAATGGCCGGATGCGGATTGGCGGTCACCGGTCGGAAGGTCACAGCCCGCCGCTCTTCCGACTTCCGCCAGCCCATGATCGAGCGGACCAGCCCCGCGCCTCCGAATGCCACCAGTGCCCCTGGGAGAAGGAGCGTGAGCGTCCACATCCACCAGTTGTATCCCCGCGTGACGACGACCGAGTCGGGAGCGTCGGGGTCGTACCAGCATGGCATCGCCGCATCGAGCGACACGTCTGCCAAGACCGTGAGCGCTCGCTCGCGGCTTGCGATCGGGCCACCGCGAAATGCCCAGGCCTCGATCGGGCCCGCAGGTGTTTCATACCGAAGCCGAATAGCAGGCTCCCATGTTCGCTCGCGGGCGGTTGTGCGGCGGGCCAGCCCCTTGCCGACAACGATTGCCTCAGCCTCGACAAAGTGGTGGTTGATCCGCCACTCAGGCACGGCCACCCCTGTGGCCAAGAGCCCGCCAAATACGAGCCCGGCCACGACGAGCCCGGCGTGAAAGAGACCTTCCGCGACAGACCCCCAGACCTCTGAGACGGTCCGGCGATGCCCTCGCTTCTTGGCAAAAAACCGGGGAAACCTCACTCGCTTGCTCCCAGGTCACCGAGGCTGACGTCGAGCGGTATTTCGCTCAGCCGACAGTATGGCCTGGTTGAGGGCTGGTTGCCATGAAGCCCCTTCGGTGCCAGCGGAAATTCCCGTGGGCACGCAACTCCGCCAACGTATACGGCGATGCCAGTGGCGAAGAGCCTGTCCGAGAAGTAGTCGTCAGCCCAAGGGTCGATCGAGCGGCTTCGCTGGCAAGGAAGGCGAAGCAGGCGAATCCAGGGAGATTCGTCGATGCAGCCTGACAATGTCCAGCGAGCCTCGCAGCCGACCGACGGCAGACAAGGTTCTCGAATAGGCTCTAAGAAGCCTTGGATATCGGCCGGATCACAGGCTCATCCACGCCGCCTGCGGCACGGAAGAAGCCGATCTTCTCGAGCGACTTGTATACCTCCTCAAGCGTCTTCTCACCGAAGTTCGAGATCGAGAGGAGATCGGCCCGGGTGCAGTTGAGCAGGTCGTGGACCGTGAAGATTCCCCGCTCTTCCAGGCAGTTGGTCGTGCGGACGGTTAAACCGATCTCGGCTGTACTCATCTCGAGCTTCTCGGTCATCTCGTCAGACTGCATCAAGTCTTTGTATGGAACGCGTGGCATGGGTTCCCTCCCGTGCTAATGGTTTGATGGCCTCTGGCAATGGCCCGTCGGGGCCGTCAGAGGCGTATCCGCAGCAATATAATGGAGTTCTCACGTTGGCGGCTATGCTCGGCACGGCCATCTGGCAAGCCCTTCGTGCTGTCACGTACCATCCAACCCCAGCTTTTGTCCTGAAAATGACCGGTTCCGATCCCTTCCTCGCCTCGCTCAACGACGCCCAGCGGGCGGCAGCGATGCATGTCGAGGGCCCACTGCTCGTGCTGGCAGGGCCAGGCAGCGGCAAAACGCGGGTGGTGACACACCGGGTGGCCCATCTCATCAGCGAAGGGGTGCCGGCCCGCGAGATCGTGGCCCTCACGTTCACCAATAAAGCCGCCGACGAGATGCGGCGGCGGGTGACCGAGCTCGTTGGCCCGCAGCCAGTAGAGATGGGCACGTTTCATCGGTTTTCGGCGCGGCTTCTCAGGCGGCATGCCCGGCAGGTGGGCCTGACGAGCGACTATTCCATCTTCGATCCCGACGACACCAAGGGGGTGCTCAAGCGGGCGGCAAAGAAGCTCGAGCTGTCGCTCACGCATACCCCGATCGATCGTGTGGCCGGCGTCATCTCGCGGGCGAAGAACGATCTCTTGACGCCCGAGGTGTTTGAGCCGCGGTGGGGCAGGCCGGTCGACGACGTCGCCCGCCGTCTCTGGCCGGTCTATCAGGAGATGATGCTCGCGGCCAACGCGGTCGACTTTGACGATCTCTTGGTGCATGTCGCCCGCCTCATGGCAGAAGACGCCAACCTGCGGGCGATGCTCGACGCACGGCACCGGTTTGTGCTCGTCGACGAATATCAAGACACCAACGCCGCCCAGTACGCGATCCTTCGCGGCCTCTCGCTCGATCATCCGAATCTCGCCGTTACGGGCGATCCCGATCAGGCCATCTACGGCTGGCGGGGCGCGAGTATCCGAAATATCCTCGAGTTTGAGCGGGACTATCCGTCGGCTCGTGTGGTGAAGCTCGAGCACAACTACCGAAGCTCGGCCAACATTCTCGGCATAGCCGACCGGCTCATCGCCCACAACTCCCGCAGGAAGCCAAAACGACTCGAGACGAACGCGGAGCCCGGCGCGAAGGTTCGCATCGTGCTCGATCCGTCGGGCCATGATGAGGCCGATCGCATCGCCGGCGAGATTGCAGACGCAGTCGGTGGGGGCCGTCGCACGCCCAAGGATTTTGCGATTCTCTTTCGCACCGCGGCGCTCTCGCGGTCGATTGAGCTGGCCCTTCGCACCGCCTCCGTGCCGTATCAGCTCGTGCGTGGGCTCGAGTTTTTCAAGCGGCGTGAGATTCGCGATGTCGTTGCGTGGCTGAGGCTCCTTCGCAATCCGCGAGACGACGAGGCGTTTTTGAGGGTCGTCAATGTGCCGCCCCGCGGCATTGGCAGCACCTCGCTCGACCGGCTCGCTGCCTGGGCCGACGACCACGGCATGAGCCGCCTCGCCGCCGCGGCCTCCGCAGGGCGTATCCCCGGGCTTGCCAAAAGGGCGGCGAAATCGCTCATCGCGTTTACGAAGCTGCATGAGGAACTTGGCGATACGGCTGGCCGTAAGGCGAGCGTCGGTGATCTTCTGGAGAGCGTGCTCGAGCTCAGTGGGTATCGCAGCTATCTCGCCGAGGAAGCTCTCGATGTCGAAACCGAGGAAGACCGCCTGGCAAACGTCGAAGAGCTTCTGACTGCTGCGAGGCAGTTTGACGAGACGTTTCGAGCGGGTGCGAGCGGAAGAGGCGATCGTTCGGATGATGTCGAGGATCAAGACGCGCTCGGAGGCTTTCTCGAGACCACCGCACTCGTTGCCGATGCCGACGGCTGGGACTCCGGCTCCGACCGCGTGTCGCTCATGACGTTTCATGCGGCCAAGGGGCTCGAGTTTCCTGTCGTCTACATGGTGGCAATGGAAGACGGCATCCTGCCGCACGAGCGAAGCCTCGATCGGCCTGATCAACTCGAGGAGGAGCGTCGGCTCGTGTTTGTGGGCATCACGCGGGCTCGCGAGGAGGCCCATGCCAGTTGTTCGCGGATGAGAGACTATCGCGGCCAGCGTCGCGTGGCGGCCCCCAGCATTTTTCTCGCAGAGATGACGGGCTCGGAGACTGAAGTGACCGGCGCCGAAGCCCCGCAGCGACACTCCTTCGATCCCTTTGGTGATGCCGCACGCGGGGGCCGCGACGAATTTGACGACGTGCTCCATGAGTCGCCGGTTCCGCGCCCGTCATCGCAGACGCTTCGCTCGGATGGCCTCGCGTTTGATCCCGACGACGCACACGACGACGAGGATCGCGTCTCCGTCCGTCCAAAGCCTGCCCGTAAGCGGCCCGCGCCCTCGCTTGCGCGGGGCAGCGATCTTCTGGACCGTATGGCTGGCGGTCCGAAGCAGATTCATCGTTTTGAAGCTGGCCAGCGGGTGCGGCACGCCGAGTACGGCGAAGGCCTCCTCGAAAAAATTAGTGGCGTCGGCCCACGATCGGTCGGCACGGTCACTTTCGATGGAAGCGCCGGCACGCGAAAGTTTATCCTCGGCCACGGTGCCCTCCTGCCAGCGGATTGAATCAACGTTTTCCGTGGCTCGGGGTTACCCGTGCCGCATCGCCGGCCGCGGGATCGCGATCTGATCCATCACCCACTCGACGCACATTGAATCATGCACCTGGCCAGCAGTCACTTCGACCGTCAGCGGCAGGCGAGCGAAACGATTTTGAAAACCATAACTCGCAGACATAAAATCACTTGAAACGAACCTGAGGGATAGCCATGGATAACAGGTATCAGGCCCCCTCTCCGAAATTGAAGCTCTGGTCCCCGATGAAATTCTTCATCGTTCTCGTTCTTTGGCTGCTTGCTGCCCCGCTGGTCGCAGAGTCTCCCTATCCGCCAAGATTCAAGGACGCCCGCGTCGAGACCTACCGAAAGATCGACTCCACCGATCTGAAGCTTTGGATCTTCGGGGAGTCGGATCCCAGGGCGCCGAAACCCGCGATTGTGTTCTTCTTCGGCGGTGGTTGGAATGGGGGCTCACCCCAGCAGTTCGAGAAGCAAGCACGGCATTTCGCCAAGCGAGGCATGATCGCCATCACCGCCGATTACCGAGTAAAGTCCCGGCAAGGTGTGCAAGTGGTTGAATGCGTGAAAGACGCCAAGGCCGCCATCGCCTGGGTTCGGGACAATGCAGAGCGTCTCTGCATCGATCCAAACAAGATTGCGGCTTCGGGAGGTTCCGCCGGTGGTCACCTCGCGGCCAGCACCGGCACGATCAGCGGTATCGGCAGTGATGAACGTCCCAATGCCATGATCCTTTTCAACCCCGGCTGCACGCTCGCGCCCATCGCAAACTGGCAACCCGCAGACGCCAAGTCGAGGCTCAGCATCGAACGATTAGGCGTTGAGGCCAAGGTCATTTCGCCGGCCCATCACATCGGCAAGCACACGCCGCCGACATTGATTCTTCATGGGAAGAACGACTCCACGGTTCCCTACGATTCCGTTGTCGCATTCGAGAGTGAGATGAAGACGGCAAAAAGGCCTTGCAAACTTGTCGGCTACGACGGAGAGGGGCACGGCTTCTTCAATCGCGGCGAGGCCTACTCCAAGACCCTCGCGGAAGCCGACGGTTTCCTCGTCGATCTCGGCTGGATCAACAAGTGAAATCCCGGCGACCCACGGGCCGAGCCGCGGGACCACACAGCGAAAAGACTCGGAATTCAGGACACCGCTGCGGGCTGGTGTTGCCGCCACCAGGTGACCGTCGCGGCGAGGCCGGCGTCGAAATCCTGCTTCGGCTCCCAGCCCAAGAGCTCGCGGGCTCGCGAGATGTCGAGGCCACGACGCGGCTGGCCATCGGGCTTGGTCGTGTCCCACACGATCGTGCCCGTGTAGCCACATGCCTTGGCAATCTTCACGACAAGGTCGCGGATCGCAATCTCTTGGCCGCCCCCTAGATTGATCGGAAGCGGCTCCTCCATCACCTCCGCCGCCCGCACGATGCCCTCGGCCGCGTCGTCTACATGGAGAAACTCTCGCGTGGCTGCGCCCGTGCCCCAGCAGACAACCTCCCGCGACTCCGCCAGACGCGCCTCCTCGCATTTCCGAATGAGCGCGGGGATCACATGGCTCGATGCCGTGTCAAAATTGTCGCCAGGTCCAAACAGGTTCACCGGCACGACCACCGACGACGCCAGGCCATACTCCCGTCGATATCCATCGAGCATGACGAAAATCGCCTTCTTGGCCACGCCATACGGGGCGTTGGTCTCCTCGGGATAGCCGTTCCAGAGATCGGCCTCGGAAAACGGAATCGGGGCGTGCTTGGGATAGGCACAGACCGTGCCCGTATGGACAAACTTCTCGACGCCCGCACGACGGGCATGCTCCACGAGGTGAAGCCCCATCGCCATGTTGGCAAAGAAGAAGCGGCCCGGATGGGACATGTTGGCCCCAATGCCACCCACCTCCGCCGCGAGATGGATCACCACCTGCGGACGGGCCGTGGCGTAGAGCGTTTCGACATTCGACTCGACGGTGAGATCGAGATCCCGCCGCCGGGGCACCACGATCTGCTCTGGACGCACGCCCCGCTTGGTGAGCACGCGACGGACTGCCTGTCCCAGAAAGCCGGCGCCCCCGGTGATGACGATCCGTTTCGTCGCAAGGTCGGTCATGAGGATGGGCGAAAACCTGTGGCAACGAATCAGTGGTGGCTACCGGTGACATGGCCAGCGTCGCGAAGCACCTGCTCGCGGAGAGCCAGCTCCATGTCGGCATCCACCATCATGGCCACGAGCTCGTCAAACGACACCCGCGGCTGCCAGCCAAGCCGGGTTCTCGCCTTTTCCGAGGAGCCGAGCAAGAGATCGACCTCCGCCGGCCGAAAGTACCGCGGATCAATTTCGACAAAGTCACGGTAGTCGAGACCGAGCCGGCCAAACGCCTTCTCGCAAAACTCCTGCACCGAAAAGGTCTCGTCGGTCGAGATCACGAAGTCGTCGGGCTCGTCTTGCTGGAGCATGAGCCACATGGCCTCGACGTAATCACCGGCAAACCCCCAGTCGCGGCGGGCATCGAGGTTGCCGAGATAGATCTTCTGCTGGAGCCCGAGCTTGATGCGGGTGGCCGCCCGCGTGATCTTTCGCGTGACAAACGTCTCGCCGCGGCGGGGGCTCTCGTGGTTGAAGAGGATGCCACACGAGGCGTGGAGCCCGTAGCTCTCCCGATAGTTCACCGTGATCCAGTGGGCGTAGACCTTCGCCACGCCGTAGGGCGAGCGGGGATGGAAGGGCGTTGTCTCCCGCTGAGGTGTCTCCACCACCTTGCCAAACATCTCCGAACTCGATGCCTGATAGAAGCGGATCTGGTAGCCCACCGCATCCTGAAAATCGCGAATGGCCTCGAGGAGCCGAAGCGCGCCCACCGCGGTCACGTCGGCCGTGTAGGCGGGCTGATCGAAGCTCACACGAACGTGGCTCTGAGCCGCAAGGTTGTAGACCTCGGTGGGGCGGATCTCACGGATAAGCCTGGCGAGACCATTGCCGTCGGCGAGATCACCATGATGGAGATGGAGCGGTCGTTCCCCGTCGTGGACGTCGCGGTAGAGGTGCTCGATCCGCTGGGTGCCAAAGCTGCTCGACCGCCGAACGAGGCCATGCACCTCGTAGCCCTTGTCGAGGAGAAGCTCGGCGAGATAGGAGCCGTCTTGGCCCGTGATGCCGGTGATAAGGGCGCGCTTGGAACGGGTAGCCATGCAGACTCCGAATGGGGAAGCGATCAGTTTATCGCGGCGGGAGCAGCAGCGGGAGCGGCGGCGGCATCGACCGCGGGAGCAGCCTCGGCATCCGGTCCGGAGGGGGGCTCGGCCACGGGCGAAGGCGAACCAGCGACAGCCGCGAGCGACGCATCAAGTGCCGGGAGGAGCTCGCCGACCAACCGCTCGCATTCCGCCATCGACTGGCTCGAGCCGAGCCTGGTCTCGTCTACGATCGCATAGAGCTTGTAGACCGCCGGATACGGGTCGAGCGCGATGCGGGCGAGTTGGGGGGCCAGCCAGTCGAGTTGGACGTTCTTTTGGGACGACGGCACGCCGTAAGTCCAGAAGATGCGAAGCGTCTGTCCCGATTTCACGAATGTGCCGGTAAAGGCCTCGGCCGTACGACCATCGGCCAGGGGCACCGTGAGCCTATGCTCACTTTCGCCCACGCTGAAGCCGGCGCCGGGATAGCAGCGGTCGGGGGTATGGCCCGACGCGTCATGCGGGAGGGCCGACACGACGAAGGCCGACACCCGTGACTTGGTTCGCACGTTGCGAAAGAGGACGGAGACATGCCCCACGGCGCCGGCGCGGGCAAGCTCCTTCGGGTCGCCCTCGAGCTCCTGCTCCACCTCCCAATCGCCGAACCGTTTTGGAAACCGCTCCTCGAGAAGTCGGCTCACCCGTTCCACTTCGTCTCGTGAGGCCGGCGCCCAGCGTTCCGTCATCGTGCCCTGCACGACCGTCACGGCGATCACCAGCGCCGCCGAAAGCACGACGGCCCAAAGGCCCGACAAAAATCCAGAGTGTGTCATCGGTGTTGTTCCTCCTTGAGGCGCTTTCGCGCCCTGGCTCTCCGCGGGCTTTAGGACGAAATCACCGTCGCTGCATACATCCGCCGCACCTGCATGGGGTCTACTCCATTGACCACCGCGCCCACCACCCGCACGTCTACCGACCGCAGCTTATCGACCGCCGCCACGACGAGCGGCACCCGACTCCGATCCCGCATCGTGGCGAGCACCGCGAGGTCACTCATCTGCCCAAGCAGAAGGACGTCTGAGAAAGCGAGAACCGGGCCAGCGTCGATGACAACATGGTCGAAGGCATCTCGGAAGCCCGCAAACAGCTTGGCAATCTCGGGCTTGGAGAGCGCGGTGATCGCCGTGTAGTCGCAGGAGCCCCCGGTGATCGCGAAGAGCCCCTCGACCCCCGTCGGCTGCACCGCCTCGTCGCTTGTGATCTCACCTCGCAGCAACTCCGGAAGGCCGCTGCGCAGGTCGAGGCCAAGCGCCGTGTGGACATTGGGATGCCGCAGGTCGCCATCGAGAAGGAGCGTGCGCTTCCCAGAGCGGGCGAGGCTTGCTGCCAGTTGGGATGCAAACGTGGTCTTCCCTTCGTGTTCACTTGCGCTCGTGACGAGGATCATCGTGGGCGACTCGCGGCCGGTCTGCATGAGGACGGTCCGCACGCCGTCGACACACTCGGCCACATGCCCCGGATTTGTCCGACGGGTGATCTTCGGAATCGTGCCGATCACCCGCATGCCAATCCGCTGGGTGACATCTTCCGTGGAACTGAGCCGGTCACGGAGATATTCAAGCGCCACCACCGAGCCGCCTCCGAGCACGAGCCCACCGCCGGCAGCCAGCACCGTGAGCATCATCCGAAAGAGCTGGTCGCTGCCTTCGGGCACGCTTGCCTCTTCGATGAGCTCGACGCGATTGGGCATCTGGATGTCAAGCTCCGACGACTGAAGCTGCGAGCCCATCTCATCGGTAACCTTTCGGAGCTGTTCGATCTCCTGCTTGCGAGCCATGAGATCGCCGCTGGCTTGGCCGAGCATCTGGACCTCTTCGGCCACCTTGTTGAACTCGTTTGTCGTCTCCTCAAGCTGACGGGCAAGCAGCTCGCGTCGCACCCGAAGGACGGCGGGGCTTTCGGTTGCGGCATGGGTGCGACGGTGGTGGTTGTCGAGCGAGAGCTGGGCGACGACCTGGGGTCGCAGATCGTTCTTGTATTCCTCAAGCCGCTCGAGGAGACCTGCCCGCATGCCTTCGAGCTTCTTGACCGCCGGATCATTCGCTCCACGGGTGCTCCGCTCGACCTGGAAGGCGATGGTGCTTTCAATGTCGCCAATGCGGTTTCGAAGCTGCACAAACTGCGAATCCCGCATCATCATGGCATCAACGAGATCCTCCGGAACCGTCTCTTCGAGGCGAATCTCCCCTCGTTCTTTCGCGTCTGCGACGGTGAGCTCGGCATCGATCAGGTCGATATCCCGCTGAAGCTGGCCCTTCTGTGAGCGAAGCACCGCGAGATGATCGAAGAGGAGCGCCCGCTGCGTGTTTACCTGTTCGCTGTCGTTTGCACCGAGCTGCTTGGCAAGGTTGTGGTAGGTATCAAGGCGGCTGCGGACCTCGGCCATATTCTCCTTGTATTTCTTCTCGAGCATGTCTCGCCGGCGGAGTCGCTCGGCACGCTCCTTATTGACAACGTCGGTGAGGTAGGCATTCGTGACGGCATTCACGATCTGGGTGATCTCGCGAGGATTCTCACCCCGCATCCGAATCTGGAGCACTTCCGACTCCATCGGCGCCGACACCTGCACATTCCGTGTGAGCCAGCCAATCGGGTCTTCCTCTTCCTTGAGGGGGCCAAGCGACTCGATCCCAGGCCGTCGCATTGCCGCCATTAAGACCAGCGGGCTCTTGATGAGCTGCACCTGCGTTTTTCGGTAGGCCTCGTATTCGGCGTTGTCGCGGCCACCACCACCCCAGAACATGCCCGCCTTGTCTCGCACTCGGAGCCACGCGACAGACTCAAAGCCGCGGGGCATGAAGACAAACGTCGCGGCGCCCGCGACGCCTCCAAGCGCCATCGCCACGACGAGCGCAGGAACCCAACGGCGACGAAACGCGTGCCAGACCCGCTGGAAGTCGATGCCGCCCGCCAGAGGGTCGGCTGCATTCGGAAAGCCCTGCGTCAACTGCCCCGGGAGTATCGGGGCTAGGGAGGTTTCGCGAAGCGGGGCAAGCATGCCGGCACGGGGATCGGGACCAGCCGATGCGGTCGATGCCGAGCCTTCGGTCGATGCGTGAGAATCGCTCATGGTGTGAATGTGCAGCCGAGAATCCGACCATCGCCTGCCTGACAGGTCGGAAAGCCAGCCGCGCCAAGCTGCCTTTGTCCTTCTATCTTACCGCGCCGATGGCGCCGTGCCCGGCCCCCCCCCGTTTGTCCTGCGAGAGGGGGCTGAAACCACTGGAAAACCCTTGCTATTGGAAGGCGGCCCCTGGGACATGAGGCTCGCTGGGGCGAATTCCTCCTTCACAATGATGTACGAAAGGAGTTTCATTTCCAGAAGAATGAAGCCGACGGCAATGGCCATCATGAGCAGGGCCGCCGGGGCGCTGTCGTGGAATCCCTCGGCCCACTCCGTGGACACGCCATAGAGCATGCCAGCGGTGGTGATCCGAAAGGCATTGGCGAGCACGGCGATCGGGATGGCACTCACGGCAATCACGACGTTTTCCCACCACTCGAGCCCGGCGACCACGATCACCAGGGCGCAGAGCCACACGAAAATCGTCAGCATTTTCAGGCCTGCACAGGCATCGACAACATTCATGACGTGTTCCGAGCCGAGGCGAATAAGGTTTCCCTCCTGCACAGCGTCGAACCCGAGCGTTTGCAGCGTGAAGGTGGCGACGGTCGTGTTGAAGAACTGAAGCGGGCCCGTGATGTACCGCTGGGCCTCGTCTGGCAGCGGATACATGAAGATCGTCAGCGCGATCGGAGCCCATGCCCAGCGAAACATGCTCCAGCCACCGGCCAGGAGGAACACGCCGGCCAGGGCCGGCACAAACGTGTACATGTCGATCGTGATGATTCGGAAGTTCGCCGCGAAGAGGCGAAGGCCAAAGCTCGCAGCGAGGAGGCCCAGGCCGGCAAGCCGAGCTGAGGTGGACACCTTCGAGATCGGCTGCCGTCGCCAGAGGAGAAGTGCGAGGTTGATCACCGGCACGATCCAGCCGTGCTGGTACTGCGGGTTGTCCCAGAACGAACGCGCGTGAAGAAGGCCCGGCCAGTAGCTATAGATAAGCAGGCCTGAAAGGACGGCGATTGTTATCCACGCCGTCGCCTCTTCGGGCTTGCGAAGGTCGGTTGCAAACGCCCCCAGCCGACGGCGGAAGCCTTCGACAATGCCTTCATCGACTGAGGCCTGCGGCTGTGGAGCCTGGGCGGCCGATTGCTGCCGCACATGCGGAGCGGCCGCCCCGGGGGCAAGCGGCAGGATCGGTGTGGGATGTGCCATAAGCGTAAAAAAAGACCTTGCCTGACAGCGTTATCATACCCAGTGCAGACGGCGATTTCATGAGAATAGTGCGAAAATTCAGGCCCGTGCCTGACCCACGGGCGTTACCATCCGACGAACTGTCGCACGAGATCGCCAAACGAGAGGCCGAGCGTCCCAATCACCGCGAGGACGAGGCCAGACCGCGATGCTGGCCCGCGGCCAAACGCACACGCGCAGACAAGGTTGGTCACGGCCGTCAGGATTGCTACGAGCGTCACGACCTGCCATCCGAGGACACTTCCCAGAAGCGGCAGGCCCCACCGCACGCCCTGCCCGCGGCCCGCCAGCCCCAGGATCGCTCCCGCGGCCACGCCCACGAGTGACTCCACGACCGCCGGCAGCGTGATGCCATCCTGAATCGCCGGTGGCCTTGCCGAGGGAACGAGGGACGCTGCTGCCACTGCCAGCACGATGACGATCACGGCGTGCTTTGCGCGGCCCCGCCAGCCGACACCATCGAGAAGGCTCCAGGTGACGACCGTGAGCACCACGGCAGCATGAAGCACACAGGCGGCAAGCAGCCACCAGTCTCCGCGGAAGAGGCGATCGATGCCGATTGGATACTCGCCTGCATACGCCGGGAGCCATCGACCGCCCCCCACCAGCTCGCTCGCGGCGAGCACCATCACAATCAGGCCGCATCCGGCCTCCACGAGCGGATAGGTCGCCGCGATCGGCTCTCGACAGCTTCGGCAACGGCCCCTGAGCCAGAGCCAGCCCAGCACCGGCACGTTGTCATACGGGCGAATCGCCGTGTGGCATGTGGGGCATCGGGAGGGCGTGGTGACGATCGACGCGCCGATCGGGACGCGGTGAACCACCACATTGATGAAGCTCCCGAGCATCGCCCCCCAGGCGAATCCGAAGGCGATCATCGCCGCCTCGGCCCATGGCCAGAGGGCGATCCATTCGACAAGGCTCGGGCTCGGCATGACGACTGTGAGACTTCCAGGGTTTTCCGCTAGGGTAGCGACCGCCGTGATGTCGCACCCAGCCCCAGCCATGACCATCAACGAAACCGCGGAACCCCTGCGTTCGCGCCGCCGGATCCCGGGCTGGATCTGGCTGGCGGTGCGTCTGGCGGCCACCGTGGGGCTCATGGCCTACGCCGTCCGTGACCTCGATTGGGCGGGGTTTGGACGCCTGCTGGCTCGGGCCTCGTGGGGCTGGTGGGCCGCC